>CAMNKK010000036.1 GCA_946542235.1 uncultured Clostridia bacterium | reverse complement strand
AAGGAGGACATTATGCAGTACAGACGTTTTGGGGATACCTACGCGGTTCGGATTGACTTTGGGGAGGAGATTACGGCATGCCTCCGGGAGCTTGCCGGGAAAGAAAATATCCGGCTGGGCCAGGTCAGCGCCATCGGCGCGGCGGATCACGCGGAGATCGGGGTCTATGACCTGGAGGAGAAGGCCTATCACCGGGAGGAACTGAACGGATTCATGGAGATTACCTGCCTGGCCGGAAATATTACCGTCATGGACGGGGAACCCTATATCCATCTTCACGCGACGCTGGCGGACCAGCAGCACGCGGTGCATGGCGGGCATGTGATCGGGATGCGGGTCGGCGCCACCTGCGAGATGTTTGTGAAGGCGCTGGACGGAGAAGCCGGAAGACAGCGGGACGAAAAGCTGGGGATCAATCTCTGGCAGCTGTGATATCCGCGGATCAGCATGAGTCCGGAAAGGAGAACGCATGCCTTTTGTAATTGTTCGGAACGACATTACCCGGATGAAGGTGGATGCCATCGTCAACGCGGCCAACCGCTCCCTGCTGGGCGGAGGCGGCGTGGACGGGGCGATTCACCGGGCCGCGGGCCCGGAGCTGCTGGCGGAATGCCGCACCCTGGGCGGCTGCGAGACCGGGGAAGCGAAGATCACCGGGGGATACCGTCTGCCCGCCAGATACGTCATCCATACGGTGGGTCCTGTCTGGCACGGCGGCGGGGAGGGGGAACAGGAGAAGCTCAGGTCCTGCTACCGGAAGAGCCTGGAGCTGGCGGTGAAGAACGGATGCGAAACCATCGCATTTCCGCTGATCTCCGCCGGGGCGTACGGCTATCCCAGGGCGGAGGCCATTGACACGGCGGCGGAGACCATTACCGGGTTCCTGGAGGATCACGAGATCACCGCCTACCTGGTTCTGTTCGGCGCCGAGGAATTCCGGACGGGGAAGAACACCTTCCGGGATGTGCAGGAATATATTGACGATTTCTATGCCGGCAGCCGGATCAACAGGAGCACCGAAACCCTGCGGGAAAGACTGTGGCACAGGAACGAGAAGAAAGCGCTGGATCTGGATCGGAGGCTCGGATCCGGATACGCGCCGGCCGCGGCGCCTTCTCCCGCGGAGGAAGGAACGGCGGTCCGGCTGGAGGATGCTTCCGCGGAAGCCGCGGACGCGGCCTATGCCCCCGCCGGGAAGCCGGACTGGGAAGAGCTGCTCCGCCGGACGGACGAGAGCTTTTCCCAGGCGCTGATCCGGCTGATTGACGAGCGGGGGATGACGGACGCGGAGTGCTACCGGCGGGCCAATGTGGACCGGAAGCTGTTCAGCAAGATCCGCTCCAATCCGGCCTATCGGCCCAGCAAGCCTACGGCCTTTGCCTTTGCCGTGGCGCTGAAGCTGTCCCTGCGGGAGACGGAAAAGCTGCTGAGGAAGGCGGGATACGCCATTTCCCACAGCAGCCGGTTTGACATCATTGTGGAATACTTCATCCGCCATCAGGAGTACAACATCTACGAGATCAACGAGGTGCTGTTCCAGTTCGACATGCCGCTGCTGGGATCCGGGATGGGCATGTAGCCCGGAAAGATCTGCGCATCGGCCGCCGGAGAAAGAAAAAATGTCGCCTGTCAGGCGACCTGATCCCTCCCGAAAAAAGGTATGCTCTGTCCGTGGGGTGAACAATCGCCCCGGCAGAGTACAGACGGGAGGGATTTTTGATGAAGAAGAATCTGACGGAAATGGTTTTTATTCTGGACAGGAGCGGCTCCATGGCCGGGCTGGAAGCGGACACCATCGGGGGCTTCAACAGCATGATCGAAAGGCAGAAGAAGGAGGAAGGGGAGGCGCTGGTTTCCACGGTGCTGTTTGCCAGCGAGAGCACGGTGATCCATGACCGGGTGGATCTGCGGAAGATCGAACCCATGACGGACCGGCAGTACTGTGTGGGCGGCTGCACGGCGCTGATCGACGCGCTGGGCGGCGCCATCCATCACATCGGAAACGTGCACAAATATGCCCGGGAGGAGGATCGGCCGGAGCACACCATCTTCGTGATTACAACGGACGGAATGGAGAACGCCAGCCGTGTGTATTCGAGCGAACGGGTCAAGCAGATGGTGGAGCGCCAGAAGCAGAAATACGGATGGGAATTCCTGTTCCTGGGGGCGAACATCGACGCCGTGGAGACAGCCGCCCGCTACGGGATCAGCGAGGACCGGTCCGTAAACTTTGTGAATGACGCAGCCGGACAGGCGGTCAACTTTGCCACGGTGAGCGAGGCTGTCTGCTCGGTAAGGGGATCCGCGCCGCTGGGGCGGGAATGGAAGAGGCGGATCGAGGAGGACTATGCCGCCCGGAAGGGCCGGTAATCAGGGACAGAACCAGGCCAGATCCTCGCAGTCCTGCAGGGGGAAGGCCAGGAGGGGCGTCCCCTCCAGCAGATACCAGGAGAATTCGTCCCCCCAGGGCGCGGTTTCCCTGCGGGGGGCGGACAGCGTGTCCGGGAGTATGACGGAAACCGTGACCCCGCCGTCCGGCGGGAAGGTGTTCTCCCAGCCCTGGGCGCGGATATACTCCAGGTACCGCTGATAATAGAACGGGTTTTCCCCGCAGTGGATGACCAGGGGAAGATCCAGCGCGGGCAGCGCTTCTCCCGCGGTTTCCTCGGTCCAGCCATAGGTTCGCAGGGTTCCCAGGTAAAGGGCGATGTGGTTGAATTTGCCGTGGCGCATGGCCAGCAGGTCACCGGGCCGGAGAAAGGTGGGCCAGTATCGGGGGTGCCTTCGGTTCAGCAGAAGGGCCCCCTTTTTTTCCTTCAGAATATCGGAGATGGAGACGGGCTCCAGCCCGCAGTTCTGCAGGGCCAGGTTGATGAACCCGGCGCAGTCCAGCCCGCAGAGATACATCCGGTCCGCCCGGTAATAGCCGGTCACCTGGCGGGGAAAGAAGCGATGCAGGATCTTTTCCTCATTGACGCCGCCGAAATAATAGGGGACGCCCAGAGGCCAGCGGGAGACGGTGAGGCTGCCGGTGAGCTCCTGATAGCGCCGCAGGATCGGATGGCCCTGCTCCAGATAACACAGGGACGCGTCCGTCAGCGCCTCCTCGGAGACCGTATCCAGCGGGAAGGCCGGAAGCGGCGCTTCGGCGGAAAAGGTCAGCTGCAGGGAAAGGGAACCTTCCTGCAGATGCACCCAGCGATTCCGGGAAGGCTTCGAGGCCGCAAAGCGCAGATCCCCGAGAGCGGCTCCGGAGGCCAGCGAGGACCGGACGGGAACCGTCACGTCCCAGACATCCGCCCCCGGCTTCAGCGCCTGGGCGGGGGAAGCGGCGCCCTCCGCGCTTTTGAGCGCATAGCGGATCTTCTTCCCCTGGACGGATTCCGTCCGAAAACGCAGGAACGCCGCATCCAGCCGGAAGCCCTTCAGGGACTGCAGCTCCGCAAGCGTCCAGAGGCGGCCGGAGGCATCCGGGATGCCTGAGGCGGGCAGCAGGGAAACATCCAGGACGCTGCCGTCCCTGTTTCCCGCATCCCCGCCGCCGGCACAGGGAAGCAGAACCGTACGGGATTCCGCCCCCCGGGCGGGGCTCCCCGGCAGGAACAGCAGCAGGAAGAACAGCAGCACAAATAAACGGGGCAGGCCAATGCGGCGAACGCCCCGTTTTTCCTTCCGGATTCCGGAGATGGCAGACATCAGATCAATCCCTCTCCCGCAGGAAGCACGGCGAGCTATGGTTTCAGCGCTTCCTTTTTCAGTTTTCGGGATGCCACCGTCAGGTAGCAGGCCAGGTGAATCGCAAAAGTCAGACCCCAGGAGATGGGGTAGGAGAGATACAGGATATCCAGCGTATGGTTGGACGCGAAAACGGTCATGATCCAGAGGATGCGCAGGCCGCAGGCTCCGGCCAGGGATACGATCATGGGCATGACGGAATAGCCGACGCCCCGCAGCTGGCCGACCATCACATCCATCAGCCCGCACAGGAAATAGGTGGGCAGGATGATTCCCATCCGGACCAGCCCGTATTCAATGACCTTGGGGTCGCTGTTGTACAGGCTCATCAGCGGGGCGCCGAAGGCATAGACCAGCAGGCCGAGGCCAAGGCCTACCACGGTGACGATACCCAGGCAGCTCCACATGGTTTTCCGGACCCGGTCGAATTTGCCCGCGCCGTAGTTCTGGCTCGCAAAGGTCATGCAGGCCTGATACTGGGCGTTCATGGCCGTATAGACGAAGCCTTCGATATTGCTGGAGACGCCGTTTCCGGCGACCACCAGGCTGCCGAAGGAATTGACCGAGCTCTGGATCAGCACGTTCGAGATGGAAAAGAGGCTGCCCTGGAGCCCGGCCGGCAGACCCACCCGGACCATGCCAAGCAGGCTGCGGCGGTCGATACGGCACTCCGGAAGCTCCAGCCGGATGACCCCGTGGGAGCGCAGCAGGCAGAAGAGCACCAGAACCATGCTGATGACCTGGCTGGCCACCGTCGCGATGGCCACGCCGGCCACGGACATATGGAACACGACGACCAGCAGCAGGTTCAGCGCGATGTTGACCAGGCCGGAGATCGTCAGATAATACAGGGGGCGCTTCGTGTCTCCCACAGCCCGGAGTACGGCGGCGCCGAAGGTATAGATCATATTGGCCGGCATGCCGAGAAAATAGATCCGCACATAGAGCGCCGCCCCGTCAATCACGTCCGGAGGACTGTCCATCCATTCCAGCATGGGACGGGCCAGCACGAAGCCCAGGACCCCCACGGCGATGCCCATGATGAGAGACAGCGTCATGGCGGTATGCTCCGCCTTCCGCATCCGGATTACATCCCCCGCGCCGTAGGCCTGGGCAATGACTACGCTGGCGCCGACGCTCAGCCCCATGAACACGTTGACCAGCAGATTGATCAGGGAGCCCGTGGAGGAGACGGCTGCCAGCGCCGTATGCCCGGCGAAGTTGCCGACGACGATGACGTCCGCCGCGTTGTAAAGCAGCTGCAGGATGCCCGTCATCATCAGCGGCAGGGAAAACTGGAGAATCTTCGGAATCAGGGGTCCCGAGGTCATATCGATCTCATACTTTCCCCGGGACTGTTTCTTTCGGAAAAAACTCATGAACCGGCCTTTCTTCCGGGCAAAGCCCGGGGGCTCAGCCGAGCTGCTTCAGGAAAGCCGCGATCTCTTCGTCCCGGCAGTTCGGATAGAACAGCTGGGCAAAATGCTCTCCGGCGATGGCAGCGCGGACAAAATCAGCATCCAGATCCTTCAGAATGTCAATCAGCGGGCGATAGGTCAGCGCCTTCACGCCGTCGAGAATCTTCTTGTTCCGCTGCTCGGGAACGACGCGCTCCTTGGGATAGCCGTTGCCGTGGCCGAAGCCGAAAAGCTGCTGGAAGATCATTTCCAGCTTCAGCTCGGCGCCCCAGCCGAAATCCTTGGCAAAGGGAAGGGCAACGCAATTGCCGTCATTGATCTGGGCGAACATATAGCCGTCGGAGGGATCCACCAGATGTCCGCAGATTACGCCGGGGAAGCTGTTGCAGGCCAGCATGGCGCCTTCGCCGGTGCCGCAGCCGGTCACCACATAATCCGCGGCGCCGGAGGTCAGCAGGATGGAGGCCAGCAGCCCGCACTGGACATAGGTCAGCTGGGCTGCGTCGTCCGCGGCATACATGCCGTAATTATCCACCGTGTGCCCCATGGGCTCCACGACCTTTTTCAGGGTGGCTTCGATCAGACTGTTTTTCGCGGCCTGGCTGTTTTCATTGATCAGAGCAATACGCAAGGGAAATCCTTCCTTTCCATAACAATATGTACAGACAAAATAGCATGTTTTCAGGCAAAACGCAAGACTCATCTCAGGGACACGGAAGAGGGCCGGAGCATCGGACTTGCATAAAACGACAGAAGAGGTTATAATCATCTGTTGTATTGATACATTATATAACAATACAACGTTATGAACAGAAAGATCCCGGAGGGAAAAAGAATGGCAGAGACGGCACTGCGGGCGGACAGCGCGAGCCCCCTTTACGCGCAGCTGATGGAGCGGATCCGGATAGATATTCTCGAGGGCGTTTACCCGGCGGGGGAAAAGATTCCTCCGGAGCATGAGCTGGAGACCCGGTACCGGGTCAGCCGGGTGACGGTGCGGCGGGCGCTGCAGGAGCTGACCGCGGCAGGCCTGCTGGAAAGGAAGCAGGGCAAGGGAACCTTTGTATCCATGCCGAAGCCCGAGATCCGGGAAAGGCGGATCGAAAGCTTTCACGACCGGTGCAGGGCGGAGGGGAAGACTCCTTCCGCACAGGTGATCCGGACGGGAGAAAGAGCGGCCTCGGCCCGGGACCGGGAAGCCCTGATCCTCGGGCCGGAGGCCCGGATCGTGGAGATTGTGCGGGTGCTCCGGGCGGACGGGGAGCCGGTGATTCTGGAAAAAAGCCATTTTTCCACCGCCTATTCCTGGCTGGAGGGCGCCGGACTGAACGGGAGCCTGTACCGGGTTTTGCAGGAATACGGGGTTCAGGCGGAGAAAAGTATATATGACCTCTCTTTGCGCAAAACGAACGCGGAGGAGGCAAAGCTGCTCCAGGTTCCGGAGGGAACCACGGTGCTGGCCGTGGAGCAGGTGGTATACGACCAGAGAGGACGGCCGCTGCACACCGGCGAACGCCTGATCCGGGGGGAAAAATACACCCTGAAGATCTGAACGGATTCCGCCGGAGCGCCGAACGCGGGACAGAAGGGATGTCCGCGGCCGGCGCTTCGGAAACACGGAAAAAACCGATCCGTTCGAGGGGAGGGAAACAGAAATGAGCGAAGATACATCCCTGATGGCCAAGCCGAAAAAGCTGTGGAACGGCGCGCTGAAAATGGTCAGGGGGGAGGACAGCGCCCAGATGATCGAAGCCTTTACGTCGGAGATGACCCTGGTGGCGGAAGGGCTGTGCGAGGATCAGAACAAGCTCCGGGGCGAAGTGAACCAGATGATGACCCAGGAGGACCGGCGGATCCAGACGATGGAAAGCCGAATCCAGCAGCTGGAAACACTCCTGGACGAGCAGGAGAAGGAGCATGACCGGACGCTGACGGAGCTGCGGAACCGGCTGGCCGCGCTGGAAAAGCAGAACGCCGCCCGGAGCCGGGAAGAAAAGGGAAAGAAGGAAAAGAAGGACCGGAATCTGATTCAGCAGATCACCATCCTGATCGCTGTGGCCGCGGCCGCGGCCATCGCGGTGATTCTGGTCTGGAAGCTGGTATAGGCAGGGGCAACCGGCCTCGCGCTCCAGGAAAGAGAACAGAAACGGAAGAAAGGGGGAAACCCGATGAAAACGTATGAAGAGCTGGTGAAGGAATACAGGAAGCGGCAGCAGGACACGGTGGTGGATACCATCGCGGCGGGGCTGACCTACATGGACGAGATGGCCGTGGATACCGGCCTGCTGGAGGAAACCGGACTGCTGACGGACACGATGGAGAGCCTGACGGGGATTCTGCCCTTTGCCATCATCACCGTCAGCGAGGGATCCAAGATCCTGCTGAAAAAGAAGCCCGGGAAGACGGGGCTGAAGGACGGCGCGTTCCGGATGGTCAAGACGGGCGCGGCGCTGGGAGTGGGCGCGGCGGTGGCCGGCGCGGCCGGCTTCTGGGCGGCCATCCCGGTTACCATGGGCGTGCGGGCGCTGTTTGACAAGTATCGCAGCAGGGCGCTGACCGGCCATCGGGTTCAGAGCAGGATCCAGCGGCTGCGGGAGCTGAACCGGTTTATCCGGAATGAGGAGCCCGAGCGGAGCGAAGAGCTGCCGGTCCGGGAGAAATCGGCGCTGGCGGCAGAGGGTACGGTGGAATGAAATTTACCAAAATGCAGGGGATCGGGAACGATTATGTCTATGTGGACTGCACCCGGGAGACCCTTCCGGATCCCTCCGGGCTGGCCCGGAAAATCAGCGACCGGCACTTCGGCGTCGGGAGCGACGGGCTGGTCATGATCCTTCCCGGCGAGCGGGCGGATTTCCGGATGCGGATGTTCAACGCGGACGGGAGCGAAGCGGAAATGTGCGGGAACGCCAGCCGCTGCGTGGGCAGATACGTCTATGAGCGCGGGCTGACGGACCGGACGGAGATCTCTCTGGAGACAGGGGCGGGCATCAGGATCCTGCACCTGAACATCGAAGGAGGAAAGGTGCGGTCCGTCCGGACGGATATGGGAAAGCCCGAAATCCGGCCGGAGCTGATTCCGGCGGATCCGACGCGGATGAATCTCCCGGCGGAGGCGGATCGGATTGTGAACGCGCCGCTGGAGGTGAAGGGCAGAATCTTTCCCGTGACCTGCGTCAGCATGGGCAACCCGCACTGCGTGATCTTTCAGCAGGAGGTGGAGGACTGGCCGATCCTGCAGTGGGGGCCGGAGTTTGAATGCCATCCCGCCTTTCCCCGGCGGGTCAATACCGAGTTTGCCCGGGTGCTGGACCGGGAGCATATCCGGATGCGGGTATGGGAGCGGGGCAGCGGAGAAACCCTGGCCTGCGGGACCGGCGCCTGCGCCACGCTGGTGGCGGCTGTGCTGAACGGGCTGTGCGAGCGCCGGGCAGTACTGCAGCTGAACGGGGGAGAGCTGGAGATCGAGTGGGAAGAAAAAAGCGGCCGCGTCCTGATGACGGGGCCGGCGGAGTTTGTCTTTGACGGAGAATGGCTCTGAAAAAGGCTGCAGAGGAAGGGGCGCCGGATCGGATCCGGCGCCCCTTCCTTGATATGCGGCCCGCCGGGAAGAAACCGCGGCGGGGCTTTATCGGATTCAGCTGCCCAGCAGCATATGGAGTATTCCTGCGTCGGTGAGGTCATCCAGGATGATCTGGCAGGAGGAGGCGGGAACCCCGATCAGAAACTTCAGAACCCCGGAGGCCAGGGGCCGGACGACCCTGGAGACGAAGTCCGACAGGGAGGAATCATTGGCCCGGAAAACATCCGTGGAATTGCGGAAGGTACCCCAGCTGACATCCGGCACGGTGGTGATTTCCGGCGCGGGAACCAGGCTGCCGGTGAGGGTCAGCATGGCGGGGCCGGGCTCCCCGTCGGAGGAGGGCTTCCGGATCTCCGCGGTGAGATCGCCGCTTCGGTTTCCCCGCAGATAAGCGGAGAAGCCGACATTGGCAAACAGCCCCCCGGTCAGGCTCAGATGCATCAGGGAGGAACAGTCCGCGGGCCAGGAAACCGGCAGCGAAGCGGCGGAAACCTGCAGATCCAGCAGGTCCTCCACCCCCGGGGCGGCGGAGAGAATCCGGATGATCCACTGGCCGGACTGCTGCCCGCCCTCCAGCACCCGCTGGGCGGAAAGGGAGGGGAGATAGCCGCTCGCCATCGGAGGCAGGGAAACCGTCAGCCGCTCCAGCTCCGGCTCGGAGCGGACGAAAGCGAAATCCCCGCAGGCGGAGGACCAGATTTCCTCGGCGCCCTGCCTGCGGACGCGGATTTCCTCGCCCCCCGTAACCTGATTCAGGAGATAGGCCGGGGCTTCGGAGAAGATCGCCTGAACCGCCCCGTCCAGGCCGGTATCCAGCCCCAGCGAGGTAGACAGTACTTCCAGCGCCCGGTCGGAGGCGACGCGGGAGGCCCAGCTTTCGGACAGCCGGGCGACGGCTTCCGAAGAGATTACGCCGCCTGCGTCCTTCGTATCAGCCATTGCCTTCCAGTCCTCCGCCGGCAGCTTCAGGGCCGCCTCCCAGGTGTAGGGCAGGAGCAAAGCCGCGTACTGCAGCGGAACGCCCAGATGCTCATAGGCCTTGGCGCAAAACTCCAGGAGGGAATCGTTGGAAAGGACCACCCGCTCCTCTCCCAGCAGGGGGGAGGTTACATACACATAATCCGGCTTTCCGTAGAACCGGAGATCCACGGGAGATGCGTCCGGATGCAGCGGAATGACGGACAGCCGCAGCTCAAAGAGCTCGGCCGAAACCGCATGGGCCCAGGTGCCCTCAAAGCGAAGGGCGTCCAGAAGCTCCGCGTAGCCCTCGGCGTGATCCTGCAGGGCGGGGGACAGCGCGTCCCGGTTCAGATGGAGCGTAAAGCTGAAACGAAAGCCTTCCGCCGGGGGATCCGCCTCCTCCGCCGAAGCGGGAAGGCAGGCGGCCGCCAGCGCCATCAAAAGAAGCAGAGCCATCAGTCTTTTTCTCATCAGAGGTGAACCTCCCGTATGTCAGTCTTCCTCATCCACCACGGTCCAGGTGGCGGGATCCCGGTCCCGCTTCAGATCCGCTTCCTCCTGAATCCGGCGCTGGGTTTCCAGATTGGCGATGGAATTGGTCTTCAGACCGTGGGCGGCCTGGAAGGCGCGAACCGCGGCCGCCGTAGCGTTGCCGAAGTCCCCGGTGATAAAGCGGGATTCCAGATATCCCAGATAGGCCAGGGATTCCTGCAGCTGGCGGACCTTTTCCCCGGAGTTGCCGTAGCGCATGGTGATGTCCACCAGGTCATGCACCGTGCCGTAGCCCAGAATCTGGGTATCATAAAGAGAGTACTCATTGCGGGCGACGCCGGCAGGGTTGTTTCCCTCGATGACATGGATCCGCGTCTTTCCATCCGGGGTCAGGGAACAGTATTCCACCAGGGCGACATGATCCGTATCGACCCCCGAGGTCCAGGTAAAGAACACATAATCCCCGGGCTGGGGCACATAATCCCCGGTGCGGATGAAGGTATCATGCCCCTTCAGCCATTCATAGCCCCATCCGTCCACCTCGCCCTTCCGCACGGCAAAGCGGCCGGCGCGGATGAACCAGGCCCGGCCTGTGTTCTGACCGGAATAGCGGGGAAAAATCCGGTTCAGCAGGTGCGTTCCGTGGCGCTGATCCACCTGATCCACGCACCAGCAGAGGAACTCGGCGCACCACTGGCAATAGGGATCCCCGGCCCAGTCGCCGTATTTGCTCCAGCCGTGATCCCCTTCCCGGTAGCCTACTTCCTCCCCGGCCACCTCCAGCAGCCACCGGACGTAGTCCGGCACGGTACGAACGGGCTCGATCACGGTTTCCTCCGCCGCCGCGGCGGAAAAGAGCAGAAGCAGAGCGCAGCAAAGGGCGGATATCCTTTTCAAAGCAGTCATAAAAGTATCATCCCTCCCTGTCGGAAGAAAAACCGTCGGCGCAGGGGGCATCCTCCGACAGGAGAATGCTTTCCGCGCAGGTTCTGGACAGAAAAACGGAAGACCAGAGGGGCGCCAGCGCCGCATAGGCGGCCCGCGCCCGGGCCTGGGTCCGGAAAACCCCGAAGACAGCGCTGCCGCTGCCGGTCATGAGCGCAAGCTCGGCGCCGCAATCCTTCAGCTTCCGGAGGGCCCGGCCGATTTCCGGGCGCATGGCAACGGAAACGGGCTGGAGGACGTTGCCCAGGCTCTTCCGAAGCAGCGCGGTCTCCCCGGACGCCAGGGCGGAGGCCGCCAGATCCGTGTCCGGATGCTGCAGGGCGGGGGAGGCGTGAAAGGCCTGAAAAACATCGCGGGTGGAAAGCCCCCGGCAGGGCTGAATGAGAACCAGGGAATAATAACGGGAGCAGGGCAGATTTTCCATCAGTTCCCCGATGCCCCGGGTCCTGGTCAGGCCGCCCCGGAGGCAGAAGGGCACATCCGCCCCCAGACGGAGCCCCAGAGCTTCCAGCTCCGCCGGAGAAAGACCGGTGCCCCACAGACGGTTCAGCCCGAAAAGCACGGCCGCGGCATCCGCGCTGCCGCCGCCCATGCCGGCCCCCACGGGAATCCGTTTGAAAACGGTGATGGAGGCACCGGCGGGATAGCCGGTATGCTCCTTCAGCAGCCGGGCCGCCCGCAGGGCCAGATGCCGTTCGTCCGCCCTGAGCAGCGGGGTTCCGCCGGTGGACAGGGAAAGCTCCTCCGCGGGAAGCAGGGTGACGGTATCCGACAGGGCCACCGGCTGCATCAGCATATCCATCAGGTGATACCCGTCCTCCCGGAGGCCGGTGATATCCAGAGACCAGTTGATTTTCCCGCGGGCTTCCAGCTGCATCCGGCTTCCTCCCTCCGCTTTCTGACCGGACAGGCTCCGGCCTGGGCCGCGCAGATTCCGCGCGGCAGCTGCTTCAGGCACCGCCGGCCGCCTGCCGTAAACAGCGCAACGATATTCTACCCAAAGAGGGAAAAAGATGCAAGGGATTCTTGCCAATCAGGAGGAATGGCGTTAAACTGATAAGTACTGCCCGGACACATCCGGATCCCGGAGAATGACCGGCCGGAACGGGGATCAGGGCAGCGGGTGCCTTCCCGGCGGAGGGCGCAGCGTATTTGACCAAAGGAGCCTGGATAAGATGCAGAAAAAAGAGCAGGGGATCCCGGTCGTCATCAACCTGGCATCGCTGGCCAGCTATGACGGCGTCCATGAGGATCCCATGCAGATGATGACCACGGGAATCCTGATCCCGCAGGAGAAGTCCTCTCTTCTGAAATATACGGAAAGCCAGGAGGATGAAGTCACCGGAGAGGTGACGGAATCCGAGATTCAGCTGGTCATGGCGAAGGACCAGGTGACCATGCACCGGATGGGTGAATTTTCCAACACCATGCTGTTCCAGCGGAACAAGCGCTATGAAACCACCTTCCACACCCCTTTCGGGGATCTGCCCATGGCGGTATTCTCCCGGGACGTGTGGTGCGAGGTCGGCGAGCAGACGGGAAAGGTGCATCTGAAATACGAGCTGAGCATGCAGGGAGCCTATGCCTCCACCAATGAGCTGCATCTGGAATACTGGGCTCAGTAAAGACAGGACGGAGGAAGCAGGATGGACAGACTGTGCAGAGCGGAAGACCGGCTGATCAACGATGGATGGGAATTCGTGAAGATGCCTCTGGGGAGCCGCAGGGAGGAAGCGGAACAGGCGCGGTGGCAGCCGGTGCGCCTGCCCCATGACTGGCTGATCTGGCAGGCGGGGGATCTGTATGAGGACGCGGATGCCTGGTACCGCCGGAAGCTGAGCCCGGAGGAAACGGACGCGCCTCATGTGCTGATCATGTTTGACGGCGTGTACATGGACTGCGACATCCTGCTGAACGGGGAGGTCATCGGCAGCCATGCCTACGGATATACCGCCTTCCAGGTGATGCTGAGCGGAAAGCTGCGGGCCGGGGAGAACGAGATCATGGTGCACATCCGCCATCAGAGTCCGAACACCCGGTGGTATTCCGGAAGCGGGATCTACCGGGACGTGAGGATCCGGCTGCTGCCGGAAAGCTATCTGGTGCCGGACAGCCTGTATACCGTGACGGAAAAGACCGGAAGCGGCTGGCGCATCCGGGCGGAAGCGGAAGCGGTCGGGGAGGGGGAGACCTTTGCCCGGCTGACGGCCCCGGACGGGAGCCTCGCGGCGGAAGCCAGGGGCTGCGTATCGGCGGGGAAGACCGTCCTGGAGATGGAGCTGGACGGCGGGGAATGCTGGAGTCCGGCCCATCCCGCCCTCTATACCCTGGAATACGGCATGGGCCCGCAGACGGAGCGGACCCGGATCGGGCTGCGGACCCTGCGGTTTGCCCCGGACAGCGGCTTCTGGATCAACGGGGAGAACCTGAAGATGAAAGGCGTCTGCCTGCACCATGACCAGGGGGCCCTGGGAGCGGCTTTCCAGACCGCGGCGGCCCGCCGGCAGCTGCGGATCATGCGGGAGATGGGCGTCAACGCCCTGCGGACCAGCCACAATCCCCCGGCACGGCAGATGCTGGATCTCTGCGACGAAATGGGGATCCTGGTGGTGGATGAGATCTTCGACATGTGGGAGCGGCCCAAAACCACCTATGACTATGCCCGGTTCTTTCCGGAGCACGAGGCGGAGGACGTCGCCAGCTGGATTCGCCGGGACCGGAACCACGCCTGCGTGGTGATGTGGTCCATCGGAAACGAGATTTATGACATGTTTGCGGACGAACGGGGCACGGAGGTGACCCGGATGCTGCGGGATCAGGTCAGGCAGCATGATCCGGCAGGGCACGCGGCGGTCACTTTCGGCAGCAACTACATGCCCTGGGAGGGAGCCCAGCGCTGCGCGGAGGAGATCGGGATTCCCGGATACAACTACGCGGAAAAGTATTATGACGCGCATCACGCGGCCCATCCGGACTGGGTGATCTACGGCAGCGAAACCGCCAGCGTTCTGAGCAGCCGCGGAATATATCATTTCCCGGCGGGGAAGACCATTCTGAGCGACGCGGACCTGCAGTGCTCCGCGCTGGGCAACAGCGTCAGCAGCTGGGGAGCGCAGAACCTGGGAAAGATGATCACCGACGACCTGAACAATACCTACAGCATGGGTCAGTTCGTATGGAGCGGCATTGACTATATCGGGGAGCCGACCCCCTACCATACCCGGAGCTGTTATTTCGGGCAGGTGGATACGGCAGGCTTCCCCAAGGATGCCTTCTACCTGTTCCAGAGCCTCTGGGGAGACCGCCCCATGATCCATCTGGGCGTCCACTGGGACTGGAACGAGGGCCAGATGATCGACGTGCCCGTGATGAGCAGCTGCGCAAAGGCGGAGCTGAAGCTGAACGGCGAGAGCCTGGGAATCCGGGAGCTGGATCACCGGGACGCGGGGAAGTGCATGGCGTGGTGGCGGATCCCCTTCAGGAAGGGACGGCTGGAAGCGGCAGGATATGATGCGGACGGACGGGAGATCTGCCGGGATGTCCAGGTGACCCCGGGAGAGACCGCGGCGCTGGACCTGCGGCCCGAGAAGGAAACCCTGCGGGCGGACGGGGAGGATCTGGCCTTTGTGGAGGTGCTGGCGAAGGACGCGGACGGGCATCCCGTGGTAAACGCCCGGGATCGGGTGGAGGTCCGGGTCAGCGGGGGCGGCACCCTGCTCGGCGTGGACAACGGCGACGCCTCGGATACGGACGAATACAAGGGCACCGTGAAGCGGCTGTTCGGCGGAAAGATGCTGATCATCCTGGGAGCCAGCGGCAGGCGGGAGCCTGCCCGGATCAGCGTGCGGACCACCGGCGGAATCCGGGCGGAGATCAGCCTGCCGGTGGAAGCGGCGGAAACCGGCAGCAGTCCGGCGCCCTTCTTTACCCAGGAGATCACCGGAGGAAAAGCCCCGGAGGAGGTGCCGGTGCGCCGGGTGGAGATCATCCCCCTGGGCGGGCGGGAGCTGAGCCCGGAGAATCCGGAGGCGGCCTTCCGGTGGAAGGTGCATCCGGAAAACGCGTCCCCCTGCCGGATTCAGTGGCAGGTGACGACAGAAACGGGCATCGAAACCCCCTGCGCGGAATGGACGGAGAAGGAAGGCATCATCACCGTCCGGGGGAAGGGCGACGGAACGATCCTGCTGCGGGCGCTCTACGGCAACGCGGCGGACCATCCGGAACAGATCAGCCAGATTGAGCTGCAGGTAAGCGGCATGGGACAGGTGGCGATGAATCCCTACGAATATGTCAGCGCCGGGCTGCATGATATCCAGGAGGGCGGAATCGGCGCGGGAAACGAGCAGGGAATCGCCTTTGCCCGGGAGGGCGGCGACAGCATGGTCGGATTCAGCCGGGTGGACTTCGGGAAGGCCGGCAGCGACCGGCTGACCATGGATCTGTTCACGCTGAACGGGGAGATGTACCATATCCGCCTGTATGACGGAGACCCCCGCGGCGGCGGGCGGCTGATCACGGTGATGGACTATCAGAAGCCCAGCATCTGGAACGTGTATCAGGCGGAGACCTGGCAGCTGCCGGAGCGGCTGACCGGGATGCATACCCTCTGCTTTGTGGCGGAAAGGAAATTCCACTTCAGGGGATTCCGGTTTGAAAAGCAGAGCCGGGCCTTTGTCTGGCAGCATGCCGCGGAGGCGGACAGCATCTACGGAGACAGCTTCCGGAAGGAAGGGAGAGAGGTGCTGGAGATCGGGAACAATGTGTCCCTGAACTGGACGGACATGGACTTCGGAGACCGGAAGGAAGCCGGACTGATCCTGGAGGGAAGGACTCCGCTGGAGATCAATGCCGTCACGATCCGGATGGAAAGCCCGACGGGCGGATCCGTGACGGAGGTGGTCCGTTTCCGGGGAACGGAGAAGGGCACCCAGCGGTTCCGGATCGCGGTGCCGGGCGGAAACACGGCGGTCAGCTTCGTTTTCCTGCCGGGAAGCCGTTTCGACTTTGCCGGGTTCCGGTTCGAGGAATAGACAAAAAGAGAAAAACAGGATATAATTACAGCATTACTGTTTTGGAGGAAAGACTCGGATGATTATCGGCGAGCTGACGGAAACCTATCCTCCCATGCAGGACGGAGTGGGCCGCGTCTGTTGGGCCTATTGCCGGGAGATGGAAAGAAGGGGACACGAAGCTTATTATATCGCGCCGGAGGATCCGGCCCACAGCCGGATCGAGGGGCTGAAGACCATCCTGTACAAGGGACTGCAGATCCCGGGGCGGAATTACCGCCTCGGGGTTCCGGACTGGAGCCTTGATTTCCGGAAGGAGATCAGGCAGATCCCCTTTGATGTGCTTCATATTCATTCTCCGTTTCTGAGCGCCCGCGTTGCGCTGGAGATCCAGAAAAACAACCCCAGAATTCCGATTATCGCGACCTTCCACAGCAAGTACTACGACGACGCCTACAAGATTACCCACAGCCGGAAGCTGTCCAACAGCGTGGTGAACGTCGTGCTGTCGGTATACAGCAAATGCGACGCCGTGTGGGCCGTGAACCGGGAAACCGCGGATGTGCTGCGGGCCTATGGTTACAAGCGGGAAATTGAGATTGCCCCCAACGGCACCGATGTATACGAAATAGACTATGAGAGCGCGGCGCAGACCCGGGAGCGGCTGGGCATTCCCGAGGGGAAGCCGGTGCTCCTGTTTGTGGGGCAGGTCAGCCGGAAGAAGAACATTGGGTCGGTGCTGGAGGCGGCCGCCCTGCTGAAGAAGCAGGGGATGGATTATACGCTGCTGATCGCCGGGGAAGGGCCGGACCGGTCCAGCCTGCAGCGGCAGACCGCGGAGCTGAACCTGGAGGACCGGGTCGGCTTCCTGGGCTTCATCCGGGACGGGGACATGCTCCGGAACCTCTACACGCTGGCGGATCTGTTTGTTTTTCCTTCCCTGTATGACAATGCGCCCATGGTGGTCCGGGAGGCGGCGGTCAACGAGACGCCCTCCGTGCTGGTCCGGGGCAGCTGCAGCGCGGAAGTGGTCGAGGACGGCGTCAACGGTTTCCTCTGTGAAAACACCCCGGAGGACATCGCGCGGGTGATCCGGGAGGCACTGCCCAAAGCCGCGGAGGCGGGAAGAAAGGCCAGACAGACGATTCCCAAACCCTGGAGCGATATTATTACCGACGTGCTCGATAAATATCAGACCCTGATCGATCGCAGAAGGGCGTAAAAAGAGAGCGAGGAATGAAGATCAACCTGAAGAAGCTGCTGAGCTACGGACTGGTGGCTGCCAGCATTGTGCTGGTGATCAGCATCGCCTTCAGCAACAGTGAGCTGGAGGACGCCTGGAAGGCGCTGGAAAGCCTGAGCCCGGTATGGGTGCTGGGCATTTTCGGATGCTGGTTTGCCTACATGTTCTTTGACGCGCTCAGCGGATGGATTTATCTCCGGCGGGAAGGATTCAGGCTGAGCCTGTGGAGGGCGGTGATTGCCTGCCTGATCGGGTTTTATTACAGCAATATTACTCCCTCCAGCGCCGGCGGACAGCCGATGCAGGTCAACAGCCTGCGGAAGGCAGGGGTGCCGGTGGGATACGGGACCATGACCGCCACGGTGCGCTTTATCTGCAACCAGGTGGTGCTGGTCGCGCTGAGCCTGGTATTCTGGGTGATGAACCGGGACTTCGTGGCAAAGCAGCTGGGAGACGCGGTGTGGCTGGCCCGGCTGGGATGGATCGTCAACTTTGCCAGCATTCCGCTGTGCCTGATGGCCGCCTTCCAGCGGAACCTGATCCAGCGGATTGCCAACTGGGTGATCCGGCTGGGCGTGAAGGTGCACCTGGTCAAGAATGAGGATGCCGCCATCGCTGCCACCACCATCGTGCTGGACACCTATCATACCGCGCTGGTGGCGCTGAGCCGCCGGCCGGGCCAGATCATGGTGCAGCTGCTCTGCTCCTGCGGCAGCGTCCTGGGTGTGATCGGCTCCATCTTTTTTGTCTATCATGCCTTCGGGTTCTCCGGAACGCCCTGGTATCAGCTGCTGACCATCAGCTTCCTGCTGTTTATCAGCGCCAGCTATACGCCCCTGCCGGGAGCCAGCGGCGCCCAGGAGGGCGGGTTCCTGCTGTATTACAAGGGGATCATCCCCGGTGACCGGATCGGGCTTGCCCTGCTGGTGTGGCGCTTCTTCACCTACTATCTGTTCCTGATCGTCGGGGTGGTGGTGGTCATCTGGGAGAAGGTACTGGTCTCCCTGGAGAAACGGAAAAAAGCGAAAGAAACACCTCCGGAATAATCCGGAGGTCATATGACGGACAAACCGGTCCCGACGCTCCTGCGCCGGGGCCTTTTCTTCTGCCTGCGGGGACGGCCGGGCTCCCCGGCTGTCCCGGACCCGGGGCGGCGGGGAAGAAGCAGCCGGTCAGGCGGCCGGCCGGCCGGCGGCCAGCAGCCAGACCAGCACGGTCAGCAGACCCAGCATCATCAGCAGAAGCCCGAAGGAGACGGAGCGGGAGAGGTAATGGCTGACCTTATCCGCTTCTTTTTTTGCGGAGATAAGGGCGGCGGCATGATCCTTCCCCGGCGCCACCCGGTCGAGGGTTTCTCCCAGGGCCAGATCAGCCTTCTCGGAAAGAGACAGGCCGTAATCCTGGATCTTCCGGGGACGGAAAAGCGTGCGGCGGAGGCCGAAAACCAGGGCATCCAGCCCATCCGAAAGCCAACGGGTGCAGGCGGAGACCGCGGCGGGGATCCATTTCAGGAACAGGGGATTTTCCACGAACCGCTCCAGTCCCCGGGTGCAGGCGGAGACCGCGGCGGG
>CAMNKK010000035.1 GCA_946542235.1 uncultured Clostridia bacterium | reverse complement strand
GGATCCGCATCCCGGCCGGGGGAAAAACCAATTGTAACAAGAATGAAAAACAGGTTGACAGGGAGGGATGGGAGGTGTATGATGCAACTGTACTAATCGTAATAGTACAGTTAAAACGTCCTCCGGCAGCGGAGGAAGGCAGGACGGCGCAGCCGGGCGATCCGGCAGAAAAGGAGCGGAAGCTTGTTTGTCATAGATCCGAGGAGCAAGGCTCCCCTTTATGAGCAGCTGAAGGAACAGCTGCGCTGGCAGATCACGATGGGCTTCCTGGCGCCGGACGAACCGCTGCCTTCGGTGCGGACGCTGAGCGCGGAGCTGGGAATCAATCCCAACACGATTCAGAAGGCCTACCGGGAAATGGAACAGGAGGGACTGATCTATTCCCGGCCGGGGCGGGGAAGCTTCGTGACGCCGGCGACCGGAGAGCAGAGGCGCAAGCAGCAGGAGAGCCAGCTGGGGCTGCTGCGGCAGGAAATCCGGAAAGCGCGGGAGATGGGAATTTCCCGGGAGCAGATAGACGCACTGTCCGCGGAGGAGTACCGGGAGTAGGCACCCGCGGGAAGACGGATAAGCGGAGAAGACTGGTTTCAGGCGGTGACGGGCGGAAGACCCGGCTGCCGGAAAGGAAACAAAGCATGCTGAAAACGACGGGAGTGGAAAAGAGCTTCGGGGGACGGAAGGTTCTCCGGGAGATCAGCCTGGAGTTGGAGGAAGGTCATATCTTCGGCCTGCTGGGAACCAACGGCGCGGGGAAATCCACGCTGCTGCGGATGATTTCCGGCATCCTGCGGGCAGACAGCGGTGAAATCATATTGGATGGGCAGCGGGTTTACGAAAACCCGGCGGCCAAGGAAAAGATCTGCTACCTGAGCGATGACCCGACCTTCCTGCACGCAGCAACCATCCGGGAGATGGGCGCCTTTCAGCGGGCCTGGTATCCGTCCCATGATCCGGCGCGGCTGGAGGAGCTCTGCGACCGGTTTAACCTGCCCATGGATGAGAAGGTCAGCGGATTCTCCAAGGGCACCCAGAAACGGGTGCAGGTCTGCCTGGCGCTGGCCAGGAGGCCGGAGGTGCTGCTGTGCGACGAAACCTTCGACGGGCTGGACCCGGTCATGCGGGAGGCTTTCCGGCGCACCGTCAGCGAGGAAACCTGGGACCGGAACATGACGACGGTACTGGCGGGACACAATCAGCAGGAGATGGAGGATATCTGCGACCAGGTGGGCTTCCTGCATGAGGGCCGGCTGCTGACGGTGGGAGATATGGACACGGTGGTCAGCGGAATCTTCCGGGTTCAGTTTGCCGCCGGGGAACCGGTGCCGGAGGAGGAGATCCGGAAACTGCATCCGCTGAAGGCGCTGCGGCAGGGCCGGCTGTGCGTGCTGACCATCCGGGGAAATCAGGAGGAAGTCCTGGCGCAGATCCGGAAAATGGAACCGGAGTTCTGCGAAGTGCTGCCGCTGTCGCTGGAGGAAGTGTTTATTCTGGAAATGGAGGAACAGGGCTATGCGAACTAATCCTGGAAAAGCGACCCCCCTGCGGTGGCTGCTGCGGCGGTATGTTTTTCTGGCGGTCGCGGTGTTCCTGATTGCCTTTGCGGTTTTTCCCATGCAGGGGATGATCCGGATCCTGGGCATTCGGGAAGGCTTCGGGAACCCGCTGGAGCCGGTTGCCGCTTCCACCGCGGCTTACTGCACCCGGGAGCTGACGCTGAATTTCGTCTATTCGCCGCTGAATCTGGAAATGCTGTGCGGACTGTTCGGAGCCATGGGTTTTGCCTGCGCAATGGTGCTTTTCCGCCATCAGTTTTCCCGGAAGCAGGCGCTGATGTATGCGGGGCTTCCCATGACACGCACCCGGAGCTTCGCCCTGCGCAGCGCGGTGTACGGAATCTGCGGGCTGCTGCCCCTGACGGTCTGCCTGGCGATTCATCCGCTGATGGTTCAGGCCAACGGGCTGGGCAGGTTCTTTGACCTGCGGGCCTACGCGCTGCGGGGGGTCAGTACGCTGCTGATCAGCCTGTACGGCTATGCCGTCGGTGCCCTGTGCTCCATGGTCTTCGGTACCTTCTGGTCCGCGGCCCTGGGGGGCGTGCTGATCGTCGGGTCCGTGGAGATCGCGCTCGGCTGCTGGATCAATATAGCCGGCTGGTACCTGAACACCCTGTATGTAAACGGCGCGGTTCGGGATATGCTGCGCTTCTCCCCGGCCTGGAGCCTGTACAAGAGCTTCTATCAGCCGGCGGATTTCCGGGGATGGCCCGGCATCCTGATGATTCTGGTGCTGGGGGCGCTGACCTGGGTGATGTGCCGCCGGGTCCGGCCGGAAAATGCCGGCCACACCCTGAACCTGAAACGCGCGGAGCCGGCGGTGACTGCCTGGACGGCCGTTCTGGGCGGCACGGCAGGGGCCATCGTGCTTTCCCTGTACCTGAGCCTGGAGCCGGTAGCCTATCTCGGACTGATCCTCGGAACCCTGCTGGTATGGATCCTGGTACGGATGCTGCTGGATCAGCGGGTGCGGCTGAACCTGAAGGACTGGAGGATTCCCGCGGCGGCGGCCGCGGTCATGCTGCTGGCCTGCTTCGCCCTCCGGGGCGACTGGCTCGGGTTTGACCGGTATACCGCCCGGCCGGAGGAGCTTCGGGCGGTGGAGGTCTGGCCGGACATGACGGAAAAAAATGCGCTGCGCTTTGATACTCCGGAGAGCCTGAAGGCCAGCCTGGAATGGGTGGACCGGATGCGGGAGGAGGAGCTGGAAAGCCATCGGGAGACTCCCTATGAAAACGGCAGATACGCCGACTGCGTCGTCGCCTTCCAGAAAAAGGACGGGAGCCGGGTGCTGCGGCGGTATCATTATCCCCGGGAGAAGGAGGGGCTTCTGCCCGCGCTGCGGATCATGGCGAAGGCCTGGGGACGGCAGCAGAGCGAGGAAGTGCCCCTGCTGGAAAGAGCAGGAAGCTATTCCGCAACGGGAGATTTCGGGATGACCGGGGCGGAATTTACGGAGACCTACGGCTTCAACCCCGATTCTTCCCGCCTGCTCCGGCTGGATCCTGCGAAGCTCAGGGAGGCGCTGCGGCAGGATCTGCGGGAGAGGACGCTGGAAAGCATGCAGCAGCCTGTGGTGCTCTGGGCGCACATGGAAGGGGCCGGCCTGGAGGGGGATCCGGATTCCTATGAGTATGTTTCCTACGGGATCCGGCCCGGAGACCGGCATACGCTGGAGCTGATTCTGGGGGAGGAGGCCGAAAAATGGACGGACTTTGTCCTGGGCGGCTTTGCCCGGAATGAAGAGGTCCTCGTGTTCCTGTGCAGATATACGCAGCGGGAGGACGGAGAAGAGAAGCTGGAGTCCTATGAGCGGCTGGAGACGGAGGAGGAGATCCGAACCTGGATGGCCCGGGTGATCCGGTGCGATGAGTCCTTCTTTGCCTGGCCGAAGGATCCGGAAAAGCGGCTGGCGGTGTATTCCATTCCTTCGCTGCGGAACCAGACCGCCTATAACGACGTGGAGATTGACCTGGAGGATCCTGCGGTGCGGGAGCGGCTTCCGGAAAAACAGGATCTATGGGGAACCTATTACGACATTATGTCGTCTGATCTGTAAGAGGGATGACCGGGCCTGAGAGGCCGAACATATGCCGAAAGGAGAGGATCGAATGAACGCGAGCGAAAGACGGATTGAAATCAACGGGAAAAACTGCAGGCTGACCCGGACGGAGTATGAGCTGTATGAATGGATGCGGCTGCACCGCGGCGCGGTCGTCTCCCGGGACGCGCTGCTGCGGAACGTATGGGGTTTCCCCGTGGAGGCGGATACCCGGTCGGTGGATATGTGCATCCGCCGGCTCCGGGCCAAGATCGGGTTCGGGGCGATCCGGACCATCTATGGCAAGGGATATGTACTGGTTGCCTGAGCTCCTTTTCTTCATCGCCGCCCGGCCTGGCCGGGCGGCGATTGCCGGCTTTCCATCATTTCGGGGCTCACCTCCCGCAGACGGCGCCCGGCGGCTGCCTGCCTTCTCCGGAACAGGCCGCAGGTTTGACCTTGCTGCGGGAGCACGCTATAATTGAGGGGGATGAATCCGCGCGGGGAGATGAACAGAAGATGGCAGCCTTCGGACATTTTTACCTGGACAAGGAAAAGGACCTGATCGTGGAGCTGGAGCGGGAAGGGGAGGAAATCTCCTACGTGCTCCGGACGCCGAACCACGGCACCGGCAACCTGATCACCAATCTGGCCGCCCTGTGCCGCCTGCCCCTGGATACGGACGAATCAGGCCGGAAGGTGATCCGGGGGACGCTTCCCTGCTATATTGACGGGAAAAACCGGGAGCTGTATGTGTTCCGGCTGCTGGATACCAAGATCGCCAACATCTATCCGGACGGTACCATTGAGCGGAAAGCCTCCATCCCCGCCATCGCCAAAACCCTGATGAGCCAGACCAAGGACTACCGGCTGGATTTCCGCAAGACGGTGGTCAAGACCTATATTTTCCGGGAATGCAAGTTCCGGACGGATCTGCATACCCATATGAACGCGAATCTGGAGCCGGACCTGCTGATCGCCCTGGGCATTCACCACCAGATCCGGTACCCGCTGTACTATATCCGGAAGCTTGGGCTGCGATGCACCCCGGCCCAGGAGGAGCTGCTGGCGGCCCGGCGGGAGAAAGCCGCGGAAGCCTTTCGGGACTCGCCGCTGACGGGGAAATACCTGGAACGGAAAATCAACGATGCGACCTTCCTGAACTTTGCCTCCCTGATTCTGGAAAACCCGGAAAACGCGGCCTGGAATCTGCCGCGGATCCGGGCGTCCCTGGCCGTGCTGAAGGACGGGCAGGCGGTGTTTACCAACCTGGAGAAGGTCTATCTTTACCGCTATGTCTTCTGCAAGGGACAGCGGAGCGACGATGAAATCGAATTGCGCGGAATCGGCGATGTTCCTGACGGGGATATTGTCCGGTGGCTGCGGAGAATGGAGGAGGATCGGAAGCATCCCGTTTTCGGGAGCAACACGCTGCTTGAGGACAAGCTGCTCTGGATCGCCCGGAGCTATGCCCGCTGCGGGATTGACTATGCCGAGATCTCGGATACCGCGCTGGCCAAGCCGGAGGAGGCGCCGCGGA
Organism: uncultured Clostridia bacterium; assembly: GCA_946542235.1. Classification (GTDB taxonomy): domain Bacteria; phylum Bacillota; class Clostridia; order Christensenellales; family Aristaeellaceae; genus Aristaeella. The sequence goes on along the minus strand of CAMNKK010000035.1, from coordinate 14,161 downwards.
TGCTCGGACAGGTGCACCGGGTGATGCCGGCGATCCGGGAGGAAACCGGGGTCACGCTTCGCTTTCTGGCGGCGATCCGCCGGACGCCCCTGACCATTCTCCGGGACCGGATCTCCTGGGACGAGCAGTTCCGGGAGAACCTGCGGGCGCTGCGGGCGGTGGCGGGGGACCCCTGGGTGGCCGGCAGCGATATCGTCGGAGAGGAAATGAACGACATCCGGGATCTGGCGCCGCTGCTGCGGGAGCTGGTGCGGCTGGCGGGAGAGCATCCCTCCTTCACGATCCGCATCCACGCGGGGGAGAACGACGGCCTGCCGGAGAATGTGGCCAATGCCATCCGCTGCGTTCGGGAAGGGCTGAAGCCCGGGCAGCCGATGCCGAAGATCCGGATCGGCCATGGGCTGTATACCACGAATCTGTCCTCCCGGAAGGGACAGGAGCTGCTGAAGGAAATGAAGGAATGCGGCGTGACGCTGGAGTTCCAGATCACCTCCAACGTCCGGCTGAACAACCTGAGCTCCCTGACCAGGCATCCCCTGCGGCAGTATCTGGCCGCAGGCGTTTCCTGCGTCCAGGGAACGGACGGCGGCGCCCTGTACGGAACGGACTCCATCGATGAGCAGCTGGCGCTGGAAAAGATGCTGAATCTCAGCCATGATGAGCTGATGCGGATGCGGGAGGCGGAGGAACGGATCCGGCGGGACGGCCTTCGGGCCCTGGAGGAAAAGGGAAAGGCCTTCCGCGACGCGCTGGGGGACCGGAACGCCGAGGACTTTTACCGGGAAAAGATCCGCGGCCAGGAGGGCACGGAGGAAAAGCTGCTGGATCTGCCGGACCTGCAGGACAGCAGCCGGGTCTTCGCGGAGCAGATCCGCGAGATGCCGGTGGACAGGGTGCCGGTGATCCTCATCGGCGGATCCTTCAACAACGACCGCCATCTGACCCGGCAGCGCGCCGAAATCCGCAGGCTGCTGGACCGGCTGCTGGCGGAGGGTGACCCGGATAAGATGTTCTGGGTGATCGGCCACAGCCTGAGCGGCTATGAGCGCTACATCGCGGAGAAAAATCAGGGGCGTTTTGAGATCTTTGCCTTTGTACCCGCCCGGATCAGCGCGGGAGAGGCGGAGCATCTGAAGAAAAGCGGCGTGGGAATCCGGGTCTCCATCGAGCCCAGCTCCATGGGTGTGTACAAGAGCTTTTCCTATGAAATCTTCAAGCGCAGACCCTCCGTGCTCATTGCGCTGGACGGAAACTCCTCCGGAGCGAACATGATTCAGGAGGCGAAGAACGGCAAGCGGAAATGCCATATTTTTGTCTCCGGGCGGGCACGGATGCTGCGGGACAAGGCCATGAGCCTGCAGGGATACGCGGAGCTGTTTGACGAGGAGACCGACCTGGCGGCGCAGGTCCGGCAGGCGGTGGACATCTGCTGGCCGGAACGCTGGCTGAGAAAGCCGTGACTGAAGGCAGAACGGGGGAAAAAACGGTGGACGCGCAGGAAATGGAGCGGAAGAGCCGGGAGGCCTATCAGCGGGGGACGCTGAAGGAGATGGAGAAAACCATCCGCCAGCGTACGCTGAAGAAAGCGGAGGTCATCACCCGCAGCATGCGTCCGGAAGAGAAGGAGGAATACCTGCGGAGCAGATCCTTCCAGAACGCGCTGAACCAGACCCGGAAAAAGGACCGGGTCTATCAGGCGATCCTGTCCGGGGAGCTGCCGGAGGACTACGAGGCGGAATATCGGCGGCTGAAGCCGCTGATTGAGGCGGAGCTGAAGGAAGGACGGACGGCGGATCTGGCTTTTCTCAAATCCGTCCTCCGGATCCGGCGCCCCCTCCGGGAAGCCAGGCAGGCCCGGAAGCTGCTGCAGGACAGGCAGCCCGCGGCCTGGCTGAAGAAGAATGCGGGAACCATTGCCGGAGAGATGGACCGGGAGGTGACCGGCTATCTGACCCGGGGGGATCTGTCCCACCTGATCCGGCGGGAGGAAATTCACGGCTCCGTGGCGGAAAGCCTGATGCGCAGCGAGTTCCGCTCCGGGCTTTCCCGGCGGATCCTGGAGGAGGCGCTGGGAGGCAGCCCGCTGGAGCAGCAGCTGGAAAGAAGGGTTCTTGAGGCCTTTCCCCCGCTGAAGAACTGCCGGGCTCTTGTCTGCGGCGGGGGCGGAACGGCGGAGGACCAGGTGCGGGATCAGGTCCGGGGGGCCGCGGGTAACCTGCTTCGGGCGGTGCAGGCGCATTTTCCCCAGGGCAGGCTGCGAAAACACCTGAAGCAGAATGCCTCCCTGCGGGCGCTGCAGCGGCAGCGGGAGCGCAGCCAGAGCGAGCGGAAGAACCTGCGGGAGGCGCTGCTGAAGGCCATCCCGGAGGAAATGAAGGACCTGTATCCACTGGCCCGGGGAATGCACCGCCGCTTTATCCTGCATCTGGGGCCGACCAATTCCGGAAAGACCTGGGAGAGCATCCAGCGGCTGCAGACGGCCGATCGGGGCATCTATCTGGGACCGCTGCGGCTGCTGGCCTTCGAGCAGTTCGAGGGGCTGAACCTGGCGGATGTGCCCTGCTCACTGGTCACCGGGGAGGAGCGGATCTTTGTGCCGGGCAGCCGGGTGCAGTCCTCCACCATCGAGATGGCTGATCTGGAAACGGAATACGATGTGGCGGTGATCGATGAATGCCAGATGATTTCCGACCGGGATCGGGGCGGCGCCTGGAGCGCGGCGGTGCTGGGGCTGTGCGCGGAGGAAATCCACGTCTGCGCCTCGCCGGACGCGGAGCGGCTGCTGACCGCGATGATCCTGGACTGCGGGGATGAGATGACTGTGGTCCGCCACGAGCGGATGGCGCCCCTGGTGGTGGAGGAAGGAGGCTTTCATTTCCCTTCCGGCGTGCGGAAGGGAGACGCGCTGATCGTCTTCTCCAAGGCCCGGGTGCACGCCCTGGCGGCGGAGCTGAAGCAGATGGGGTACCGGGTTTCCCTGATCTACGGCGCGCTGCCGCCGGATGTGCGGAGAAATCAGGCGGAACGCTTCCGCCAGGGGGAAACGGACGTGGTGGTGTCCACCGACGCCATCGCCATGGGCATGAACCTGCCCATCGCCCGGGTGGTGTTCATGGAAAGCGAGAAGTTTGACGGGGATATCACCCGTCAGCTGACGGACTCGGAGATCCGCCAGATTGCCGGCCGGGCGGGAAGATACGGCCAGTACGATGTGGGCTATGTGAACGCCTTCGGCTTCAAGCCCATGGTTGCCCAGGCGCTGTCCAGACCGGCGCTGCCCCTGACCACGGCAGTCATCCGCTTTCCGGAATCCCTGCTGGGGCTGCCGCTGAGCCTGACGGAGACGCTGAACCAGTGGATCAGCATGAAGGACAGAACCTATTTCTCCAAGGCTTCCACCATGCGCATGATGTCCCTGGCCTCCCGGATGGAAACCCGGCACACGGACAAGCGGCTGCTGTACGATTTCCTGTGCATTCCCTTCGACGAGGAGGATCCTTCCCTGCTGGGAGAATGGAAAGCCATGTATCACGCGGAGAGCACGCACCGGCACTACGATGTCATGAACATCCTGCCGGAGCTGGTGGATCCGGAAAGCTGCACGGTGGCGATGCTGGACCGGCTGGAGGGGGACTACCGGATGTGCGACCTCTGCTACAACTACGCCCGGCGGTTTCTGGAGAACCCGGATCCGGTGCTGCGGACCATCCAGCAGCGGAAGGACCTGATCTCCTCGGGGATTATCCATGTGCTGAGCACCCAGAAGCTGCCGGGGCGGAAATGCCGGCAGTGCGGAAAGCGGCTGCCCTGGAACTGGCCCTATGCCATCTGCGACCACTGCTGGCGTTCCGCGGGATCTCACTTGCATTTTGGAGCCTGATAGGATAAAATAAACCATTCCCCGCGGGGGTGCTGTTTGCTGTGCCTTTTCCGGGGAAAAGGAAGCGGAAAACCGGGGATTCGGCGCTTCGGCGCTCCGTGAAACGGGAGGTCGGAAGAGATCCATGAAGGTTGTGTTACTGAAGGATGTCAAGAATATCGGAAAGCGGGACGAGATCCTGAACGTCAGCGACGGATACGCCCGGAATTTCCTGTTCCCCCAGAAGCTGGCCGTGGAGGCGAAGCCGGGGACGCTGAAGGAGATCGAGAAGAAGCGGGCCGCCCAGGATGCCCGGGAAGCGGAAGCTCTGGCGGAGGCGAAGGCCACGGCAGCCCAGCTGAAGGGCAAGCTGATAGAGCTGAAGATCAAATGCGGCTCCCAGGGCCGGCTGTATGGCAGTGTGACGGCGGCTGAGGTCGCCGAAGCGCTGGAGAAACAGCACGGCTATGCCGCCGACAAGCGGAAGATCGATCTGGGGGATCCCATCCGGGAGGTGGGAGACCGGGAGATCAGCATCCGCCTTTATCCCGGCGTCAGCACGACCATGACGCTCCGGGTTGCACCCCTGGAGAAATAAAGGGCTCTCCGGAAAGGAAAACAGATGGCAGACCAGATGGAGCAGGGGCTGCGGGGGACGACACCGCCCAACAGCCTGATAGCGGAGATCAGTGTCCTGGGCGCGATGCTGCAGGACTCCGGCGTCGTGCTCCGGGCAGTGGAAAGCCTGAAACCGGAGGATTTTTACCTGGCGGAGCATCAGGAAATCTACCGGACGATGATGGAGCTGTCCCTGGAGCACAAGCCCATCGACCTGACCACCGTGGCGGCGGAGATGAACCGCCGGGGTTCCCTGGAGGGCGTGGGCGGCATGGCGTATCTGATGCGCCTGATGAGCTCCGTGCCCACGACGGCCAACGCCGGAACATACCTGGAGCTGGTGCAGGAAAAGAGCCTCCTGAGGAAGCTGATTTCCGCCAGCCAGAATATTGCCCGGGAAGCCTATGCCCAGCAGAGCCCGGTGCAGGAGATCATGGCCGGGGCGGAGAAGGCGATCTTTGACCTGGCCATGAACCGGACGGGCGGTGAGCAGCTCAAGCCGGTGCGGGAGGTGCTGGTCAACACCTTTCAGGAGGTGGAGAAGCTGGCGCGCCAGCACGGGGAGATCTCGGGCGTGCCCACCGGGTTTATTGACCTGGACAGCCTGCTGACCGGGCTGCATCCGGGCGAACTGATTATTATCGGCGCCAGGCCGGCCATGGGGAAGACCTCCTTTGCCATGAATATTGCCGGGCATGCCAGCATCGCAAAGGGGAAGACCGTGGCGGTCTTCAGCCTGGAAATGCCCCGGGAGCAGATCGTCATGCGCGTTCTGTGCAGCGAGGCGAAGGTCAACATGCAGAAGGTCCGGAAGGGAACGCTGGAGGACAGGGACTGGACCGCCCTGGCGAAGGCGCTGGGGCCGATTTCCAACGCGCCCCTGTATCTGGATGATACCGCGGCGCTGTCCCCCAGCCAGCTGCGCAGCCGCTGCCGGCGGCTGAAGATGGAGCACGGGCTGGATCTGGTGCTGGTGGACTATCTGGGACTGATGCGGGCGGACGGCCGTACGGAAAGCCGCCAGCTGGAAGTTTCGGAAATCAGCCGGCAGCTGAAGGCCATCGCGCTGGAGCTGAAGGTGCCGGTGATCGCCTGCGCCCAGCTGAGCCGCGCAAACAAGGACCGGGTGGACAAGCGGCCGATGCTGTCCGACCTGCGGGATTCCGGTTCCATTGAGCAGGACGCGGACGTGGTCATGTTCCTGCATCGGGAGGAGTACTACAAGCCCGACACGGAGGACAAGAACATCGCCGAGGTCAACGTGGCCAAACAGCGCAGCGGCCCGCTGGCGACGGTGAAGCTGGCCTGGCTGGGAGAGATCACCACCTTTGCCAACCTGGCACGGGAGAATTATCCCGGATCGGCGGGGGACGCCCCCTTCTGATCATGATTCTCAGTTTTTATGAAGGAGCACGAATGGAAACATACAGGGTTTGTCAGCTGATGAAGGACTCCCGGTTCGAGGGATTCCTGATGGTCCGGGGCGCGGAAAAGAAAACCGACAAGAACGGCCGGGACTACGTGGATCTGAACCTGGGAGACCGGACAGGGGAAATCAACGCCAAGATCTGGAACTGGGACAGCCTGCAGGGGATTCCGGAAGGCGGAAAGCCCGTCAAGGTTCGGGGCCTGGTGCAGGAATACAACGGCCGCCTGCAGATGAGAATTGAAAGATGGCGGGGCGTGACGCCGGAGGACCCGCTGGACGTGGGAGAGCTGGTGCCCGCCGCGCCCCGGTCCGCGGCGGATATGATGGCGGAAATCCGGGAAACGGTGGACGGATTTGCCCACGAGGGACTGAAGAAGCTGACGCGGGAGATGCTGGAGATGGCCGGAAGCCGGCTGGACTGGTTCCCGGCTGCCCAGCGGATGCATCACGCGGAGCGCAGCGGGCTGCTGCACCATACGACGGACATGCTGCGCCTGGCCAAGGCGGCCATGGAGATCTATCCCTGGCTGAACCATGACCTTCTCTGCGCCGGCGTGATTCTGCACGATCTGGGGAAGATCGAGGAGCTGAAGAGCGACGAGAGCGGAAACGTGACGGACTATACCCGGGACGGGCTGCTGCTGGGCCATCTGGTCCGGGGCATCACGCTGCTGAACCGGGCGGCGGAGAAAACCGGTGTGAGCGGAGAATGCGTGGTGCTGCTGGAGCATATGCTGCTGAGCCACCACGGGGAGCCGGAATACGGCAGCCCCCGGCCGCCCATGTTCCCGGAGGCGGAAGCCCTGCACTGGATTGATATGATGGATGCCCGCATGAACACGATGAAGGCAGCCTGGGAGAAGACCCCGGAGGGCGCCTTCAGCGAAAGGATTTTCAGCCTGGACCGGAGGGTCTATCATCCCTGGTACACCGAAGACGCGGAATAACAGGCGAAGCCTGTAGGAAAACCGCCTCCCGGAGGGAAACCGGGACGCAAAGATCTTGGGGAGGAATGAGCCATGAAAAAGAGGATGCTGTGTCTGGTGCTGGCGCTGTGCGCGCTGCTGCTGACGGCCTGCCAGCAGAAGGAGGTCTTCGACACCCTGCCCCCGGAAAGCCGGGTGACGGAAGCCCCTGCGGAAGCGCAGGGCCAGGATCTGTTCGGCGAAACCGTGGTCGGATCGACGGATTATGACGACGGAACCTACGACCCGTCTTCGGAAGAGGGGGGCGACTGGGAGGAAGTGCCTGAGTCGCAGGGAGACGAGCCGACGCAGGCGCCGGTGATCCAGAGCGAGAATGCGGGCGCGACGCCGGTGATCATTGACCCCATCGACAAGCCGACCCCCACACCGCTGCCGACGCTGAGCTTCAGCTATGTGACCTACGAGGCGCCCTCGCTGCATATGACCTTTGAAGGCCCCAGCGGATGGAGGGTGGATGACAGCCAGTCGGACACCTACACGCTGATCAATCCGGATCCCTCCATGGACTATGCCGCGACGCTGACCGTGCGGGCGGTTCCGGTCAACAAGCAGTACAACAAGAGCGAGCTGACCCGGGAAGTCAAGGGAATGCTGGACACCCTGAGCGGAAGCGGGGAGCTGACCGGTTTCTCTCCCTCCAACACGGCGGAGCGGACCTTCCTGGGCTCCACGGGCGTCTATGCCAACTACAAGGCTGTGGTGAAAGCCACCGGCGCGGAGATTGCGGGACGGCTGATCGTGGTCTGTGTGGACCGGACCCTGTATTCCCTGCATGTTTCCTATCCGAGGGGATATACGGAATTCTATGTGGCCAACGTATATGACAAGTTCCGCCACTCCGTCAAGATGAACTGACGGGCCGGATCCCGGCGCAGCCGGGAGGCGATGCGATTAAGAGAGAAACAGGAGGCCTTTTCGGATCATGAAAGGATGGACCCGATTTATTACGCTGCTTCTGACGGTCTGCCTGGCCCTGGGCCTGTGCACGACGGCCGGGGCGGAGGTCATGACGCTGGGCGTCTATTTCCGGGGCCTGGCGGAGCGGGAGGACGGCACCACGGTGCAGGTTCCCCTGACCGGCTCCTTCCGCGTGACGCAGGGGGGGATTGAAAAGGGAATTCTTCAGGCGGGAGTGACGACGGTGACGCTGGACGGATCCGATCCGGTGACGATCACTCCTGTGGCCGAAACGATTCCCGCGGGCTGGGACCTGCGGAACGCTGCCGTGACGGTGAACATGGCCGACGGCGGGAACGTGACGGTGCCGATCCTGGTTCCGCAGCTGAAGGATGACTACGCCGCCGCTGCGGCGGAGACGCCGGAACCCGCGCCGGAAACGCCGGAAGCTCCCGGCGAACCGACACCGGAGACCGCGGAACAATCCGAAGAGGGCGGAGAGGACGAGCCGGAGACGCAGCAGCCCGCCCCCGCGGCCACCCCTGAATGGCACCAGACCCCCGTGCCCGGAAATACCCCGACGCCGGAACCGGAGGTGGGCATCCTGTCCTCCTCGGACAGCACGGGAACCTTTCACATCAAGGTCTTCTATGACAGCAACAGCAACGGGGACTGCAGCATCTATGAAAAGGGTGTCGGCGGGATCCCGGTGTATCTGATCTCCGCCGGCGGAGAAACGGTGACCGGCGGAAAGACGGACGAGGAAGGGGAAATTACGCTGCCCGGGCTGGATCCGGGGGCGTACCGGATCCGGGTGTCCCTGCCGGAGGAATACGGCTTTAACCGCAAGGCGAAGGACGTGGGGCTGAACAAGTCCTTTCTGGATTTCTTTGCCGGAGCGGAGCAGGAATCGGAGCCCGTGTCCGTTTCCGCCGGGGAGACGGTGGAGCGCGGCATAGGTCTGCTGAAGGGCGTCGTGGTGGACGGCGTCTGCTGGCTGGACGAGAACGCGGACGGCGTCATGGACGCGGGAGAACCGAAAATCGCGGGAATCCGGGTGACCTTCTCCGGCCAGAAGAATGGGCTGGAATTCGAAGCCTATTCGGACGAAAACGGATACTGGCGGGTGGTTCGGCTGCGGGCCGGATACTATGACTTCTCCAGCTATGCGCCGGAGGGGATGATGTTCACCCGCTACAGCAAGACCGGCGGAAAGAACCGGTCCGTGTTTACCACGGAAGGCAGAACCAAGGCGACCAAAACCCTGGACCTGAATGACGGCCGGAACCAGCTGGATCAGAACATCGGCTTTGCCTGGTCGGGTTCTGTCACCGGGATGGCCTTCCAGGACGCCAACTACAACGGTCTGTACGACGAAGGGGAAAAACCCATGCCCGGCGTCAAGGTGACCGCCATCAAGCAGAATAAGGATGAGGAAATCGCGGTGGCTTATTCCGGGGAGGACGGAACCTACACCCTGGGAGGCCTCCGGGGCAATGTATACAAGATCCGGGCGGTGCTGCCGGACGACGGAAGCAACTTCACGGTGGCGGTGGACGCCCCCGAAGGGAACCATTTTGTGGCGCGGGACAACCGGCGGGAAAACTTCCTGCGGGACTTCAGCCTGGGAGACGGGGAAAAGCGGACGGTGAACGTGGGCGCGATCTATTATGGATCCGTCAGCGGCACGGTCTACCTGGACGACGACTTCTCCGCGTCCCGGTCCGGAAGCGAAAAGGTGAGTCAGGGCGTGGCCGTGACCCTGCTGAACGCGAACGGGACATCGGTGGGCACCAAGCAAACCACCGCCAAGGGGACCTACAGCTTTACGGGCCTGACCCCGGGGCTCTACAGCCTGCGGATGACGGCCAAGCAGGGATATGCCTTCACCCGGCGGGGCGAAGGAAATGTCATGATCAATCTGAACGGCGGGGAAGGCTATTCGGAGACCTTCGAGGTTCCCCTGGGCGAGGATGTTACCGGTATGGATGCCGGGATGATCATGCCGGGTACCGTAAAGGGCGCGGTGTTTGCGGACCGGAACGACAACGGCCGCCGGGACGGGGATGAAGCCGGGCTGGCGGGGGTTACCGTACGCCTGATGAGCGAGGAGGGGGAGGCCTTCTCCGCGCTTCTGACGGAGAGCGGCGAATTCCTGTTCGACGCGGTGATGCCGGGACGGTATTATCTGGAATATCAGCTGCCGGAGGACGGCATTTTTGCCCGGGAGGGCGGTGACAGTGCCATCTCCGGAGAGAATGGGGTCGGCCGGGGTGAATGGTTTGACTTCCGAACCGCGGACCAGAAGGAAGCGCCCCTGTGCGGCGCGCTGACGCTGGGGCGGATTTCCGGCACCTTCTTCCGGGATCACGACGGTTCCGGCACGATGGAGGCGGGGGATGCACCCATGGAAGGGCTGCGCCTGACCCTGATCCCGGGCCGGAGCGACCTGGAGGAGATGGAAGCGGTTTCGGACGCGAACGGAGCATTCGAGCTGAAAAACCTGCATCCGGATACCTATCAGATGATCATCCGGCTGCCGGAGGGCCTGGTGACCTCCCGGACGGCGAAGGTGACCCTGCCGGCGGATGCCGGAAGAGCAAACCAGGAAAAGACCCTGCAGATTGCCATGGGCCAGCGCTGGGAAAGCCAGGAGATCGGCGGCGTGATGCCGGCGTCCCTGAGCGGAAGCGCCTGGCTGGACGAAAACAACAACGGCCTGATGGACAGCGGCGAAGCAACCCCGGCGGGACTGGCCCTGACGGTGACGGACGAGGAAACCGGGGAGGTATTTGAGACGCTGTACACCGCGGAGGACGGCACCTTCGGATTCGCGGGAATGGTTCCCGGAAGCTACGCGGTCAGCTATCAGATGGATTCGGATACGGACCGTCCGCCGGAGGGCGACAATACCTTCCTGAAGGAAGGAACGCGCCTGGTGATGACCGGCATCGCCCTGGGAGAGGGGGACGCGCGGAACGACCTGACGCTGGGTATGGTGAAATACACCGCCATGGGCGGCATGGTCTGGATAGACCGGGGATCCGCCGTGGAGCCCCTGCCCGGGGCGAAAGTCAGCCTGCTGGGAGAGGACGGCGGAGTGCTGGAGACCCAGACGACGCCGGAAACGGGCGTATGGCGCTTCAGCGGCCTGATGCCCGGAACCTACCGGATTCAGGCGGATCTGCCGGAGGGAACCGTCGCGGCGGAGCCGGATGACGAGCGCCTGGAAACCGGGCTGATCTCCGTTGTTCGGGAAACCAGCGGCCGGACGGGCCGTACGGATCCGATCCCGCTGAGGATGGGTCAGGATCAGCTGAGCCTGAACATCGGCAGCGTGCTGCCGGGCACCATCGGGGATTTCTGCTGGCTGGATCTGAACGGAAACGGCTGGCAGGACGGCGGCGAGCTGGGAATTCCCCATGTCCGGGTGGAGCTGGTTCGGAACGGGCAGACGGTGGCAGAGACGGAAACGGATCAGTACGGACTGTACTTCTTCCGGGAGGTTTACCCCGCGGTATATACCCTGAAGGTGACGGCGCCCTCGCAGGTGAAACCCACCCGGAAGGGGGGGGATATCTATCTGATCGATTCCTCTCTGGAGGAAACGGAAGCGGAGACCGCTTTCACGGAAGAATTCTCCGTAGCCAGCGACAGCACGGACTTCAACATCGACCTGGGCTATGCGCTGCGCACCCCGGATGCCTATCCGCCCGGATACGGCCAGCAGGAGACCATGGACTGGTCCAAGGCCTATGAGGATAATCCGCTGAAACAGTAATTCAATCATTTTCCGCAAAAGGACCTCTGGCCCGGAGCTTCGGCACCGGGCCAGAGGCTTTTTTGTAACAAAAAAATCATAAATCTTGCAATTTGATTACAAAAATGTTAAAATCAGGGCAAATCGTCGTGAGGTGAAGCCGATGAAACGGTTTTTAAGTCTTGTACTGGCCTGCTGCCTGCTGCTGAGCGCCTGCTCCCTGGGGCTGGGGGAATCCGGGCAACCGGAGGATACGCCGGAAAGCGCGGAGGAGATAGCGGAAGCTCCTGAGGAGGCGGAGGAGGAAGAGCCGCCGCTGGAAGCGGGAGAGGCTGAAGTGGAGCCCATGGAGGACGCCTCGGAGAATGGACCCGCGACAGGAGAGGAACCGGAGACGGATCCGGAGGACCTGCCGGATGAGGAGGAGCTGGAGGAGGAAATCATCGATGCCCGTTCCCTGCAGTACGGGGACGAGGGGGAGGATGTCCGCGCCATCCAGTCGAAGCTGCAGGACCTGAAGTACTATACGGGCAACCTGTCCGGAAGATACCGGGAGGGAACCCGGGAGGCGGTCCGGGATTTTCAGAAGGACTACGGGCTGGAGAGAACCGGGATCGCGGATCCCGCCACCCAGGCCAGGATTTTCTCCGCCCGGTACCGCTCCCTGCGCTACGGGTCTGAGGGCGAGGCTGTCAAGAGCCTGCAGACCCGGCTGATGGAGCTGGGATACTATAAGGGAAAGATCAGCGGAAACTATCTGGGAGCAACCCAGAAGGGCATCCGGGAATTTCAGGAGAACAGCGGACTCCCGGTGACCGGGGCGGCGGATCCGCTGACCCAGGAAGCCCTGTTTGCGCGCGGAGCCGTCGGCAGGAACGACTTTCCGGATTCGACCGGAACCCCGGTGCCGGACGGAAGCGGATTCCTGGTGGACGATGAGGAGACCGCGGCCAGAAACGGCGTGGTCATGCCGGACAGCTACGTGCCCTTCCAGAAGGAGCTGAAGAGCGGATCCAGCGGGGAGACGGTCAAGCAGCTTCAGGCCCGGATGACGGACCTTGGTTATTATTCGGGCCCCGTGAGCGGAAACTTTGCGAAGCAGACGCTCAGGGCGGTGAAGAAGATTCAGACCCAGAACGGCATGGCGGCCACCGGAAGGGTGGACGAAGCCACCTGGAACGTGATCTTCAACGACACGCATATCGTCATGCCGAACGCGACTCCGAAGCCGACCCCGACTCCCACGCCGGTGCCCTTTGCCATGACGGTGGACGTGACCAACCAGGTGACAACGGTGTACGGAAGGGATGAAAACGGGGAGTATACCGTACCCGTGCGGCGCATGCTCTGCTCCACGGGAACCAGGGCGAACCCAAGCGACGTGGGCGACTGGGTACTGAACGGGCGGCATGCCAAATGGTGCGTCTTCCCCAAGTGGGGAAACAGCTACGCCCGCTACTGGACAAGAATCAACGCCTCCATCGCGTTCCATTCCGTCATCTATACGGCGGTGAGCCTGGATGCCATGAAGACCTCCAGCTACAAGGCGCTGGGCAGCCGGGCAAGCCACGGCTGCATCCGGCTGACGGTGGAGGACGCGAAATGGGTGTATGACAACATCGGAGCCGGCACGGTGGTAAGCATCCGGGAAGACCTGCCGGCCGATCCGGAGCTGCGGGACGCACTGAAGCTGCCCAATCTGAAGAAGGGAACCTCCGTTCCGGTGGAAACGCCGGTTCCGACGCCGGAACCGGAATATGACGCGACGAAGCTGCCGGAGCTCGGAAAGCGTTCCCTCCGGCAGGGCAGCGAGGGCCCTGAGGTCTTCTGGGTTCAGACCCGCCTGACGGAGCTGGGCTTCTATCACGGCTATGTGGGAGGCAAGATGCTGAAGGGGACCGTGAACGCCGTGAAGGATTTCCAACGGGCCAACGGTCTGTACGGCTCCGGGGAAGTGGACCGGAAGACGCTGGAGGCCATGGCGCTGCCGGAGGAGCCCGCGGAAACCGCCGTACCGGAAACCGCGCCGGCGCCTGCGGAAGCGGAGCAGACAGCCGCCCCGGCGGAATCCGCGCCTACGCCTCCGCCGAACAAATAATGAGAGGTTCGCAACAATTTTTAAGAGACTGTTCATCTTTCATTCACCTGATGAACACATTGGAGAGGTAGCATAATGATGCGGAAAGGATGAACCACCAACATCCTGAAGCACCCTTTTCCCTGACACAGAAAAGTGTCAGACCTCCCTATCCTCCATATTTATGCAGGCCGCCGAAAGGCGGTCTGTGTATTTTTGGGGAGCGAAGAGAGAAAAAGACATTTGTGCAAATTGCACAAAGCAAAGTATACAAATTTGTCAAAAATACCCCTTTTCTTTTGGCTGAAAAACAGCTATAATACAAACCATCAAGGGGCGAAAGCCTACTATCATCAGGAGGATCACAATATGGCAAGTGTATCTCTGCAGCACATCTACAAGATTTACTCCGGTAACGTGACCGCCGTCAGCGACTTCTGCCTGGACATCGAAGATAAGGAATTCATCGTTCTGGTCGGGCCCTCCGGCTGCGGTAAGTCCACCACCCTGCGCATGGTCGCCGGTCTGGAAGAGA
>CAMNKK010000034.1 GCA_946542235.1 uncultured Clostridia bacterium | reverse complement strand
TTCAATTTCTCCAACCTTCATCCTGATTCCTGTAAAGTCAATGACAATTCATCATTTGATATCTCGGCAGTGCTTTGACAATTATATAATCCAAACGATTGAACCGGTTAAACGATAGGAACGGCTATCGTTACGACGATACACTCCCCCCCTTTTTATATCAGGAACCCATGTCGAAATCTCTTATTTTTTTGCAGATTTCGACATGGATTTATAACCGGGAGGAGACGGACGGGCCTGGTTTTTTTACCGGGAGATGATTGCTTTTCCGGCCCGGTTCCTCTATAATGTTTCTTCAGAGAACCTCTTGTATTTCAGATAAACGAGCGCCTTGAATCAGAGCCGGAGGACTGAATATGGAGAGACAGACAGCTTCGGCCGGGCAGAACAGCAGCCTGCAGCCGTATCTTTCTCCGCTTGCCGTGTGGGCGCTGTCGGTGGGCAGCGCCATCGGCTGGGGGTCGCTGGTGGTGACGAGCGGCTCGTACCTGTCCCAGGCGGGGCCGATGGGCTCCATCCTGGGCCTGCTGGCCGGGCTGGCGCTGATGCTGATGACGGCCCGGCAATATCACTTTCTGGCGAACCGGTACCCGGGCACGGGGGGACTGTACAACTATGTAAAGTACATCTTCGGCTATGACCGGGCCTTCCTGGTGTCCTGGTGCATGTTCCTGGTGTACATTGCCATCTTCTGGGCCAACGCCACCAGCATCCCCCTGTTTACCCGCTATTTTCTGCAGGGGGCGCTTCGCTTCGGGTACCTGTATACGGTGTTCGGCTATGAGGTCTATCTGGGCGAGACGCTGGCGACGCTGGCGGTCATCGGCCTGGTGGGCCTGCTGTGCATGCGCAGCAAGAAGGCCACGGCCCGCTGCATGGAGGTGCTGGCGCTGACCTTTACCGCGGGGATCACGGTTTGCTTCGCGGCGGCCATGCTGGGGCACCGGGCCACGGACCTGACCATGGAGCCGGCCTTCCTGCCGGACAGGAGCGCCCTGCAGCAGGTGCTGCGCATCGCCTTCATCTCGCCCTGGGCCTTTATCGGCTTTGAAAGCGTGTCCCATTCCGCGGCGGAATACCGGTTCAGGCACAGCAATATGTTCCGGGTGCTGGCGATCTCCCTGGCCGTGACCACGGCGCTGTATATCTTCATCATCCTGATGAGCATCTCCGCCTATCCGGCGGGGTGCAGCAGCTGGCTGGACTATATCAGCCGGCTGGACGAATTCGAGGGCATCGCCGGGCTGCCGGCCTTCTATGCCGCCTATACCTATCTGGGCGACGCCGGCGTCTACATCCTGATGATCTCGCTGGTGGCGCTGGTGCTGACCAGCCTGGTCGGCATGCTGCGCACCGTGAGCCGCCTGTGCTATGCCGTGGCCCAGGACGGCATCGTGCCGGAGCGGTTTGCCCAACTGAGCGATAAGCAGATCCCGGTCAAGTCCATCCTGCTGATCCTGGCGATTTCCCTGCCCATTCCCTTCCTGGGCAGGACGCCCATCGGCTGGATCGTGGATACCACCACCATCGGCGCGACCATCCTCTACGGCTTTGCCGCCATGGCGGTCTTCAAGGCCGCGGGACAGGAGGGAAAGAAGGGGGACCGGGTGCTCAGCGCCGTCAGCCTGGCGGTGATGGCCGTTTTCCTGCTTCTGCTGCTGTTTCCCGGCCTGTTCTATGACCACACCATTGAGACGGAAACCTACGCGCTGATGACGGTCTGGTCGATGATCGGGCTGATCTATTTCAACGCGGTCATCCGAAGGGACCACGCCCGCCGGTTCGGCAAGGCCATCATCGTGTGGATGGCGCTGCTGGCGTTCATCATGCTGATGGCGCTGGCCTGGACGGGGCGGGCCAACGAGAGCCGGGTCAACGCCATCGTGGATGAGATCCAGGCCTATATGGACGGCGCGGCGGACGGGGAGACCCAGGCCATGGACCGGGAGGCGTTCCTGGAGGCCCGGCGGAGGCAGTTCCACGATTCCGACAATTTCAGAGACCTGCTGACCACCGGCCTCTTCGGGCTGGCGCTGGCCGTGCTGCTGGCCAACTACCGGTCCCAGCAGCGGTGGGAGAAAAAGGCGGTGGAGGAACGGGACCAGGCAACGACCGCGGCCTTTACCGATCCCCTGACCGGGGTGAAGAGCAAGCACGCCTTCCTGCTGCGGGAGAAGGAATTCGACGCCGCGATCCGGGAAAATACGGCGGAGGCGTTCGCCGTGGCGGTGTGCGACGTGAACGGGCTGAAGAAGATCAACGACACCCTGGGCCACAAGGCGGGGGACGAGTACATCATCAAAGCCAGCCGGATGATCTGCGATATCTTCCAGCACAGCCCCGTGTTCCGGACCGGCGGAGATGAGTTTGTGGCGATCCTGACGGGACGGGATTATCTGATCCGGAAGGAGCTGGTGCTGGCGCTGCACGACCGGTCGGCGGCGCATATCAGCACGGACGAGGTGGTCGTCTCCGGCGGCCTGTCGGACTATGAGCCGGGGAAGGACACCAGCTTCCACGACGTGTTTGAGCGGGCGGACGCCCTGATGTACGAGGAAAAGCAGCTGCTGAAGGGCATGGGCGCGGCCACGAGGGAGGACTTCGAGGCGGCGGCCGGGGCCCGCTTCGGCGTGGATGAAAACGCGGACATCATCCGGCTGAAGCGCCATATCCTGATCGTGGAGGATGAGCAGATCAACCAGATGATCCTGGGCAATATGCTCTCCGAAGGCTTTGAGGTGCTCTATGCCTCCGACGGCGTGGAGGCGCTGGAGCAGGTCAAGCTTCACTGCGATGATCTGGCCATCGTGCTGCTGGACCTGCAGATGCCCCGGCTGAGCGGCATGGAGGTCCTGAAGGTGATGAAGGAGGAGAAGGAGCTCCGGGAGATTCCCGTCATCGTCATGACCGCGGACCAGAGCGCCGAGGTGGAATGCCTCAAATACGGCGCGATGGACTTTATTCCCAAGCCCTATCCCACCACGGAGATCGTCCGGGCGCGGGTGAACCGCTGCATCGAGCTGTCCGAGAAACGGAACATCATCGAGACCACCGAGCGGGACAGCCTGACCAACCTTTTCAACTACGACTACTTCCTGCGCTATGTGCGGATGTACGACCAGCACTACGCGGAGATGCCCATGGACGCCATCGTGCTGGATGTGAACCACTTCCATGTGCTGAACGAACGCTACGGAAAGCCCTACGGCGACAGCGTGCTGGCCCGGATCGGCGCCCGGGTGCGGCAGATCTGCCGGGAGGTCGGGGGCGTGGGCTGCCGGAGCGGGGCGGATACCTTCTTCATCTACTGCCCCCACCGGGAGGACTGCGGGGCCTTGCTGGAGAAGGTTTCGGAGGGCCTGACGGAGGAGGACGTGTCCGAGAGCCGGGTGCGGCTGCGCATGGGCGTATACGCCAACGCGGACAAGAGCATTGAGATCGGGCAGCGGTTCGACCACGCCAAGTCCGCCGCGGGCGCCGTCAGGAACGGCGGCGGAAA
Source organism: uncultured Clostridia bacterium (assembly GCA_946542235.1). Lineage (GTDB taxonomy): Bacteria > Bacillota > Clostridia > Christensenellales > Aristaeellaceae > Aristaeella. The sequence continues at coordinate 15,843 of CAMNKK010000034.1, read as the reverse complement.
ATCCGTGGGCGTCTATGACAGCCGGATGCACGAGGCGGAGCTGAAAAGGGCGCGGCTGCTGGAGGATTTCAAGCCGTCGCTGCACAGCGGCCGCTTCCGGGTTTACTTCCAGCCCAAGTTTGACATCCGGGGGGATAAGCCGCTGCTGGCGGGGGCGGAGGCGCTGGTGCGCTGGGATCATCCCGAGCTGGGCATGATCAGCCCGGCGGAGTTTATCCCGCTGCTGGAGGACAACGGCCTGATCCTGGAGCTGGATCAGTTCGTATGGCGCGAAGCCGCCGCCCGGATCCGGGACTGGAAGGACCGGCTGGGCTTCTCCGTGCCGGTTTCGGTGAACGTGTCCCGCATCGACATGCTGACGCCGAACCTGAAGGATGTGATCCGGAACACGCTGGCGGAATACGATCTCACCACCTCCGACTTCGCGCTGGAGATTACGGAATCCGCCTATACCGGCGATTCCGAACAGGTGATCTCCACGGCCCGGGAGCTGCGCGGGATGGGGATGGGCTTCCGGATCGAGATGGACGACTTCGGCACCGGGTATTCCTCCCTGGGGATGCTGTCGCAGCTGCCCATCGACGCCCTGAAGCTGGACATGAGCTTTGTCCGCAGCGCCTTCGGCGAGACCCGGGACGTGCGGATAATCGAGCTGATCATCGACATTGCGGACTACCTGCAGGTGCCGGTGGTGGCGGAGGGCGTGGAGACCGAGGAGCAGTATCTGGCGCTGAAGAACCTGGGCTGCGACCTGGTCCAGGGCTATTACTTCTCGAAGCCGGTGCCGCCGGAGGACTTTGACCGGTTCGTGACGGAGCGGGCCGAAGCGGAAGCGGAGCGGAAGTAAGCCGGCGAATCATACCGGGAATCCGCCAAAGGGGAACCCAGGGCCGGGACGGCCGACAAAAAAAGGAGGAGCGGGAAATGCGCTGCATGAAAATCAACGAGGGATGGCACTTTGGACTGGGAGCGATCGACTGGGGAAAGCGGATGCGGGGAGACTACGGGGAGCGCATCGTGAATCTGCCCCATGACTATATGGTGGAGAGCGACGTATACCCGGAGGCGCCTTCCGCCGCCGCCAGCGGATATTACAACGCGGGCGTGGCCCACTATGTGAAGGAGATCGAGATTCCCGCCGACTGGGAAGGGGACCGGATCGTGCTGCGGCTGGACGGGGCCATGATGAACGCCACCATCGACGTCAACGGAAGCCTGGCCGCCCTGCAGCACTACGGCTACGCCCCCTTCGAGGCGGACATCACCGCCCATGTCTATCCGGGAAGGAAGAACGGCATCTTCATTACCGTGAACCCCAGCATGCAGCCCAACAGCCGGTGGTTCTCCGGGGCGGGGCTGTTCCGGGGCGTGGAGATTGCGCATATGCCCCGGCTGCACGTTGCCTTCGGCGGGCTGTCCGGGTATACGGAAAAGATTGAATACGCATCCGACGGAACGCCGGAGACGGCGTATCTGCGGGTATCCGCGGAGATCGGAAACGAGTACGCGGAAAACCGGATGGCGGAGGTCACCTTCTCCCTGATCGACGACAGAACCGGGGAGACCGTGAAGACCAGCCGGACGCTGACCCAGGTCCAGGCGATGTCCTGCGGCCGGGCGTACATGACCCTGACCGTGGACCGGCCGCGGCTGTGGGACGCGGAGCATCCCTGCCTGTACCGGCTGCAGGCGGCGGTGAAGGACGCGGGGACCTATAAGACCCATATGATCCCAAGCGAGCATCCCACGGAGGACGCGGAATGCGTGCTGTTCGGCATCCGCACCGTCGAGGCGGACGTGAAGCACGGCCTGCGGATCAACGGGAAGGAGGTCAAGCTGCGGGGCGGCTGCCTGCATCACGACAACGGGCCCATCGGCGCGGTGACCGTATACGACGCGGAAGCCCGGAAGATCCGGAAAATGAAGGAAGTGGGCTTCAACGCCATCCGCACGACCCACAATCCGCCCTCCGCGGCGCTGATCGAGGCCTGCGACCGGCTGGGCATGTATGTGTTTGACGAAGCCTTCGACGCCTGGGGCATGGGCAAGCAGCCCGGGGACTACAACCAGTACTTTGCAGCGGACTGGGAGAAGGACCTGACCGCCTTCGTGAAGCGGGACCGCTGCCATCCCTGCGTCATCATCTGGTCCACCGGCAACGAGATTCCGGAGCGGGGCGGCCTGAACAACGGCTACGTATGGGCCACCCGGCTGGCGGAAACCATCCGGGCGCTGGATCCCAGCCGCCCCGTGTCCAACGGCATCTGCTCCTTCTGGAACGGGCTGGACGACACCCTGCAGGCGGAGCAGATGCGCAGATGGGCGGCGCAGGCCCAGGCCGGCGGATTGCAGAACGCGGATCTGGGCGGCAAGAAGGACCTGCTCTGGGAGCAGTATACCGAAGCCTTTGCCAACGGGCTGCACGTGGTGGGCTACAACTATCTGGAGGGCAAGTACGAGCAGGATCACGAGATGTTCCCGGAGCGGGTGATCCTGGGCAGCGAAAACTATCCCAAGGAAATCGGCATCCACTGGCCCATGATCGAGAAGACCCCCTGGGTCATCGGCGACTTTACCTGGACGGCCTGGGACTACATCGGCGAAGCGGGCATCGGCAAGGCTTCCTTCTACGAGCCCGGCGACCCCCGGATCGGCAATCCCTGGGGCGCACCTTCGCCTTATCCCTGGCGCACCGCCAATGACGCGGACTTCGACGTGACCGGCCTGGTGCGCCCCCAGGGCGTATACCGCCGCATCGTGTGGGGCAGCAGGGAAACCGGCGTGTTCAGCTATGACCCCGCGGTGACGGGCAAGGTGGAAACCCTGTCCAGCTGGGGATTCCCCGGCGTATGGCCCCGGTGGAACTGGCGCGGCCGGGAGGGCCAGCCGGTGGATATCGCCGTATTCAGCAGCGCGGAGGAAGTGGAGCTGCTGGTGAACGGGGTCAGCCAGGGGCGGAAGAAGGCCGGCGAAGCCCTGATCCAGGAGATGCCGCTGACCTTCCGGTTCAGCGCGGTATACGGGCCCGGCACGGTGGAGGCGGTGAGCTATCAGGATGGCAGGGAGGTTTCCCGGGCGGCGCTGAAGACCACGGGACAGCCGGCCGCCATCCGGCTGACGGCGGAAACGGAAGCGATGAAGGCCGACGGCGAATCCCTGTGCTATGTGCAGGCGGAGCTGATCGACGAAGCGGGCAACACGGTGCCGGACGCGGAGGTGCCGCTGAAGGCGGAAGCGACCGGCGCGGCGGAGCTGCTGGGCTTTGGCAGCGGCAACCCCATTACCGACGAGAACTACAGCCGGGGCAGCTTCACCAGCTATCAGGGCCGGGCGCTGGCCGTGCTGCGGGCGGGATACCAGGCGGGAGAGGCCAGGCTGACCGTGACCGCGGAAGGGCTGGGCAAAGCCGAAATCTGCCTGCCGGTGAAATAAAAAATACCAGGAGACCATACAGAAAAGGAAGCCCGGCGCGATGCCGGGCTTCCCTTTATGCTGGGATGATTCCGTGATGTTTTTGGGGATTACTCCACGCTGAGCACCTTGTAATCCTCCGCTTCCACCGCGGCCCGAAGGGCTTCGTCCGCCACGGGGGCGGAGAGGGTGACGGCCGCCGTGCCGGCGGTGTGGTCCGCCTGGGCGCTTTCCACGCCCGGAACGGCTTCCAGCGCCTTTTTGACCCGGGCTTCGCAGTGGGCGCACATCATGCCCTCCACCCGCAGGAGCTTTGCGGGGGCCGGCTGGGCTGCGGCGGCCGGGGCGGGAAGCGCCTCCGCCAGGGCTTCCGCGGGGACGGGTTTGCCCTTCCGGTCCCGGGAGGCATCGTGGGGATTGACCAGATTCAGCCGGAGGGCGTTCATGCAGACGAAGAAGCTGGAGAGCGCCATGGCCGCGGCGCCGTACATGGGCTTCATCTCGACGCCGTACAGGCCCATCGCCAGGGGAATGCAGATGACGTTATAGAAGAACGCCCAGAAAAGGTTCTGATGGATATTCCGGATGGTGGCCCGGCTCAGGCGGACGGCGGCGGTCACGTCCGTCAGACGGCTCTTCATGACGACGATATCCGCCGCGTCGATGGCGACATCCGTGCCGGCGCCGATGGCAATGCCGCTGTCCGCCACCGTGAGGGCGGGGGCATCGTTGATGCCGTCCCCGACCATGGCGGTTTTGCCGAGGGATTTGAGACGCCGGATGATCTCCGCCTTGCTGTCGGGCAGGACGCCGGCGACCACCTGGTCCACCCCGGCCAGGCGGCTGACGGCCCGGGCCGTGCGCTCGTTGTCCCCGGTGAGCAATACGGTCTGGATGCCCATATTCCGGAGCTCCCGGATGGCCTGGGCGGAATCCGGCTTGATCGGATCGGCGACCGCGATGATGCCGCAGAGCTCTCCGTCCAGGGCGAAGAGCAGCGGCGTTTTGCCTTCCCCGGCGAGGGCGTCGGCCCGGGCGGAAACGGACGGGCTGACCAGCCCCCGGGAGGAAAGATACTTCAGGCTGCCGCCCACCAGCTCCCGGCCCTCCAGCAGGGCCCGCAGCCCATGGCCGGGCAGCGCCTCAAAATGGGTGATTTCCCGGAGCGGGAGGCCTTCCGCGGCCGCCGTGACCGCCTTGCCCAGCGGGTGCTCGCTGCCGCGCTCCAGCGAGGCGGCGAGGATGAGCAGCTCCTCCTTCTCCCGGCCCAGGGGGATCACATCCGTGACCCGGGGAAGGCCCTCGGTGACGGTGCCCGTCTTATCCAGCGCGACGATCTGCGTCCGGCCGGCGCCCTCCAGGGCGGCGGCAGTTTTGTACAGCACGCCGGTCCGGGCGCCGGCGCCGCTGCCCACCATGATCGCCACGGGCGTCGCGAGCCCCAGGGCGCAGGGGCAGCTGATGACCAGCACGGAGATGCCCCGGGCCACCGCAAAGGAGAAGGGCTTCCCCGCGAGGAGCCATCCGGCCAGCGTCAGCAGCGCCAGGGCGATGACCGCGGGGACAAAGACCCGGGAGACCTTATCCGCAATCCGGGCCAGGGGGGCCTTGGTGGCCGCCGCGTCGGAAACGGTCCGGATGATCTGGGCCAGCGTGGTATCCTCCCCCACGCGGGTGGCGCGGCATTCGATATAGCCCTGCTGATTGATGGTGGCGGCGGAGACGGGATCCCCCTCCAGCTTGTCCACGGGGATGCTTTCGCCGGTGAGGGCGGACTCGTTGACCGCGGTGATGCCCTTCAGGATGACCCCGTCCACGGGAATCTGCTCTCCCGGACGGACCACAAACACATCGCCCGCGCGGACCTCCTCGATGCCCACCTCCTGCTCCGCGCCGTCCTTCAGCAATACGGCGGTTTTCGGCGCCAGCTTCATCAGGCCCTTGAGGGCGTCCGTGGTGCGGCCCTTGGACAGGGCCTCCAGCATTTTGCCGACGGTGATCAGCGTCGGGATCATGGCGGCGGATTCAAAGTACAGGTTCATGCCGTACTTCATGACGGTTTCATGGGCGCCCTGCCCCTGGGCGAGGATCATGAGGAAAAGCTCCGCCAGGGAATAGAGGAAGGAGGCGCCGGACCCCAGGGCGACCAGGGTATCCATATTGGGGGCGCCGTGGATCAGGGAAGAAAAACCGGAGGTAAAGAACCTGCCGTTGATGATCATCACGGCCGCGGCCAGCAGCAGCTCGAAGAGCCCCAGAAACACATGGTTATCAAAGGCCGCGGGCGCGGGCCAGCCCCACATGCCGTGGCCCATGGAGAAATACATCAGCACCAGCAGAATCGGCACGGAAAAAAGGAGCCGCTTTTTCAGCCGGGGGGTTTCATGATCCTTCAGGGCCTCGGCGTCCGCCCAGGAGGGCGATTCCCCGGAGGCGGCCTGCTTCGCCGCGCCCTTCAGGGATGCGCCGTAGCCGGCGGCCTCCACGGCGCGGATGATTTCGGCCGGGGAGGCCGTGCCCTCCACGCCCATGGAGTTGGTCAGGAGGCTGACGGCGCAGGAGGTGACCCCCGGCACGCCGGATACCGCTTTTTCCACCCGGGCAGAGCAGGCGGCGCAGCTCATGCCGGTGACCAGATACTGTTCCATCTATACTATTCTCCCCATTTTATACTTCATCGGCTTCCGCGGCGCAAAAAATGCGGAGGCCTGAGTCAGTATTATACCTCTGTGACGGATTTGTCAATTTTAATTCTGGTCAGGCAGCCTGCCAGGATGCTATAATCCCCGAAGAACCGGACGGAGGTGAAGGACGGGATGAGGATCAGGCATGCGGAGGAGCGGGACCTGGAGCGGATGATGGAGATCTACGGCTTTGCCAGAAGATTTATGGCGGAGCACGGCAATCCCAACCAGTGGGGGCCGACCGGCTGGCCGCCGGAGGAGCTGATCCGCAGCGATATCCGGAACGGAAACAGCTATGTCTGCCTGAACGGGGCGGGCCGGGTCATCGGCACCTTCTTTTTCATCCGGGGGAAGGAGATTGAGCCGACCTACCGGAACATTACCGGCGGCGCGTGGCGGGACGATTCCCCCTACGGCGTCGTGCACCGGATCGCCGGAGACGGGTCCGAGAAGGGCATCGGCGCCTTCTGCATCAACTGGGCCTACGAGCAGTGCGGCCACCTGCGGATTGACACCCACGGGGACAATATTGTGATGCAGAATCTGCTGAAAAAACTGGGCTTTGTCCACTGCGGAACCATTTATGTGGAGGAGGACAGCTATCCCCGGCTGGCCTTTGAAAAAAGCGATCCCGGAAGGGCGGAAAAATAGCTGAAAAATAAAGCGGAAATGAGTTCCGGCCAGTTGTGGAAAACGGAAAAATGCGATATAATCCTACTTATCTGAACACATCAGCATAGACACGAAAGGCCGGCTGCAGGCCGGAGACGGTTTCAGCATGAAACAGATTGCGTTATTTACCACGGACTGGAACTATGAACTGGTGGGGGAGACCCTGCGGGGGGTCATGGACTACCTGGAGGAGCATCCCGATGTCAGCGTGCGGGTTTTCGACTGCTTCGGCATCGACGAACAGGTGCTGAGCGATCCGTCCGTGTATGAAATCTATAAGCTGGCCCAGCTGGACCAGTATGACGGAGCCATCGTGCAGACCCATCAGATCGTGATGCGCAAGCAGGCCAACCTGCTGGAGCAGGCGCTGCGGGAAAAGAACATCCCGGCCCTGACCATCGGCATTCCGCTGGGCGCCATGCCGCAGCTGCGGTCGGATGACTACGGCGCCTTTTACCACATTACGGAGCATGCCATCAAAACGCACGGGGCCCGGCGCCTCTGGTTCCTGAAGGGGCCGGAGCAGTATGACGAGAGCCCGAAGAGCGAAGCCCGCCAGCGCCGGCTCGGCTTTCGGGCCGCCTGCAGGGATTTCGGCATTCCGGACAGCTGCGTCCGCTATCTGGAGGGAAACTGGAAAACCTACTCCGGGGAGGAAGCCGGAAGGCAGGTGCTGGCCTCCGAAGAGCGGCCGGACGCGCTGATCTGCGTCAACGACGATATGGCCATGGGCGCGGTGAGCACGCTGCGGGAAGGCGGGATCCGCGTGCCGGAGGACATCATCGTGACCGGCTTCGACGGCGTGTTTACCGCCTCCCTGATCACCCCGCCCCTGGCGACCGTTGACCGGGACTTCCAGCGGGGCGGATACCTGGCCATGGAGACGGTGAACCGGATGATCGAGGGAAAGCAGGTCAGCCCGATTCTGCATGCCCCGATCCGGTATACGCTGACGGGAACCTGCGGCTGCAGGGGGGACGAGGACCGGGAGATCATCGAGATCAAGGACCGCTTCTATTATCAGACCCGCTTTCTGCGGTCCTTCTATCTGGAGCAGGACAAGATTGCCAACGCCTTCTTCTCCGCCACCTGCATGGAGGACGTGATGGAGGCGGTGGAGGAGCACCGGGGCATCTTCGGCGCCGGCCATGTGCGGATCTACCTGGACGAGCGCTATTACCGGACGCTGAACGACGCGGGACGGCGGGAGCCGGGGAACGGCGCGGAGGAGGAGACCTATTCCGGCCGCTTCATTCTGGCGGCGGACAGCCGGCACAAAATCGCCAGAAACCCGGTGAAAAAACAGATTCCCGCGGGAGATACCCAGACCCGGCTGCCGGAGGGGCTGCCGGCCCAGGAGCGGCTGATTGAATACTATCCGCTGCGCTACGGCAAAACCGTGGTCGGCGTGCTGATGCTGGAGGGCTTCTGCACCGCGGCGGAGATGAACCTGCACGAGAGCATCATAAACGAAGTGGCGCTCTCCCTGGAAACCATCCGCCAGCACCAGCGGCTGAACCGCCTGAATGAGGAGCTGAACAGCCTGTATGTGACGGATCAGCTGACGGGGCTGAACAACCGATTCGGGATTGAGCGCTTCGGCCGGCCGCTGTTCGACAGCCTGTGCGAAGCCCACCGGGAGGTCGCCTTCATCTTTGTGGACATTGACGGGATGAAAACCATCAACGATCAGTGGGGCCACGAAGCGGGGGACTGCGCGCTGAAGCTGACCGCGGAGGCGATGCGGCGGGCGCTGGGAGACCGGTACTTTATCATGCGGTACGGCGGGGACGAGTTTATTGCGCTGGGGCCGACGGCGCCGGACCTGCTGGAAAGCATCGGGGAGGAAATCCGAAAGCTGCGGGAAGCGCAGGCGAGACCCTTTGAACTGAGCGCGTCCATCGGGCAGTATATCCGGCCTGCGGACAGCAGGGACGATCTGGACAGCTGCCTGCGGGCGGCGGACCTGAAAATGTACGAATCCAAGCGGAAGAAGAAGGACCCGGGCGAAGGGACGGAGAGCTGAGAGAAGGAGAATACGAAGATGAAGACGCTGTATCCGGAATGCGGAATGGGCGCCGCGGGCGAAAGCGAAGACCGGTGGGGGGAGATCACCCGCCTGGAATGCAACCTGGACGACATGACGGGGGAGGAAATCGGCTTTGCCATGAATCAGCTCTTCCGGGAGGGCGCAAGGGATGTGTATACCCAGGCCATCGGCATGAAGAAATCCCGGCCCGGGGTGCTGCTCAGCGTGATCTGCCTGCCCGGGGACGCGGACCGGATGGCGGAGGTCATCATGAAGCATACGACGACGCTGGGCATCCGCAGACAGGATATGAGCCGCTATTGTCTGAAGAGATCCATCGGGACGGCGGAGACGCCCTACGGGCCGGTGCGGGTCAAGACCGCCTCCGGCATGGGCGTGCATCGCAGCAAGGCGGAATATGACGATCTGGCTGCCCTGGCGGAAAAGAATCAGGTTTCCCTGGAAACCATCCGGAAGGCAATGCATCCTTGTTCCGCCGCCGGTGATGGCGATGGAGCGGGCGGGGCTGAGCCTGAAGGGCATCCGGGGAGGCGCGGACCGGACCTGAGGCTGGAAAAAATAAAGCACCGGCTGACTGTCTGCAAGGTCCCGGAGCTTTCGGGCTTCGACATGTCAGCCGGCTTTTACTTTATCGGCCGGACGGATGAGGAGCTGTCGCTGGTGTGCAGGACGGAGGATACGCCCGCCGGCACGACGGCGCGGGAGGACGGATGGAGAGGCTTCCGCGTCCAGGGCACGCTGGATTTTTCGCTGACCGGCATCCTGGCCCGGCTGTCCGGCATCCTGGCGGCGCGGGAAATCGGCATCTTTGCGGTTTCCACCTATAACACCGACTATATCCTGGTGAAGGAAGAAAACTATGCGCGGGCGCTGGAGGCGCTGGCGGCGGAGGGATATACCGTGGCGGAGGATTAACTGCCCTCCGCCGCGGCCTGCTGCAGCCGGAGCCAGAACCGGGCGTCCTCCGCGGCCTCCCACAGGGGGTAGGGGGAAGGGCCGCCGGACAGGTATTCCTCCATATCCAGCAGGATGGTGGCAATGGCGTATTCGTCCTGCAGGGTATCCAGGAAGAGCTCCGGACGCCAGGCCTTGCGGAGATCCCGCAGATACTGGGTGTCCAACAGACGGTACCGGTCCGGAAGCTCGGGCATCAGCGCCTGGCGGACGGGCCGGTTGTTTTCGTCCAGCCGGTACAGGACCGTGTCGCTCCATTCGCCCCGGTCTCCGCGGACGGTGATGTGCCGCGCCCGGATATAGGACCGGTACTGCAGGGACGCGAAGTCATAGACCGCGGTTTTGCCGGACTCGAAGGACACCAGCGCCAGATCCCGGACCTCGTCCGTCACCCGGCCGTCCAGGATGGCGCCATAGCGGGAATCGGTTTCCACGGCCGGACTGATCCGCCGGACGGCCTGCAGGACGCTGCTTTCCCGGCCGGTGAGCAGGGAGCGGCGGATCAGGCTGGCGGCATGATAGTCATGCATCAGGGAAATATACGCGGTCCGGGGGACGCCGATCAGCCCCTGCCGGACGGCCTCCAGCCCGGCGGCCAGAATGGGATAGCGGTGATACTGCTCGCAGCAGACGATCCGGGCCCCCTGCTCCGAAAGCCGCAGCAGCCGGTTCAGCTTTTCCTCCGTGTCGGCCACGGGGGTTTCGGTGACCACCGGGTATCCCCGGGCGATCCATTCCTCCGCCACGTCCGCCACATGGCCCCGATCGACCGCGACCACGACGAAATCCGGCCGGAAGGCCTCGGCGGCCTCCGGGGTCAGCACGGCATCCACGCCGGTGCCCTGCTTCATTTTGGCGGCCTTTTCCTCCGAGCGGCACAGAAAGAGGGCCCGGAACAGATCCGGCCAGGTCTGCGCGATCCGCCCGAAGTACATGGCGCGGTAGCCCGATCCTACGATGACATAAGACAGCATGGCGTGATCTCCTGTTTTTTATTTGATTTTCGTCCGGGGAGGGAAAAACGCTTCCGCCGGACGTTGCTTTTTTGCGGATAAACGGGTACAATGGCACGGCTTTATCAGCAATGAAAGGATGGAACCGAAGCTTTATGAACCAGAGAGACCTCGCTGAAATCAAACGGAGACTGAACCCGGACAAGCGCAACCCTTCCGTCATCTGCGGCTGCTACGCGGATCATACCGGCAATCCCATTACCAGCTTTCAGCTGCCCGTGGCGGCGCTGTATGAGCAGGAGAATGAAAAATACATGGCCCTTTTCCGAAAGGTCCTTTCCGGCCCCATCGGCCAGACGCTCATGCCCATCGCCTTTCCGGCGGAGACGGATGATCTGCTCCTGCGGGTCAGGGACACCGCGATGCGGGATGAGGACACGCTGCAGGAGCTGTTTGCCCGGCTGATCGCCGGCATCCGGGCCGAGCATCCGGACATGCAGTCCGTGGAGGACGCGCAGACCGCGGAGAACTGGCTGATCCTGATGCTGCATGACGACATGGATGTGCGGAAACGGGACGTCAACGGCGACGCGGACTACGATAACTCCGACCGCGCCTTCAGCTATCTCCTCTGCGCCGTATGCCCGGTCAGGCAGGAGAAGCCGGCGCTGCGGTATCTGCCCTCGGACGGCGTCTTTGCAGAACGCCCGCCGGAATGGCTGGCCAGCGCCCCGGCGCTGGGATTCCTGTTTCCGCTGTACGAAGGCGGCGCCGCGGATGTGAACACGATGCTCTTCTACAGCCGGGACAGCCATGACGCCCACGAAGCGTTTCTGCAGGCGGCCTTCGGCGCGGAAGCGGAGATGCCCGCCGCGGAGCAGACCGACAGCTTTCAGACGCTGCTGGCCCAGACGCTGGGAACGGAGTGCTCGCTGGACGTGGTCCAGGAGATGCATGAAACCGTTTCCGGCCTGATTGAGGAGCAGCAGAAGGACAGGGACGCGGAGCCCCTGATGCTGTCCAAGCAGGACGTGGCCCGGGTGCTGACGGACGCGGGCGTCTCCGAGGAAAAGACGGAGGCCTTCCGGCAGGGATTCGATGCCACCTTCGGGGCGGGGGCGGTGCTGCCGGCGGTGAACCTGGTGGCGCCCAGGCAGTTCCGGGTGGACCTGCCCAGCGTGTCCATCAAGGTGGATCCCCGGCAGGCGGACCTGCTGGAGACGCGAACCATCGACGGACGGAACTATCTGCTGATCCCGATCGAGGGGGATATCTCCGTGAACGGGCAGCCCGTCTTCGCCCCCATCAAGGGGTGAATCAGCGGATCTTCAGCGTATTGGCGCAGAGGGACGGCAGCCGATCCGGCAGGGAAACCGCCAGCAGGCCGAATTCGGACCGGAAGGGAACCGGACCATAGCCCAGCAGCTCCACGGACTGGATACTCTGATCCGCAAAGCTGCGCAGCACAACGGGTTCGCCCGGGGCGGCGCCCATCAGGAAGGCGTAAACCGCGCCGTCCTTCTGCACAAAGCGGAAGTCATTGCGGGTCCAGGCGGTTTTCTCCTCCCGGAAGCCTTCGATCTTGACAAAGGTATCGCCTTCGCCGAAGACGCGCCAGGGACGGGTGCCGTAGACCGCCTCCCCGTTGATCCGGAACCAGTCCGCCAGCCGGTCGAGGATGAAATCCGCGTCCTCGTCGATGGTGCCGTCCGGGCGCTGGAGGATGTTCAGCAGCATGACGCCGTTCTTGGAAATGATATCCACCAGCATTTCAATGATCTGCTCCGGCTTTTTGTACGGAGAATGCACATCGTAGAACCAGTTGCCGATGCAGGTGTCCGTGTGCCAGGGGGCGGGCATGATGCCGGGCAGCTGGCTCTTTTCAATATCCAGGACGCCGACGCTGAAGATTTCGGGACGGCGGTCCTTCTGCAGATAGACCGCGCGGTTTTCCCCGTGGGCGTCCAGGGAGGTATTGTACAGCCGGGCGACGGCTTCCAGGCCTTCCCGGTAGTCCTGCTCCCGGATTGGCGCCTGGCCTTCCTTGTCCATCCAGTGGCCGCCGAAGGGAAGGGAACCGTCGGTATACAGCAGATCCGGATGGAAGCGGTCGATCATCTCGGAGACGCAGCGGAGCCAGTACTGATGATATTCCTTATTGGGGGTGTACCAGGGGGCTTCCCCGTCGGCGGGATGCTCATAGTTGTCAAAATAGTAATCCCGGTAGGCCGGATCATTGCCGTCATAGGGCACGCCGGCATAGGGGCCGGATTTGTCGCAGCCCTTGTTGCAGCGCCACCAGGAGAAGGAGGCGCCCAGATGCTCGCTGATGCCGAAGGGCATGCCGTATTTGTCCGCCGCGGCCTTCCACAGGGCCAGGATGTCCTTTTTCGGACCGACCTGCACGCTGTTCATCCGGTTGATTTTGGAATCATAATTGAAGAAATGATCGTGATGCGTGCCCTGGGACATGAAGTAGCGGGCGCCGGCCCGGCGGTATTTTTCCATCAGGGCGTCGGGATCAAAGTTTTCCGCCTTCCAGAGGGCGCAGATATCCTTGTACCCGAATTTGGAGGGATGCCCGTAATGCCGCAGATGGTATTCATACTGGGGGGTGCCCTCGATATACATGTTCCGGGCGTACCAGTCGCCGAACATGGGCACGCTCTGGGGGCCCCAGTGGCTCCAGATGCCGAATTTGGCATCCCGGAACCAGTCCGGCGCGGTATACTGACGCAGTGAATCGAAGGTGGGCTCGAAATGTTTGTTCATGATGTGCTTCCCCTTTCTCGCAATAAGGAACCGGAGCCTTTCTGCCGCCGGATCTCTGCCTGATGCCCGGAAATATTGATCCTGCATCCATTATACCTGTCCGGGGACAATCGTCAATGGAGGAGACAGATAAACCGCGAAATAATTTCCCGCCAAAGGGCCGAAAAGTATTGAAGTGACAGAAGACATCACATATAATAAGCCTGATCCGGAGAAAAACGAGACGAGCGAAGCATACAATTACAAACTGGATTTCGGCTATGGATAAACAGGGAGGGATCAGATGAAGCTTTTGGACTGGATCAGAGGACTGTTCGGCGGAAAAAGGAAAGAGGCGGAAGCGGAGAGCCAGCCGGCCGGGCCGGCGCCGGGAAGCCGCCCGCAGAAGGCCTGCAAGGGGTGCGGAAGGATGTTTTCCTACGATCCCGGGTGGGAGCATATTCCGAATTACTGCAAGGAGTGCAGAAAGAAGTTCATCCAGGAAAGGGAAGAGAAGCAAAGAGCCGGCGCCCCCCGCAGAATCAAACGGAAATGCAAAGCATGCGGCAAATATTTCACTTTTCCCAACACGCTGGAGCACTATCCGAATTACTGCGGCGACTGCCGGAAAAAACATCAGGCTGAAATGAAGGAAAAATACAGCGGCAAAAAGAAAAACAAATAGGAAGAAGGCCGAAAAAACAAAACAGGACGGAGGGAAATGAAATGGCGGAGGAAATGAGGGAGCTGAGAGACCGGCTCATCGAGAAGGTACAGAAAATCCGGGATGCCAAAGTGCCGATTCTGGTTCTGGTGGAGGGCTGGGCGGCGGCCGGCAAGGGAAGCCTGATCAAGGAGCTGATCAGCGAGCTGGATCCCAGGTTTTACAATGTGGTCTCCCCGGCGGTGATTCCGGAAAGCCAGATGCGCTATCCCTTCCTGTATCCCTACGCGACGGCCATCCCGGAAAACGGAAAGGTGATTTTTCTGGACTCCGGCTGGATGGAATCCTGCGTCCGGAAGATTACGCGCCACGAAATCACCAGGGACGAGTACAGGCGCCGGGTGCGGCAGGTGAACGAATTCGAGCGGCAGCTGCGGGACGCGGGATATATTGTGCTGAAGCTGTTTCTGAATATCGACCGGAAGGAGCAGAAGGCCCGGCTGGCGGAGCTGATGGAAAATCCGGATACGGAATGGCGCGTCACCGAGGAGGACCTGTGGCAGCAGCGGGAATACAAGCGGTTCCAGGCCGGCTACGAGCAGTTCATGGAGGAGACCCGGGAGGCGGCGCCCTGGCATGTGCTGGACGGAGACAAGCGGAAGACGGCGGTGGCCGCGGCGCTGAAGCTGCTGAACGAGGCCATGGAGAAGACCCTGGAGGAGGGAAAGTACAACGGGGACCCCTTCGAGGAGGAATTCCCGCTGAAGCCGATGCCGAAGCTGGCCGAGGTGGATCTGTCGCCCTCCATCGGGGACGAGGAATACAAAAAGGAACTGAAGAAGCTGCAGGGCCGGCTGTCCGAGCTGCATAACATCATCTACCGGAAGAAGATTCCGGTCGTCATCTGCTACGAGGGCTGGGACGCGGCCGGCAAGGGAGGGAACATCCGCCGGGTGGCGTATCCGCTGGATCCCCGCGGCTTCGACGTGATGCCGATCGCCTCCCCGGAGCCCCATGAGCTGGCGAGGCAGTATCTGTGGCGGTTCTGGACCCGGCTGCCCAGGACCGGGCATATCACGATTTTTGACAGAACCTGGTACGGCCGGGTCATGGTGGAGCGGCTGGAGGGCTTCTGCACGGAGAAGGACTGGAAGCGGGCCTACAATGAAATCAACGAGTTCGAGCGCCAGCTGACCGACTGGGGGGCCGTGGTGCTGAAGTTCTGGATCCACATTGATCAGGATACGCAGCTGGCCCGCTTTACCGACCGGCAGAACACGCCGGAGAAGCAGTGGAAGATTACCGAGGAGGACTGGCGGAACCGGGAGAAATGGCCCCAGTACGAGACCGCGGTGAACGAAATGCTGCAGAAGACCAGCACCGAAAACGCGCCCTGGTTCATCATTGAATCCAACGACAAGAAATACGCGCGGATCAAGGCGCTGAAGATCATCGTGAAGGCGCTGGAAAAGGCCTGCGAGGAGCAGATCGGCAGGGAAATGGAAGGCTGAGCGGAAGACAGGACAGGGAAGACGGCGCGGCTTCGGCCGCGCCGCCTTTTGTGCCCGCACGTTTCTAACGGGTGAAAGTATCAAACCCGCCCGGTAGCGGGAAGCATCAGCCGTTTGCTTCGGCTTTGTTTTTTGTTCTCTATATATTTATTTCGGAATGCTGATAGCTCATTTGTCAAGGGGTAAAATGACA
>CAMNKK010000033.1 GCA_946542235.1 uncultured Clostridia bacterium | reverse complement strand
TTGTGCCCTTATGTTACTTCTCTCCTCCGGGGCTGTCAAGAGGAAAATTGTTTTTTGTTTGTTCCCCTACTATCCGTTCCGGCCGGACGGAATTCCGCAGTTCCCGGAATTCAGCTTTACAACTGATTCCCGATTCGCTATCATAGTCATAAGAAGAAATGTACTGTCGAAAACGCCGACCGGCCGGTAGCCGTCTCCGTGGAAAACGGAGTCCTTCTCAGCCTGGATAACGGCGATCCTTCCGACCACACGCTGTATGCCTCGCCCTGCCGCAATACGTTCCATGGCAGGGCACTGGCGATCATCCGCGGAGAAAAGGGGGCCGATGCCGTCAGCGTTCGGATTTCGTCTGATTCCCTTCCCCCCGCGGAGCTCAGGATTCCCCTTCTGCCATAAAGCCGAATCGTCCTGAAGCAGCACTTTATAAACCGGAGGTAAATACCATGGAGTATCCATTTGATGTCCGGGATGTTCTGATCAGCGATCCCTGTATCCTGGCAGACCCGAAGACGCGCAGATACTATACCTATGCTTCCATTTTCAATCCCGAAAGGTATCCGGGCATGAAGCACGGATCCGGCTTCCATGCCATCTGTTCCGAAGACCTGATCCACTGGAGCGATCCGATCCGTGTTTTTGACCGGGAAGAAACCGGCTTCTGGGCGGATCGGGATTACTGGGCACCCGAATGCCATCTCTGGCGCGGAAAGTACTATCTTATTTCTTCCTTTCGGTCCGCCGGCTCCCTCCGCCGCTGTCAGTGCCTGATGGCCGATGAACCGACCGGCCCCTTCCGGCCGGTCCGGCCGGAGCCCGTTACGCCGGAAGGCTGGCATTGCCTGGACGGCACCCTGTTCGCCGACTCGGACGGTACGCCCTGGATGATTTTCTGCCATGAATGGCTGCAGGTGGGAGACGGCCAGATTGCCGCCATCCCCCTGTCTGACGATCTGGGCGCTGCCATCGGGGAACCGGAAATACTCTTCAGGGCCTCCGACGCGCCCTGGGCCGCCCCTTTCTTTGATCAGAAGACGGGCTCCGGCGGCGGCTGGGTCACGGACGGGCCCTTCCTGTACCGGCTGAAAAGCGGGGCGCTGATCATGCTCTGGTCCAACTTCACCTCGGCCGGCTACGCAACCGGTATCGCCAGAAGTCTTTCGGGAACCCTTCACGGACCGTGGGTGCAGGAAAAGAATCCGCTTTATTTCCTCAACGGCGCCCATTCCATGCTGTTCAGAACCTTTGAGGGGCAGCTGATGATGGCCCTGCACTGTCCCAATATTCCCAGAGAGAAGAGGATTCTTCTCTTTACCATGGAGGAGACGGACAGCAGCATCCGCATTGTGAATGAGATCACCGGAAACTGGTACAATCACGCCTCGGGTCCGGCCGCCGAATACATCTATTCCGAACCCTACCGGGATCACCGGGGCCTGTAGCATAGTTTCCTCCGGATATGATCCGCAGTTCTTACCGGCTGATCCGTTCCAGGCCTTTGCGGCCCAGGGCTGTCATTCGGCGGCAGTAGTCATCGCTGCGCTTCTGGATATCGTCCTGATAGACTTCCAGCTCAGGCATGGACACGGCGAAGAAGTCATACCCCACCCGGTCAAAAATATGCTGTTCGCCGAAGATGATCAGCTGGTGGAAGCTCTTTTTCGCCTTCTCCATGTCCCCCAGGGCTGCATAGGCCAGCCCCTGATAATAGATGTAATCGGAGGGCTGATCGTTGTAATAGCGAACGGGTTCCGGAACCTGGGAGCCTGCCGTTGCTTTTTCAAAGCATGCTTTCGCTCTTGTCCCGTCGTTCATGCTCCTGTATGCGCAGCCCATCACATAGTAAGCCCTGTTGTCCGGCACGTTCTCCAGCTTGCCTTCGCCCAGGTTCTCCGGATAGCTCAGCGTACGCTCCGCAAAGGAAATCGCATCCTCCGGCCGGTTCTCTGCCAGGGCTTTTTCCGCCAGGGCGAAAAGCGCGGTTTTGTATTCGTCCGCTACCTTGCCCTCGCCCCCCTCCCACACATGGAAGGTATAGTCCATCATCAGCTTCAGCGCCTTTTCATGCTGCCCGTCCTGGTTCAGCAGGCTCACATAGGCCAGCATCAGCGCATATCGGTCCGGAATGATTTCCTTTTTTTCTTCCAGCAGCGCCAGCCGCTCCTTCACCGGCCGGTCCAGGCGCTTCATCAGCTGTTCCTGCTCCAGCAGGAAGCGGCTGTTGTCCGGCTCCAGCCGGACCGCCTCCGCGATCTCCCCGGCCGCCATCTCCGGATCCCCGTGGTTATAGTAAGCGATGGACAGGTTCCGGTGGGCGGGAGCCAGCTCCGGCATCTGCCCGGCGGCCGCCTGCCAGTGCTTCACGGCTTCGTCATACTGCTTTTTGTCGTAAAGCAGCTCTCCCAGGTAATAGTGGGCTTTGGGGGCGGCGGGCAGCAGGGAGATTGCGTATTCCAGAATTTGCTTTTCCAGCAGCTGATTGGGAAAGCACAGGTCCGTGGGCAGGCTCTCCGCCTTTTCCGCGTCCGTCCTGGCGGAATCCGTCCGGCCCAGCCGGCCTTCGGCGTAGGCCCGGGCGTAGTATTTCATCGGGCTTTCCGCGGGGCATCTCCTCAGCACCTCCGCCGCGTCCTGCCAGAAGCCAAAGCAGATGTACTCATAGGCCACGTTCAGGTATTCCTCGATCCGTCCGCCGGTCGCCCGGTCGAAGGCTTCCTGATCCACGTTCCTGCACAGCAGGGACAGATACAGCGGATCGATCTTCAGGCTCTCCTCCAGGAAACGCTGATATTCCGGGCTTTCGGAGCAAAGATGGGCCAGGATGGAAGCTTTCAGGCTGCGGGCCTTCATGTCATGCCAGCCCCGCAGCAGGCTTTCATCAGCGAATTGCAGCGCCTGCGTCAGGTTTCCCTGTCTGACGCAGAGGCCGGCCAGGTGAAAGTAGGCCGCTCCCGCGGTTTCGGCACTCCAGGCCGCCTTGAAGAAGGCATCGCAGGCCTCGGGCAGCCTGTCCAGCGTCTCCAGGGCCAGACCCAGGTTGAAAAATGCTTCCCCGGCGTAGGGATTGGGGTTGCGCCAGGTCTGCTTTCGGATCGCCGCCCGGAAGAAGGGAATGCTTTCCTCCGTCCGCCCGCTGCGCAGCAGGTACAGGCCGTAGGCGTTGTTCAGCCGGATATCCGTAGGATCCCGCCGCAGGCCTTCCAGATAGTAATCCGCGGGCAGGAAGGTCGCGTGCCGATACTGTTCCAGGTGCTGTCCCGCCAGGTACAGCTCCTCCAGGCTCTGGATTTCCTCCGGTTTCCGCAGCGCTTCCGCCGGTTCGGGAATGGGCCGGTTTTCCTTCACGTATTCCGAATATTCGCACAGCGTTCTGCCCTTCCCGTCGGTGACCGCGATCCGGAAATCATGAAGCCCTTCCACCGTATCCACGAAGGCGGCCGCCGGGCTCAGGTCGGCGGTTTTGCGATAGATTTCCCTGCCCTCTGCCCACAGCGCGATGCAGGCGTTTTTGTATTCCCCGCTGGCGTAAACCTTGATGCGCGCCCGGGCTGCCCGCTTTTCTGTTGCTTCGTTCGCGGCCCTGCCGGTTGCAAAGGGATCCGGCTCAATCACCCGGCCCTCCGCGTCGACGAAATCCACCCCCAGAATGATATCCCGGGTGGCGTTGCTGACCCGGCCGACGGTTTTATACGGCATGAAATACTGCACAAAGTTCTTTTCCTCCCGGGGCTTCAGCCAGGCAAAATCCGGCTGGTTGTCGCAGTATACGCCGGTCATCAGCTCGATATAGGGGCCGTCCTCATCCGTCAGGTTTTTATCCCAGGTCCTGCCGAAGTCGCCGCAGCCCCAGGTCCATTGCTTCTTGCCGGGACTGATATGGTGATCCGCCACATGCAGGAGACCCGCGTCCCTCCCCTCGTCAAAGTTGCCCACAAAGTCAAAGTCGGAATGGGCCGCCATGTAGGAAGTCGGCACCCTGATGTTCCTGTACCGGGAAATATCCACCCCGGCGGAATAGTCTGCCTTGTAGTATTCACCGGTCGCGATGGGGAAGGTTGAAACCGCCCGCTTGCCGTGGTCCATCACGGCATTCACGTCCGGCGGAAACACGGAGAAGGTATCATCGTTCACAGAGACCGCCGGATTGGCCCACCACAGAAAGGTCTGGGGATAATCGGTGGGGTTGTACAGTCTGCCCCTGATCTCAATATATGCCTTGCCGGGGTACAGGGTGATGGAGGCGTTGCCCTTGGTGCCGTTGATCCGGTCCGTTTCACCGATGGTCACGGTGGCGGAGCCGTCCGGGTTTTCAGTGAAAGTATAATCCACCGGCATAAAGGTGGAAGGCCGGTGATGCTGAGGCCAGTTGAATTCGATGCCGCCGGAAATCCACGGCCCGGCCAGGCCGACCAGCGCGGGCTTGATCACGCGGTTGTAATACACGAAGTCATAGTTGTTGGTCTTGTCCAGCGCCCGCTGGATCCGCCCCCCCAGCTCCGGCAGGATCATCACATAGAGATAGTCGTTTTCCAGGATCACCGCCCTGTATTCAACGTCCGTCTTCTTCTCGCTGATGCTTTCGCAGATCGGTACGGGATAAACCTTTCCCGTGGAGCCCTGGTAGGCCCGCTTTTCAATAAACAGCGGGTTCTTTTCCAGCTTTCCCGTCCGGTAGGTCGGGATGGTGACCGTCTGCTCATAAACCTGCACCTTTTTCATGTGCTTGCCTCCTCATTCCCCTGAAACCTGCTTATATCGCGCGCCCTCCGGAAGGAGGATCCATATCACCCTCCGGTTTTCTCCGAAAAAGGATACCTTTTTTAAAGTTCAATCTCATACACCGGCTGAAGCACGGCCTTTTTCAGCTCTCCAATCTCCTGCCGGCTGCTCTCGCTCCGGGCTGCCATGGCGGTCTCCGCGCTGACTACGGCTCCTTCCCGGATCGGCGCGACGGTCAGCACCGGCTTTTCCGTCCGCAGGGCTTCCCGGTGTTCCTTCAGCCCGATCTCCCAGGTATCCCCGTTGCAGAAATTGTCGCTGATCATCCGGTTCTTCAGGAACATCATCCCGATGTCCCCTTCGTAGTCAATGCGCAGGCGGGCGTCCTTCAGGCGTTCCGGGATCTCCGGAAGGAAGAAAACGTACTTATGCTTTGCCGTCTGCCGGACCGAAACGGGCAGCACCGCTTCTTCCGTGTCCGCCCGCCATTTTCCAAGCGGTCCGCGGCCCGGCATCCGCGTCAGTTTTCCGGATGCTCCCAGCCTCTCCGGCGGCCAGCACTGCAGGATGTTTTCCGTCTCCGCAGTCTCCAGCCGCAGCCGTCCCGCTTCGTCTTCCAGCAGCGCGGCGCCGGTAAAGACAAGGCTTCCGTCCCGCAGCAGGAACATCCGGTTCGCCGTCTCCCGGCTGACCAGCAGTATGTCGATCTCCCGATCTCCCCGCCGCACGGAGAACCTGCTGACCTCTTTCCCTTTCAGGGGACACGCATTCCCGATAACCTCCGTCCCCTCCCCGAACCGGAAGTCCGCTTCCATGCCCTCCGGCTCCATGAACACATAGACAGTCCGCCCGGCCGCTTCCGTCCGCAGCACCGGCTGGGCGGCGGCCTGCTTCAGCCGGATTCCGTCCAGATCCATTTCAAACGGCAGAATCGCATTTTCTTCCGGCGCCAGGCTGATTTCGAAATCGTATTCCTCCGCCCCGGTCTCAACCCGGACCAGGTCCCGCTTCCGCGCCGGCATAACCAGATGATCCTGGAAATTGTTGACAAAGAGGAATCCGCTCTTTCCATCCGTCCGTACGGCAAACCGCAGCGTTTCGGTATCCCGCGGATCGATCCGGGACGCGCCCTCCGGCAGCACTGTTTCCATCGGCGCGAGCCGGTCCCCGAAGAAACGGGTGAAAAAATGGATGCTCTTCAGCCGGCTGTAGGATTCCCGGATCTGGCCGAATTCCCCCAGTGCTGCCTGATAGTCATAGGAAATCTTCGGCACCTGCGCTTCGTTGAGGTAGGTTCCGTGCCGGCCGATGGGATTGGTTCCCCCGTGGAACATGTAGTACCCGAGGAAATTGCAGCCCGAGCCCAGCTTGATGTTGGCCAGCGCGTCCACGCTCCGATAGGGGTAGATAAACCGGTAATAATAGCAGCACATCATGCCCGCGCCCATTTCGCAGCAGGCGTAGGGCCGATCCTCCGGAGGATAGGCGGGGGTAAAGTCGTCCGCGCATTCCGCGCCGTTGTGATGATAATCCTCGTAGATGTATTCCTCTGTGGCCGGATGCTCTCCCCGATGGGAATAAAAGATCCAGGGCCGGTAGGCATATCCGCCCCACAGGGGCAGCACCCGGGGGGAATACGCTGCGCCGCCCCAGGCCGTTCCGGTGAAGAAGGCCGGAATCAATCCGCTTTCAAGCGCAATCTCCCGCAGCGCCAGAATATATTTTTCTCCGTCCTCCCCCTTGTTGATCCACTCGTTCGAAATGCCGGTCGTGATCTCCCACATGGCGGAGGAATGCATGTATTCGTTGTCCAGCTGAACGGCGATCACCGGGCCGCCGTCCCGATAGAACAGTCCCTTCACCTGTTCCCCGATCTTTCCGTACAGGCGCCGCACATATCCCAGAAAGCCCTCGTTGCTCTGCCGCACCTCAAAGGGTTTTCCATACAGCCAGTCCGGCAGCCCTCCGTTCCGGACCTCTCCGTGGTCGAAGGGACCGACCCGGAGAATGACATACAGCCCATGCTTCCCGCACAGGGAAACGAACCGCCGCAGGTCCCGCCGCCCGGTAAAGTCAAATACGCCCTCTTCCTCTTCGATATGGTTCCAGAAGAGGTAGGTGGATACAATGTTGATCCCGCCCATGCGCATTTTGATCAGTTCGTCCTCCCAGCGCCCGGCGTCCATCCGGCTGTAGTGGAACTCCCCGGACACGGGATAGAAGGGCTGCCCGTTTTTTTCCATGTAGAAGCTGTTGAAGCTGATGCTTTCCCCTGCGGGAGAGTTTCCCCGAAAGTCCTCCCCCAGGTCAAACCGCTTTCCTGCCTGATACTGTTTCAGATTGATCCGGTATTCCATGGCTTTCGCTCCTCTCTGCTTTTTCCTCTTCCGCATTTTACCGCATTCTGCCCGGTTTATCACTCATCTTTCCTGCGGCATGATTGATAATTATTGCTTGTCACCCATCCTGTGTGTTCAGAAAGAAAGCCTGGTTCCGGCTTTTTCTTGTGAAATTTACAGTGTTTCAGGTGTCTGCATGCCGTGTTCGGTCTTGTAATCATCGCGAAAAATTGCTATACTTTTTGCATCAAAAAGCGATCCGTCAGAGCGCCGGAGCATAGCTGCCGGCGGATTCATCCGGAGGTGCCGCCATGAAATCCGTGGAACTGAAAGTCTCCCCCGTATCGGACTACTATATCAATTCCCCCAGCAAAACGGCGCAGGAGATGTTCCTTTATCCCCTGCAATGCGGCGTGTTTACCTATGAGCCCGGATATCATCTCACGCGAAGCTCCTTTGACAGTTTTCTGCTCATGTACATTCAGGAAGGAAACATGCTTCTGGATTTCGGAGGCAGGCAGCAGGCCGTTCCCGAAAAGCACTTTATGCTGATCGATTGTTATCAGCCCCATGGCTATTCCACCCGGGAGGGTGCGGAATGCACCTGGCTGCATTTCGACGGCGTGCAGGCGCGGAATTATTATGACTTCATCGTTTCCCGCCTGGGCCATGTGTTCTCCATGGAGGATGCCTTTCCCGTGCTGCGGAAGATGAACAGCATCCTGAGAGTCTTTGCCGAAAACCACCAGTTTCTGGAGCCGCTTCTGTCCAAATACATCACGGATATTCTGACGGAATTCATGATATACAATCCGGGCAGTTCTGCGGGCAAAACCAGCACGGAAGCCGTGGAACGCGCCATGATTTATATTTCGGAGCATTTTACGGAGGATATCCCGGTCAGCCGGCTGGCCGGCCTCGCCGGGCTCAGCGAATTTCATTTTATCCGGATTTTCCGGCAGAAGACAGGCTATACTCCCCACGAGTACATCGTCAACCGCCGCATGGCCTCCGCCCGTTATCTGCTGAAGTACACCAGGCTGACCGTGAAGGAAATCTGCTTCAGCACCGGTTTTTCCTGCGAAAGCGTCTTCTGCAATGCCTTTAAAAAGCACCACCGCATGACACCCCAGCAATACCGTCTTCACGGTATTCCGGAGGAGAGCTGAATCCCTTTTCCCGATGCCCTCCGGCATCGGTTTTTCCCTTCCGTGCCGAAAATATCGGACGGATGGACATTGATCTTGCCGGATAAACATGTATAATGAAAGGGAGTTCTGTTTCAGATTCAGCGTTTTCTGAAAAGGCAGCCTGCCGCAGCGGTCTTCCGTACGGTTTTTTTCCATGTACGGCAGCTGTACAGAACGATTCATAGAAAAGCGAGGGAACACCATGAACAAAACCATTCGGGCTCTTCTGGATCATCGGGAGGAAAACCATGTGCTGCCCTTCTTCTGGCAGCACGGAGAATCGGAAGCCACCCTTCGGGAAATGATGGCCGCCATTCATGGCGCCAACTGCCGTGCGGTCTGCGTGGAAAGCCGGCCGCATCCGGATTTCTGCGGGCCCAAATGGTGGCAGGATATGGATGTCATTCTGGACGAGGCCCGGAAACGGGACATGAAGGTCTGGATTCTGGATGACAGCCATTTCCCCACCGGCTTCGCCAACGGCGCCATGGCCGGGAAGCCGGACAGCCTCTGCCGTCAGAGCATTTTCCTCAATACGCTTTCCCTCCCCGCGGAGAGCGGCAGCTTCCGGATTAACCTGCGGGAGCAGGATCTGCTGAAAGCGCCGGTCCGGGTGGCCTCCAACCCCATGGAGGAGGCCTTCTTCAACGCCCCGCCCGCCCGCGTTTTCGGGGATGACCGGGTGCTCCGGGCCGCCCTGTGTCAGGGAGAGGAAGAAACGGAACTGACGGGCCTGCTGGATGGGGACATCCTGGCTTTCGATAAGCCCGCCGGAGAAGCGGAGCTCCGGGTGCTCGTGCTGAGCCGGAATGCCGGCTTCCACCGGAATTACATCAATATGACCCAGGCGGACAGCGTCCGGGTCCTGATTGATGCGGTCTATGAGCCGCACTGGCAGCATTATGCCGCGGATTTCGGCAAGACCATCGCGGGCTTTTTCTCCGATGAGCCGGAGCTGGGCAACGGATTCCTGTATGACAAGGGGAACCTGATGGGCTCCCGCCAGGATCTTCCCTGGGGGGCGGAGCTGGAGCAGGAGCTGCCGAAGGTTCTCGGGGAAAACTGGACGCGGGATCTGGAACGGCTCTGGGCGCAGGAGCCTTCTCCGGAAAACGCCCGGGTCCATGCCCTGTATATGGACTGCCTGACCCGGCTGGTGCAGAAGAACTTCTCCGAGCAGCTGGGATCCTGGTGCCGCGAACACGGCGTCATGTATATCGGTCACTGCATCGAGGACGACGGCCATCACTGCCGGACAGGCTCCAGCCTCGGCCACTATTTCCGCGGGCTGGCCGGTCAGGACATGGCGGGCATCGATGATATCGGCGGTCAGGTGTATCCCCAGGGGGAGGATGAACCCACCCGGACTCCCTACGGCTTCCCCCGGGACGGTGTTTTCTTCCATTACGGCCTGGGCAAGCTTGGCCAGAGCGCCGCGGCGCTGGAATCCCGGAAGGCCGGACGCGCCATGTGCGAAATCTTCGGCAACTATGGCTGGGAGGAAGGCCTCCGGCTGGAAAAATACCTGGCGGATCATTTCCTGGTCCGCGGCATCAACTATTTCGTACCCCATGCTTTCACGGGGCTGGATTTTCCTGATCCGGACTGTCCGCCGCATTTCTATGCCCACGGCCACAATCCCCAGTACCGCCACTTCGGCCGTCTCATAGCCTATATGAACCGGACAGCCACCCTGACATCCAGCGGAAGGCACCGGATTCCCGCGGCCATCCTGTATCACGGCGAGGCGGAATGGTGCGATCCGGAAGCCATGGCTTTCGAGCAGCCCGGGCGCCGGCTGTATGACAATCAGATTGATTATCACGTTGTTCCGGCGGATTTTCTGGCGGATCCGGCCCTCTGCCGGCTGGAGAAGAACCATTCCTTTTCCGTCAGCGGGCAGCGCTATCAGGTGATGGTGGTCCCCGGCTGTGCCAGCCTCTGCCGGGCCGCTTCGGAAGGCCTGACCCGGCTGGCGGAAGCCGGCGTTCCGGTCTGCTTTGCGGAACGGAAGCCCGCCTTTGTCAGCGAAACCGGAAAACCGCTGCCCGCGGCGCTGGACCGCTGCCCCGTTCTCCCGCTGGACAGCCTGGCAAAGGCCCTGCGGGATCTCGGCGTATCCGCGCCCGTGCTTCAGCCCGCCTGCAGCCGCATCCGTCTGCTTGAAATTCAGGGAGATTCCCCTCTGGTTCTGGCCGTCAACGAAGGAGCGGAGCCCTGGACCGGTACCATTTCCCTGCCGGAGCCGCTGGGGGATGCTTTCCTGTATGACGCCTTTGAGAACCGCTGCCTGCCGGCGGAGACGGAAGGAAATCTCATCCGGCTTACCCTGGAGCCGCTGAAGCCGCTCTTCCTGGCGGCCGGCCCCTGCGATGCGCCGCTGTACGCCTGTCCGAAGGCCGGCAGGGAAATCCCGCTGGAAGGCTGGCAGCGCTCCCTCTGCGAAGGCGCGGAATATCCGCGGTTCTCCGAGCCGGCAGCTGCCGCGGTTCCGGACGGACAGCAGGTTGCTGACGAGAATCCTGAATTTTCCGGTTTTGTCAGATATGAATGCAGCTTCACCCTCCCCGCCGGAAAGGATCTGCTGCTGCGGATCGAGGATGCCGCGGAAGGAGTCGAGGTTTTCCTGAACGGGGAAAGCGCAGGAATTCAGATCGCGCCGCCCTTTGTTTATCAGCTGCGGGGCCGGGCAGGAGAAAACCGGCTGCGGATTGAGGTCGCCACCACGCTGGAGCGGGAATGCTATCCGCTGCTGCAGGGCTATCGGAAGCTGCTGGCCCGGAAGCCGGCCTGTCCGAGCGGTCTGACCGGGAAGGTCACGCTCTTCGAAGCGGCCGAATAATCCGAACCGTCAGAGGATCGGCCCGCGTCAGGAGCCCGGTCCTCAAAGGAGCCCCTGGATTCCCTCTGAGCCTGCCCTTTTTTCAGGGCAGGCTATTTTATCATCCCCTGCAGGGCCTTGCGGGAGGCGGCGGTGTCTTTGGACACCAGCAGAGAAATCCAGCAGCCCCGGACTTCCGCGGCCGCCTGATCCAGCTTGCTCATTTCCCCGGGCTGATAGTCCCGGTAAAGCGCCTTCTGCTCCGCCAGATAGTCATCCAGCTTCTGCCGGACTGCTTCCGCCTCTTCCGCCCTGCCTACCTTCACCAGGACGATCATTTCCGCCGTCTCGCGGGTCGCGTCGGTCAGCATCAGATGATCCTCCAGCCCGGCCGTTTCAATCATCAGATACTTTTCGAACACCTTGTCCGAGGCAGCAGTCAGTTCGGTAAAGGCGCCGGAGTCCTGAAGCTTCCCGGCGATTTCGGCGGCGGTGAGCGGATTGGAAGCCGCGGTCTGATCTCCCGTGCTTCCGCAGCCGGCCAGCAGGAAAAGCCCGGCCGCCAGCAGGATGGCAAGTGCTGTCTTTTTCATGGCTGTATTCTCGCTTTCTGATTATGATTCCATTCCCCAGGGGATTGCGTGCGTCATCAGGTAATCGCGAAGCAGCGCAAACGCCGCTTTCTGCAGGTGATAGTCCCCTGCGGCGTATTCATCCTTCATGATGCCGGCCTCATCTGCCAGCAGATGGTATAAATCGATATAATAAAGGTTCCGGTCCTGTGCCAGCTGCCGAAGCATCCGCTCAAATTCCTGATAGCGGGCCGGATTGGTTGTCCCGTTTTTTTCAAAGCCCCGTTTCGACATGGGGGGAACGCTGAGAAGGTACACGATGCAGTCGGGAACCAGCGGAAGAAGCTCATCCAGAAAAAGCCCGTAATCCTTCAGCGCTCTTTCCGCCGGATAGGCGTCAAGCGTATTGACGCCCAGCAGGACATAGATCTTTTTCGGCTGATAGGAAGCCGCCACGTCAACCGCCCGTACCTTATGGTTTACGCCTCTCAGGTCCTGGTTCCGGTGAAGCGTGCCGTCGATGCTCATTCCCACCCGGCAGACGTAGTCCGCCTCCGGGAAGACGGAAGCGCTTTCGATGCCGACCATGATGGAGTCGCCGATAAATACCGCGTCCGCGAAATAGGAATCGCCAACCGGCTCGCACTCCGGGGGAATCAGGTCCGGATATCCCTCCGGCTTAAAGCCCTTTGCCGGCGCTTCCTCCGCGGCGGCAAGCGGGGTCAGCAGCAGGGAAAGAATTACAAGCCATCCAGCAAGGACAGCGCGCGGCTTTGAGAGAAGGAAGCCATTCCAAAGAGACATAACAGCTCATCCGCCTCACTTTCATGAATTTCGGAGAGAATATCCCCGGTATAGTATCTGGGGTCCGCCGCGATGATTTTTCCGTAATGCCGGGCCAGCAGCGGAAGCAGCGCGTTCGCGTAAGAGTCCCTGAGAACAAACAGAACGCCGGAGGAAGCATCGTTTTCCAGGGTGACGATCCCGTGGTTCCCGTACAGGAGCGCCGCATATTTATCCCTTTTCCGCATGGCTTCCGGATCATATAAGCCGTCCATTTCCTCCTCGCCGATCCGCAGGCGGATTCCATGATCCACCTCCGGCAGAAGCAGCGTATCTTCCGGCGCAAGCAGCGTAGGAAAGCGGGCATAGAGCGTCCCGCGGAAGCCCGGAAAGGATGCGCGAACGGAAACCGGCTCCGGATCCAGACCCAGCGCGCCGCACACAGCCCGATAGCCGAGCGCGGCGCCGTCCAGCGTCCAGTGGTGATCCGTCCGGTAGTAAAGGGCTTCCGGATCAGGCGCGGTCCCCAGGGTCTCCCGCAGGTCAACCCGGAGGACGCCCTCCGGAATCTCAGCGGCGTAGAGCTCATCCCGGTCGCCGGAGGCCGGTTTTTCCGGGAGGCTCCCGGCCAGGATCAGGCCGGAAGACGGTACCAGCGCAACCACGGTCGGAATCCCGGCGGCTTCATGGATTTCCTGAACCGCCTGAAGATTCAGATCCACATTCCGCCGGCTCCAGCCGTCGGAAGTATCGAAGAAAAATCCCTTTGGGCCGAGGCTCACGTTCTGCCGCGCCGTCATTCCCAGCAGGTGATTCACCGTCGCGTTCAGCATCACCGCCTGATCCCGCAGGGGAAAATGGTCCTCCGCAAAGGCTTCCGTCTGATCCGCGAAAAGGCCGGAGGAGAAGCTCTCCCCCGTCAGCATGGGCGGATCGGCCAGCGTCCGGTTCTCCAGTTCACTGGACTTTGGGCCGGAGAAAACCAGGACGGAAAGCGCTGCGGCCAGCAGCAGCGCCAGCATGGTAACATAAGCCAGAGGAATGGTTTTCTTCACGGGCTTTTCCTCCTTTCCGGCAGATTCAAAGTCAGGAAGTACGGTTGCGCCTAAAACCGAAAATACAGGAAAGGGTTATAGGACGCGTTCGCGAGCGCCGCCATGCAAAGCACAAGCAGCACGGCGCATACGGCAGCGGCCGGTACCGGGCGGTTCGCGAGCCAGCCGGCAATCCTCCCGGTCAGAGGAGTCGCTGTGCACAGCAGCGCGGCAAGCAGAAGGAGCCCGTACTGCCGGATGGAAAACAGGAAGACGCCGTTCTCCGCAAAGGAGAAAAGGCGGCCGGCAAAGGACAGCAGGCGGCCCGGATCGTCAAAGGCGAAGAGCACCCACCCCAGGATCACGGCCAGGAGCGTCACGATCCGGGAAAGAAGCGGATGCCTGCTCCATGCGGTTTTCAGAACCGTTTTTTCCAGCGCAATGAACAGGAAATGCCACAGGCCCCACAGAAGGAAATTCGGCGCGGCGCCGTGCCACAGCCCGGTCAGCATCCACACGAGAAAAAGATGGGCCAGCGTGCGCGGCAGGCCTTTCCGGCTGCCTCCGAGAGGGATATATACATAATCCCGGAACCACGCGCCCAGGGTGATATGCCATCGCCGCCAGAACTCCGAGACAGTGCGGGAGAGATAGGGATCCCGGAAGTTTTCCGGAAAGGGAAAGCCCAGCATCCGCCCCATGCCGCAGGCCATCAGGGAATAACCGTAGAAATCAAAATAGATCTGAAGGGAAAAGCTCAGAATGCCGAGCCAGGAAGAGGCACTGCTGCCGGAAATGCCGGAAAGAACGTTCCAGGCTTCTCCCAGCCGGTTTGCCAGAAGCACCTTGAAGGCCAGTCCTTTCACAAACTGAACGGCGCCGGCGTTCAGGTCCTCGGCGCCGGGCCGGCGCAGCTCATGAAGCGGCTTCCGGATCTCGCTGTAGCGTACGATCGGCCCGGCTACCAGCTGGGGAAACAGGAACGCGAAGGTGCCGAAGGCAGCGAGGTTCCTTTCCGGAGGTGTGTCTTCCCGATAAACGTCCGCCAGATAACCGATCAGCTGAAACGAAAAGAAGCTGATGCCCAGCGGCAGGGAGGAGCCGGTAAGCGATCCGGGTTCAGGATACGGCTGCCAGGCGGCGCAGATTTTGTATCCCAGCAGAGTGCCTGCCAGAATCGCCGCCGCGCCGGTCAGGACAGCCCGCCGGGCATTTCGGCTTTTCAGAAAGGCGATCAGGAGCCCGGCGCCCCAGCTGAGCAGCAGCAGGGCCGCAAACAGAGGAAGATAGCGCAGATCCCGCCAGGCATAAAAAAGAAGGCTGCTGACAAGGAGAAACGGATTTTGCAGTGCGCGCGGAAGAACCCGATGTACAATCAGCACGAATGGCAGAAAAAACAGCAGAAAGGTCAGAGATGAAAAAAGCATAAGCGTCCCATCCCCCCTTTCGAAATCGTCCTATCTTATCATATTGCATGGCTGAATACAAATCAAAAAACCGTCCTGACGCGTATTACGTGGAAAAGGAGATCAGATCGCTGATCGGTGCCTTTCGCAGAAAGGCTGGAACATAGCAATGAAAATACCTACCAAAAACGCTCAGCGTTTTTCTGCGCTGAGCATATTTTTTTGCCCGTTGGGGTACGGTTGGGGTACAGAGCAAAAATAAAACCCTAGGAACGTTGATTTTCCTAGGGTTTTCAGCGGAGAAGCCGGGATTTGAACCCGGGCTGCGGTCACCCGCACTACTCCCTTAGCAGGGGAGCCCCTTCGGCCACTTGGGTACTTCTCCATGTCAAGGCTGGCGGAGCGAGAGGGATTCGAACCCCCGGTACCTTTCGGTATCACTGGTTTTCAAGACCAGCGCCTTCAACCGCTCGGCCATCGCTCCAGGTTCAACCAGCAAAAGGTATGATATCATGAGCACGGCTTTCCGTCAAGAATTTTTTTATTCCGGCGGAATCCGCGGCCAGGGCGTAACTATCCGTCGGAAACAGGCAGGAAATCCCGCTTTGCCGGACGAATCTATCCACATATTTTCTTTGAATCTGGAGGAAATCAGGATGCGGACAATCAGTCTGGACGGGCAGTGGACGCTGCGCAGCTCCGCCGGAAAAAGCTGGCAGACCCGGGTTCCCGGAACCGTGCTCGAAACCCTGCTGGAGCAGGGGGAAATCAGGGATCCCTTCGACGGTATGAACGAGCTGGAAGCATGCCGGGTGATGGATCAGGAGTATTCTTTTGAACGGGAGTTTGCTCTCTCCCCCGCGGATCTGGCACTTCCCCGCCTTGATCTGGTTTTTGAGGGGATTGACACCGTCGCCGCCATCGAGCTGAACGGGCAGCCCGTTGCTTCCGTGGACAATATGCACCGAACCTGGCGCTTTGACATCAAACACCTGGCCGTGCCCGGGACAAACCGCCTGCGGCTGGTTTTTTCCCCGGCTGTGGCCTGGGTGCAGCAGGCGGCGAAGGACAATCCGGATGTAACCTATTCCGGCGGCAGCGGCCTGCTGTGGACGGGTTCTCTGCGAAAAGCCCATTACATGTTCGGGTGGGACTGGGGTCCCCGGCTCCCCGATGCCGGCATCTGGCGCAGCTGCCGGGTGGAAGCATACCGGAACCGTCTCGCGCAGGTGCATGTGCATCAGGATCATCAGCCCGGCAGGGTAATTCTCTCCGTCCGGGCAGAAACAGAGGCAGCGCAGCTCTCCCTTACCCTTTCAGACCCGGACGGCGCTGTGCTGGCAGAGCAGACCGGATCGTCAGACCAGGCCTTCGCATTCCGGATTGACGCTCCCCGCCTCTGGTGGCCCAATGGGCTGGGAGATCAGCCCCTCTATACCCTGTCTGTCCGGAGTCTGTCGGAAGCGGGTCCGGAGGATGAAAGGATCCTTCGGCTGGGTCTGCGCACCATGACTGTCGCCACCGAAAAGGATCAGTGGGGATCCGAGTTCGCCTTCTGCTGCAACGGTGTCCGGTTTTTTGCCATGGGCGCGGATTACATTCCTGAGGATAATCTGCTGGCCCGCGTCCGTCCGGAAGGCACCCGGAAGCTGCTGAAGGACTGCCGCGATTCCAACTTCAACTGCGTCCGGGTCTGGGGCGGCGGCATCTATCCCGGCGAGGATTTTTTCGAAGCCTGCGATGAAATGGGCCTGGTCGTATGGCTGGACCTGATGTTCGCCTGCAATGTATACAAGCTGACGGATTCCTTCCGTGAAAATATTATCCGGGAGGCGGAGGACAACCTGCGCCGCGTCCGCCATCACGCCAGCCTCGGTCTGATCTGCGGAAACAATGAAATGGAAACCGCCTGGCTCAGCTGGAAGGATGTAAGCTGTCTGTCTCCCGAACTGAAGGCCCAGTATCTGGAACAGTTCGAAAACGTACTCCGGAAGGTATGCCTCCGGGAAGCTCCGGACTCCTTCTACTGGCCCTCCTCCCCGTCCTCCGGCGGCGGATTTGACGATCCGAATGATCTCAACCGCGGAGACGTTCACGACTGGTCCGTCTGGCACGGGCGCCGTCCCTTCTCCGACTTCACGGAGCGATTCCCCCGCTTCTGCTCGGAATTCGGCTTCGAATCCTTCCCCTGCATGGATACGCTGCGCACCTTTATTCATCGCCCGGAGGACATGAATCCGTTCTCCGAGGTCATGGAATTCCATCAGAAATGCGAGAACGGAAACGCTACCATGCTGCACTATCTGTCCAGCACGCTGCGCTATCCCTTCTCCATGGAAAAGCTGGTCTATTCCACCCAGTATCTGCAGGCGGAAGCCATGCGGGCCGGAGTGGAGCACTGGCGGCGGAATCGGGGCCGCTGCATGGGCGCAATCTACTGGCAGCTGAACGACTGCTGGCCGGTCGCCAGCTGGGCCAGCATTGACAGTCTGGGCCGCTGGAAAGCGCTGCAATACGCGGCCAGACGTTTCTTCGCCCCTGTTCTGATCAGCCTGCAGCCCCGGGAGGACGGCTTCGGCATACATATCTCCAATGAGCGCCGGGAAGCCTTCAGCGGCAGCGCCGTGATTCACGTCAGAGACGCGGAAGGCCGGATTCTGCGAACCGAGCGCCTGCCCGCCGCCTGCGGGCCCATGAGCTCCGTCTGTATCGGTACGGTACAGCGCAGGCCCGGTGAAGAGCTGCTTCCCGTCGTGCAGTGCCTGCTTCTGAATGAGCAGGGAGAGACCGTCAGTGAAAACGAGGCGCTGTACACCCTCCCCAAGCATTTTCCCTTCGCCGCGCCTCACCTGCACGCAGAATGCCGCGGCAGCACAGTCCTTGTCTCTTCCGATGTTTTCTGCCTGGGCGTGGAGCTGGAAGCGGGCGATACCCGGTTTTCAGACAACTGGTTCTCCCTCTGGCCGGGAGAGGTCAGAAGCATCCGGGCAGACCGGGAACTTGATCCGGACCGTCTCGTCCTGCGCTGTCTCTCCTCCGATGATCAGGGATAAAAAACGGAGCCCGTCCGGCTCCGTTTTTTTATGTCTTCATCCGCAGGATTTCTCTTTCCCTTCCCCCTGTTCGGCGCAGGCTGCATGCGGGTCGGAACAGATCCGCATCGGGCTGCCCTATATGATCTGCTCAGCCTGGGCGGAAGCCTCAACCGCCGTAACAGTCGGCGCATCCGGGTAGTCCGTCGTCTGCGGCAGCGGCAGAGCCTGCATATAGGCATGCATGGCTTCTGCGACACGCTTGCTGTTGGCCACCGCTTCCACCACGGTGCGGGCGCCGCTGGTGGCATCTCCCGCCGCAAAAACGCCCGGGCGGCTGGTATGGCCGTCCTCGTCCACCGTCAGCAGCCCGCTTCTGCCCGTATCGATATCCCGGGTGCTCTTGACCAGGTTGCTTTCCGCGCCCTGGCTCACCGCGATGATTACGCCGGTGCAGGGATACAGCTTCTCCGTACCGGGGATCGGAGTGATCTTTCCGTCCGCGTCCGTCCGGCTGTCCGCCAGAATCACGCCGTCCTCCCGAATCTCCATGGTGCATTTATTATAGATGAAGTCCACCCCCTCCAGCCTGGCATAGCTGCTCTCGTACTGGCTGGCGGTGAGGGTATCGGTCAGATTGACGCAGGAAACAAATCTCGCGCCGTGGCGGATGGCTGTGCGGGCACAGTCCATGGCGCTGTTTCCGGTGCCGATGACCATGATCCGCTCGCCCAGGCGGAAGGCGCCCGGGCTGGCCAGGTAGTTGATCGCGTAGGTCACATGGCCCAGGCTCTCGCCGCGGATGTTCAGCTTCCGGGGTTTCCACAGCCCGGCGCCCACAAACACGCTCTGGTATCCGTCCCGGAAAAGGTCATCTATGGTGATGGCGCTGCCGATGTAGGTATTGGGCCGGAACTGGATGCCCTTCAGCTCCAGATGGCGGTAGGCCAGATCGTCCAGCACCGAGTCCGGCAGCCGGAAATCAGGAATGCCGTAGCGCAGCACCCCGCCGATCTTGTCCCGGCTGTCAAAGATCGTCATCCGATACCCGTACCGGGCCAGGATGATGGCAATCGTGATTCCCGCCGGGCCGGCGCCGATCACCGCAGCCTTGCGGCCGTTGGACGGAGCCGGTCCCTTGACCATCTGGTTGGCATAGGTGGAGGAAATGTAGCTTTCAATCACCGAGAAATGGACCGGCGCGTCCTTGATGCCCCGTACGCAGTGCCCCTCGCATTGCTTTTCATGATTGCATACCAGGGCACAGACCGTGGTCAGCGGGTTGTTTTCAAAAAGCATCCAGCCGGCTTCGTTGAGCCGGTTCGCCTTCAGAAGGCGGATCACTTCGGGAATATTGGTATGAATGGGACAGCCTTCCTGGCAGCGGGGCTTCTTGCAGCCCAGGCAGCGGCTGGCTTCCTCCATTACGTGCAGCGCCATTCGCTTCACCTCTCCTGTTTATTTGAGTATCCGTAAATCAGTTTACTTCCTTTGGGGCGGATGATCAAGGTCAGGGCCCTATTTTTTCGGCGGTATACTGTTTCCAGCCGGCTTACGCCTCCGGTCCGCTGTCCAGAAACGCGTTCAGGAACCAGCCTGCC
>CAMNKK010000032.1 GCA_946542235.1 uncultured Clostridia bacterium | reverse complement strand
CGAAGGTCCGGATCGCCAAGGTGGAAGACGCGGTGCAGGTCGGCCAGACCGTGAACGTGAAGGTGCTGAGCGTCGATCCCGAGAAGAAGCGCATCAGCCTGAGCATCCGCCAGGCCATCGAGGATGAGGAAGCCCTGAACGCGGAAGCGGCGGTTGAGCCCGAAGCGGAATACGAAGTCGTCGCGACGGACGACACCGTGGCGGAAGAGCTGGCGGAAGCCGTCGAAGCGACGGAAGAAACGGCCGCAGCCGTGGAAGATGCTGCGGAAGAAGCCAAAGAATAAGATCACCAGTCGATCAGGCAGCTCCGGGGAATTCCCCCGGAGCTGTTTTTCTGCAAGGACAGCCGAACAGGAAAGATACAGCCCGTCAGCTTGTCTTCTGATATGACGGGTAGTATAATTATGGGGTATCTTGGGAGAGGAGCGCTGTTTTTTTCCATGAGGAGATCCGTACTTTTGGCGCTGATGGCGGCGCTGGCGATCTGGGCGGCGGGAACAGCGGCGGCGGAGGTCCGGGTGACGGCCTCGCCGACGGAGGTCCGGGCCGGCGGGATCGTGGACGTGACGGTGACGGCCGGAGAGGGCGCCGGGAAGGTGGTCTACACCCTGAAGAACGGGAGCCAGACCGTGTTTCAGGGGGAAGAGGACACCCATTTTCAGGCTTCCTTCCGCCCCCGGACCGAAGGGGAATACACCCTGGAGGCCGAGGTGACCTACGGGGACGGGCGGACGGAAACCGGCGCCGTCCGGGTGCAGGCGGCCGGATTTGAGGATGAGGACACGAAGGCGGAGCGGATCTACAGCCAGAAGGATGGATGGTGGAAGGACAAAAAATACTCCAAATCCGAGCTGGACAACGCGGGATGCGCGATCTTCACCCTGAGCCACGCCCTGCACCGGATGGGCTGGACCGGGGAGGAAACCCGGCCGGAGAACCTGGCGGAGACCTACCGGAACTGCTACACGAAGAACGGAACGGCCAATGCCCGGCTGGTGTACAACGCGGGGCAGGTCTACGGATATACGACCAAGAGCCTGCTGCAGCATGACAAGGCAGGGCTGCGGGAGGGACTGAAGAACGGGGACTACTACTCCTTCAGCATCGTGCTGGGACACATCGCCCTGATGACCGGGGTGGACGAGAAGGCCGGGAAGGTCCGGATCATCGACAGCGCCCCCAGCGCCACCTTCGAGCGGATCAGGAAGGGAAAGATCTACTGCCTGCGGGACGGGGAATACGCGGAGGTGCAGGACCCCGGGGAGATTCCCGGCGCCCGGTACTACTTCGAGACCGGATACTACGGCGGGCTGGAATACTACCTGGATCTGGAATACTGCGCCCGGCGGGGCGGCAGACTGATCCGGCCCTCCTGGGTGCTCTGCCCGGAGGGGGAAGGGAAGATCGGCGCCGTGATGGTGAGCCTGACCAGCGGGGAAAGCGAGGTCACGGTCAACGGAAAGACCCGGACGGTGCTGACCCGGGAGCTGAGCTGGGGCGAGACGGGAAAGCCCCGGCTGGCGGTGGTAACCGGCAGGAAGAATGTCAGACTGACGGACGAAGCGGGCCGGAGAATTGCTTCCGTGCCCATCTGCACGGTGCTGCCGGTGCTGCGGGAGGAGGAAGGCCGGATCCTGGTCATGCATGAGGACCAGCGGGGCTACCTCAGCCTGGAGGACGCGGAGGTGACGGATCCCCTGGAGGGAGAGATCCGGCACGCGAAAATCAGCGTGAACGGAAGCACCAGCGGACGGGCGACGGTGAAGCTGCGCTTCGGCCCCTCGGAGAAGGAGCGGGTCGCGGAGAACTGGAAGACGGGCACGGAGGTGATCCTGATCCGCCAGGAGAACGACTTCTGGCAGATCGAAGCCCGGGGCCGGCGGCTCTGGATTCAGCAGGATTATGTGACGGAAACGCAGGCGGAAGGTACCTGAGGAGAGAAGAAGGAAAAGGGAAAAAACAGCCTCCGGATCCGCGGAAGGGAAGCGGGCCGGCAGGCCGGGAGGCAGCCATGGGAAGGAAATCCACGAAAGAGAACAAGACCATCTACCAGATGACCCGGGAGGAGCTGGGTCTGACCCGGGAAAAGGCCGCGGAGCTGATTCCGGGGTTTTCTCCGGAGCGGATCGAGAAGATTGAAAACGACCGGGTGCAGATCCGGCCGGAGGACGTGCGGATGCTGGCGGAGGCCTACAAGGCCCCGGGGCTCTGCAACTACTACTGCAGCCAGGAATGCCCCATCGGCCGGGGGCGGACACCCCGGGTGGAAAGCAAGGGGCTGGTTCAGATCGTGGTGGAAACCCTGAACGGGATCAACCGGCTGAACCAGCACCGGGACCGGCTGCTGGAAATCGCGGAGGACGGATCCGTATCCCCGGATGAATACGAGGACTTCGGGGAAATCCGGGAGCTGCTGGAGCGGCTGCAGGTTTCCGTATCCACGCTGCAGCTGTGGCTGGAGGAGCGGACAGCCCACGGGGAGATCGACGGGGAGTCCCTCTGAGGAAAAGGAAAGGGAGCAGGAAACAATGAAACGGATGATCAGGAGATGCGGAATCCTGCTGCTGGCGGTTTGGCTGGCGATGGGGCCGGGGGCGGCCGGAGCGGACGGAGTGGAGATTACGCTGCCGGGCGGGGTGCACCGCCTCACCATTCCCGAGGAGATGATCTGGCAGGCGCCGGCGGATGACGAAGAGAACCTGAAGGCAATCTACCTGATGCCCCCGGACCTGGATATGATGATCTTTGCCTACAACCTGGAGGGCTATACCATCCGGACCCTGGCGGAGACCATGACCGAGGCCGGCCGGGAGGCGCAGGTCCGGGAAATCGCCGGGGAGGAATTCCTCTTCTATACGGACACGGACGAGGCGGACGGCGCGGTGGGCGTCATATACGGATACATGACGGGAAACCGGATGACGGAGATTACCTTCTTCTGCGGAAGCCAGGCAGCCATGGATCTGACCCAGGTCATCATGGAGAGCTTCCATTCCTGAGACCAGAAGCAGCGGCGGAGGCCGGAGAGGCGGCCCCGCCGGCAGGGAGAAAAAGAACGCATGAGCTTTACACACTTGCATCTGCACACGGAATACAGCCTGCTGGACGGCGCCTGCCGGATTCCGGCACTGGTGGAAAAGCTGAAGGCACTGGGGATGGACTCCTGTGCCATAACCGATCATGGCGCCATGTACGGCGCCATTGATTTCTATACCGCCATGACGGAGGCGGGGCTCAAGCCCATCATCGGCATGGAGGGATATGTCTGCCGGGACCGGACAGACCACACCCCCGCGGGGCGGGAGATGAGCCATCTGATCCTGCTGTGCGAGAACAACACCGGATACCAGAACCTGATGAAGCTGAGCAGCGAGGCCTTTCTGACGGGATACTACTACAAACCCCGGATGGACTACGATCTGATCCGGCAGCACCACGAGGGCCTGATCTGCCTGAGCGCCTGCCTGAGCGGGGATCTGCCCAAGATGCTGCTGAACGGCCAGATGGAAAGCGCCCACGCCTATGTGCGGGAGATGCAGGAGATCTTCGGGAAGGAGAACTTCTTCATCGAAATCATGGACCACGGGCTGCGGGACGAGAAGACGGTGCTGCCGCGGCTCATCGCCCTGGCCCGGGAAATGGACGTGCCTCTGGCGGCCACCAATGACT
This sequence comes from uncultured Clostridia bacterium, assembly GCA_946542235.1. Taxonomy (GTDB): domain Bacteria; phylum Bacillota; class Clostridia; order Christensenellales; family Aristaeellaceae; genus Aristaeella. The sequence goes on along the minus strand of CAMNKK010000032.1, from coordinate 15,869 downwards.
GCCACTACCTGGAGCGGAAGGACGCCGACGCCCAGGAGGTGCTGATGTGCATCCAGACGGGGAAAAACCTCGAGGACGACCAGCGGATGCGGCAGGAGACCCGGGAGCTGTACGTGAAGAGCGAAGCGGAGATGCGGGAGCTCTTCAAAAGCGTGCCGGATGCCATCGAGAACACCCGGGTCATCGCGGAGCGGTGCAATGTGTCCTTCGAGTTCGGAAAGACCCGGCTGCCCCGGTATCCCGTGCCGGGGGACGAGACCGCGGAGCAGATGCTGCGGCGGCTGTGCCGGGAGGGCATCGAGCGCCTCTACCCCGGCGCCGGGCCGGAGGACGAGCCCTGGAAACGGCTGGAATACGAGCTGAGCACCATCATCCAGATGGGATTTGTGGACTACTTTCTCATCGTATGGGATTTCATCCACTACGCCAAATCCCACGGCATCATGGTGGGCCCCGGGCGGGGCAGCGGCGCCGGCTCCATCGTGGCCTACAGCCTGGGCATCACGATGCTGGATCCGCTGAAGTACCAGCTGCTGTTCGAGCGCTTTCTGAACCCGGAGCGGGTGACCATGCCGGATATCGACGTGGACTTCTGCTACGAGCGGCGGCAGGAGGTCATTGACTACGTCGCCCGGAAATACGGCGCGGATCACGTGAGCCAGATCATCACCTTCGGCACCATGGCGGCCAAGGGCGTGGTGCGGGACGTGGGACGGGTGATGGGCATGAGCTACCAGGAGACGGACGCCGTGGCCAAGGCCATTCCCTTCGAGATGAACATGACGCTGCAGAAGGCCCTGACCCTGAGCCCCATGCTGCGGCAGATGGTGGAGGAGAACCCGAAGGTCCGCCAGCTGATCGACACGGCCATGACGCTGGAGGGCATGCCCCGGCATGCCTCCACCCATGCGGCGGGGGTGCTGATCACCGGAAAGCCGGTGGTGGAATTCGTGCCCCTGCAGCGCAACGACGAGGTGATCACCACCCAGTATCCCATGGGCACCATCGAGCGGCTGGGGCTGCTGAAGATGGACTTTCTGGGGCTGCGGACGCTGACGGTGATCCGGGACACCCTGGATCTGATGCGGGAGATCGGCGTGGAAAAGAAGCCGGAGGACATCCCCATGGACGACCCGGAGGTCTACGACATGATCTGCCGGGGGGACACGGAGGGCGTGTTCCAGCTGGAAGGCAGCGGCATGACCTCCTTCCTGACGAACATGAAGCCCAGCTGCTTCGAGGACATCATCGCCGCCATCTCCCTGTACCGGCCGGGCCCCATGGAATCCATTCCGAGATACATCGCCGGGAAGCAGAACCCCGGCTCCGTTCAGTACAAAACCGAAAAGCTGCGGCCCATCCTGGACGTGACCTACGGGTGCATGGTGTACCAGGAGCAGGTGATGCAGATCGTGCGGGACCTGGCGGGATACAGCTACGGCCGCAGCGACCTGGTGCGCCGGGCCATGGCCAAGAAGAAGCACAAGGTGATGGACGCGGAGCGGGAGATCTTCGTCCATGGGCTGACGGATGAGAACGGGGAAGTGAAGGTGCCCGGGTGCGTGCGCAACGGGGTGCCGGAGAAGATCGCCCATGAGATCTATGACGAGATGATCTCCTTTGCCAGCTATGCCTTCAACAAATCCCACGCCGCGGCCTACAGCGTCGTGGCCATGCAGACGGCCTGGCTGAAGCGGTACTACCCGGTGCAGTTCATGGCCGCGATGCTCAACAGCGTGTACGGCAACGCCGGGAAGATCGCCGGATACATCCAGTACTGCCGGGGCCGGGGGATCCCTGTGCTGCCGCCGGACATCAACCGAAGCCGGTGGAAATTCACCGTGGATCTGCAGAGCGCGGAAAAACCCGCCATCCGGTTCGGACTGGGGGCGGTGAAGGCCGTGGGCGAAAATGCGGTACGCGCCATCGTGCAGGAGCGGGAGGGGAATCCCTACCGGGATCTGGCGGACTTCTGCCGGCGGATCGATCCCGCCGAATGCAACAAGCGGGTGGTGGAAAGCCTGATCCGGGCCGGGGCCTTCGACGGCATGGGCGCCAACCGGCCCCAGATGCTGGTGGTCTACGAGCGGGCGCTGGAGGCAAACCAGAACTCCCGGAAGAAGAACGTCACCGGGCAGGTGAGCCTCTTCGACATGTTCGGCGACAGCCGGGAGGAGTCCCTGTTTGAGTCCGCGGTGACCTATCCCGACATGCCGGACTGCCCGGGGAACGTCAAGCTGCAGATGGAAAAGGAGGCCACCGGGGTCTACATGACCGGGCACCCCCTGGATGAGTGGCAGGCGAAGATGAAGCAGATGACCTTCTCCACCGCCCAGGCGGCTGAAATGGAGGAAGCGCCGGACCGGGGCATGAGCCTGGACGGAAAGCGGGTCGAGATGGGCGGCATCCTGACGGCGGTGAACGGGAAGTCCACCAAGAAGGGGGACTACATGGCCTTCGTGACGCTGGAGGACATGACCGGGCAGATCGAATGCCTGGTTTTCCCGAAGGTCTACGAGAGATACCAGGCGCTGCTGCAGGAGGACGAGATCGCCGTGCTGACCGGGCGGCTTTCCGTGCGGGAGGAGGAGGACCCCAAGCTGATCGTGGAAAGCATCCAGCGGATGAAGGACTGGCAGCGGGAGGAGCCCCGGAAGCCGGCGGAGGCGGCGCGCACAGGCAGCGGCGCGCCCGGGGACGACGCCCGGGCCGCGGCGGCGGCGCCGAGGAAGCTTTTCCTGCGGCTGGAAAGAAAGGATATGGAAAAGGCCGGCGCGCTGCTGGCCCTGGAAGCCGGAGACGTTCCGGTGTACATGCATATTCCGGCGGAGAAGCTGACCCTGCTGAGCCCCCGGAGCAGCTGGTGCAGCGGCAGCGAAAAATGCCTGCAGCGGCTGCGGGAGGAGCTGGGAAACGGGAACGTCGTGCTGAAATAAGGCGGGGACGGCCGGAAGCGGAGGGGAGAAAGCCTTGATCAGACTGGAACACGTGACCAGGAAATACGGGCATATCACAGCGCTGCGGGACGTGACGCTGGAGGCGGCCCCGGGAAAAATCACCGGGCTGCTGGGGCGAAACGGCGCAGGAAAAACCACCGCCATGAACCTGATGGCGGGATACTTCCCGCCGGATGAGGGGCGGGTGCTGATCCGGGGAACGGACATGCTGGAAAAGCCCCGGGAATGCAGGCGGCTGATCGGATACCTGCCGGAGAAGCCGCCGCTGTACGAAGAGATGACGGTGAAGGACTATCTGAAATTCGTGTGCGACCTGCGGGAAGTGCTGCCCCGGGCCCGGGAGGGCCACACGGCGGAGATCATGCGAATCTGCGGGCTGGAGGCGGAAGGGGACCGGGTGATCGGCCACCTGAGCAAGGGCTTCCGCCAGCGGACGGGCATCGCCCAGGCGCTGTGCGGCAACCCGGAGGCGCTGATCCTGGATGAGCCCACGGTGGGGCTGGACCCCATGCAGGCGGCGGAGATCCGGGAGCTGATCCGGGCGCTGGGGAAAAACCACACCATCGTGTTTTCCAGCCATATCCTGTCCGAGGTGCAGGCCCTGTGCGACCGGGTGCTGATCCTGCACGAGGGAAGGCTGATCCGCTCCTTCGACATGCGCGGGGAGGAAAACGGCCAGATCCGCCTGCGGATGTCCGTCGCGGGAAAGGAGCGGGAGCTGCTGGCCGCCGTCCGCAGCATTGGCTGCGTCCGGAAGGCGGAGACCCTGCCGGCGGAGGAGGCGGGGACCGCGGAAATCCGCGTCACCGGGCAGAAGAAGGATGAACGGGGATATCTGACGGATCAGCTTTTCCGCCTGATGGCGGCGATGGACGCGCCCATCCGACGGATGGAGCCGGAAAGGGACGATCTGGAGACGGTTTTCCTGGAGGCGGTCAATCAGCCTTCTCCATAACCAGATCCGTCACCGCCAGATCCAGCATCTTCTCCGGCGCGGCCAGGGGATTGATCCAGTCGTGGACATACTTCGCCGGCAGGATCAGGGGCATGCGGTCGTGAATCTCCCGCAGGGCCTCCGTGGGTTCCCGGGTCAGCACGACGAAATGGGGCAGGCTGTTTTCCAGCCGGTACAGGCCGCAGAGCCAGGCGGCCGCCCCGCCGGCGGGCTGGATGGCATACTTGTCCGTGACCCGGGTTCTGCCGGAGGCGGAGGGGACATGCTTCCACTCAAAATACCAGCTGGCGGGGATCGCGCAGCGGTGCCCCTCCCAGGCCTCGCGGAAGCTGGACCTGACGGAGGCGGTTTCCACCCGGGCGTTGAAGACGGGGCGGATGCCCGGAATGGTGAAGCCCCACTTCATGGGAAAAACGCAGGGCCGGCCGTCCCGGCTGGAGGCCACGGTGGGCACCACCGCGGTGGGATGGATTTCCCCGTCCGTGAGGACGGCATCCCCGGCCCGGAGGAACCGGTCCGCCAGAGGGGAACGGTTCACCGCCGTCAGGACGTCCCGGATTTCCGGGTCGTCTTTTTCAATATAATATCTGCAGCACACCGAATCTCTCTCCTTTTCCGGACAGTATGCGGAGCCCGGGGCTCCCGGATCCTCCGCTTCCCGGGCGGCCACCGCCTCCCGGAAGCCCTTCAGCGCGTCGAAGGGGGCAAAGATTTTGGCCCGGCGCCCGCGGTCCATGGCGGGATGCCTGCGCAGGAAGGGATCGTCCCCGGCATGCGCCGGGCGGCCCCGCTCCAGAACGGACCGGTAGCGGAAATCAGGGGGAACGGGAAAACCATCCATCCGCGCGGAGCCTCCTTTCCTTTCGGGATTATTTCCGATGACCGCCGATCTGCCCGTTCCGCTCCAGGGCGGTGGCCCCCTCCTGCAGGTTCATCCCCCGGAAGAGGGCGTTGGATCCGAACCTGCGCCGAACCTCCAGCATCGCCCGCTGGATTTTTTTTTCCTTCTCCAGGGCGGCATAGTCGGAGAAGAAATCCAGCTGGCAGGTTCCCGCGTCCTCCCGGACGTCCCCGGCGGCGACATTCAGCCGGCGGAAGAGCAGGGAATGGTCCGCGTTCGCGTCGAAGGACGCCAGGACGGCCCCGGAGATCACCTCCAGGGAGGCGGTGGGGGTCAGGAGCCGGGCGGTGCCCCCGCTGTGGCGGGGATGGAGACGGCCGTACCAGTCCATGCAGACCGGGCCGGTGTAGCCCGGGTTTTCCTCCAGACTGGTCCAGTCATAGGCGGCATACCAGGTGACGAAGGGGCAGACCAGATTTTTCGCCAGCAGGTCCGTGCAGAGGCCGTCGATCATCTCCTGAAAGACGACCCGGGCCTCGGGAAAGCGGTAGGGACGGGTCAGCACCTGGCCGACGCTGAGGCTGCGGCTGTCCGACCGGTAGCCCTTGATATCCTCCATGCGGACCGGCTCGAAGCCCCAGGCGTGATCCACCAGAATTTCCCCGTCAATGCCGAAATTCCGGTAGAACCACTCCTCATCCGTGAGGGAGAGGGCGGCGATATCTCCCATGGTGAAGAGACCGGCCTTTTCCAGCCGGGCCGCCTTGCCGGGCCCGATCTGCCAGAAGGAGGTCAGGGGCCTGTGCTCCCAGAGCTGGAGCTGATAGCGCCGCTCATCCAGCTCCGCGATGCGGACGCCGTCCCGGTCCGGCGGGGCTTTTTTGGCGACGATATCCATGGCGACCTTGGCCAGATAGAGGTTGGTCCCGATGCCGACCGTGGCGGTGATGCCGGTGGAGCGCAGCACGTCCCGCAGGATGGTCATGGCCATCTGGTGCGGCGGGGAGACGCCGGCGCGGCGGGCGGCTTCCTCATACAGGGAGAGGTAGGACGTGCAGTCGATAAAGGACTCATCGATGCTGTAGACATGGATATGCTCCGGCGCGGCATAGCGCAGGAGAATGCCGTAGATCTGGGCGGAAACCCGCTCGTATTTTTCCATCTGGGGCACGGCGGCGATGTAGTCGATCTTCGTGCGGTGCAGAATCTCATAGCGGCGGATGGCCTCCCGGGCCTCGAACAGCCGGGGGCGGGAGGGAACGCCGATGGCCTTCAGCGCCGGCGAAACCGCCAGGCAGATGGTCTTGTCCGTCCGGGATTCGTCCGCCACCAGGAGATAGGCCTTCAGCGGATCCAGCCGGCGCTGCACGCACTCCACGGAGGCGTAGAAACTCTTCATATCAATGGCGATATACCAGGATTCGCCCATGCTTCCGCCTCCTTCCAGGCATCCGGCGGCTCCGGAAGCGGGCTGCGCCGGATCAGGCCCCGCCGGACCAGGCTTCGTCAAACCGGGCCAGCTCCTCGCCGAAAATCTCCGGCAGGAGAAGGCCTTCCTCCCGGGTGGAAAGATCCTCCGGGCCGACGACGCCGAGCACCCGGCCGAGAATCCGGATATCCGACCCATCCCCCTCGTAGGCAAAGGGATAATCCCCGTTGAGGGAGAAAAGCGTCCCCTCCGGGGAGAGGCGCTTGACGAAGGACTGACCGGACACTGCGACCACCAGATCATCCCCCGGGGAGCCGGAGGACGCGTATTCGAAGAAAACATAGTCCCCATCCTGATAGACGGGCTCCATGCTGCGGCCCCGGACGCGGACGACCGCATCGGCCCGGGAGGTGCGCCCGCTGACCCGCAGGAAGAAGGGGGCCGGGGCATCCTCCACAAACTCGCTTCCGAGCCCGGCCTGCCCGGCCGCGGCGGAGGAGGAGAAAAGCGGAAGCAGGACAAATTCCTCCCGCAGGCGCAGGGAGCGGAGGGAAGCCTCTTCCTCCGCCATGGCGCGGACCATGGCGGAAACGAGGATCCGCTGATCCGGCTTCAGGCGGCGCAGATCCCGGATCACCCCGCGCTCCAGGGGGGAATACCCCCGGAGGGAGGGAAAAAGATCCTGCACCGGAAGGCGAAGCAGATCGCACAGGCGGATCAGGGAATCATAATCCGGACGGTTGACATTTCCTTCCCAGTTCCGGATGGCAAAGCGGGTCACCCCCATGCGGGAAGCCAGCTCCTCCATGGAGAAGCCGGCCCGCTTCCGGGCCTCCCGGAGAACGGAGCCCAGATCCGGACTGCGGGGATCGGGACGGGGACCCGTCCCGGATTTATTCTGGCGCATGGCAGCCTCCTGACGCATCCCGGGAGGGAAGGCAGGGCCCGCCCGCGCCCGGGAATCTGATACAGGTATGATATCACAGAATAAATTAACATGTCAACAGGAAAAATCACAGTTAAAATGTATTTTCTGAATGGACTTTTGCTGTTTTCCGCTGGCGAAGCGCCCGGGAATATGATATGATGGAACCCCCAGGAGAGAAAAGGAGGGAAATCCCCGTGCCCATCAAGATATCCAACGAGCTGCCGGCGTACCAGACCCTGAACGAGGAAAATATCTTCGTCATGACGGAGAACCGGGCCACAACCCAGGACATCCGCCCGCTGCGGATCGCCATTGTGAACCTGATGCCCACCAAGATCGACACCGAGACCCAGCTGCTGCGGCTGCTGGGGAACACCGCGCTGCAGGTGGAGACGGAGCTGATCACCATGGCGACCCATGTCTCCCGCAACACGTCGGCGGAGCATCTGTCCTCCTTCTATAAAACCTTCCCGGAGATCCGGGACCAGAACTTCGACGGCATGATCATCACCGGCGCGCCGGTGGAGCATCTGCCCTTCGAGGAGGTGGAATACTGGGAAGAGCTGTGCGGAATCATGGAATGGTCCAAGACCCACGTGCACTCCACCTTCCATATCTGCTGGGGGGCGCAGGCCGGGCTGTACTATCACTTCGGGATTCCGAAGCGGCCGCTGGAGAAGAAGCTCTTCGGCGTGTTTCCGCACCATGTGGAAAGGAAGAACTACATCCTGCTGCGGGGGTTTGACGACACCTTCATGGTGCCCCACTCCCGCCACACCACCGTGGACCGGGCGGAGGTGGAGAAGCACCCGGAGCTGAAGATCATGGCCTCCTCCGACGAGGCGGGGCTCTACATCCTGTCCACGGAAAACGGGCGGCAGGTGTTTATCACCGGGCACAGCGAATACGACCCCAGGACGCTGGAAAGGGAATACCGGCGGGACCGGGACGCGGGGCTGCCCATCGAGATTCCGAAGAACTACTACCCGGGGGACGACGACACCCGGGATCCCGTGGTCACCTGGCGCAGCCACGCGAACCTGCTGTACGCCAACTGGCTGAACTACTACGTATACCAGACGACGCCCTACGATCTGAAAAAGCTGTAAAAAAACCGCTCCCCCGGCCCGGCCGGGGGAGCAGTTTTTTTCGGGGGATTATGCCTCCGGATCCGGAAGCTCCGGATCCCGAAGCGCCGGGGAGACGGGGGCGGCCGCGGCCGCGGCTGCGGGCGCCGGTGCCGGCGTGTTGGCGTAAATCACCGAGGAGAAGGGCGGCAGGTCGAAGGACAGATAGCCCTCCCGCACGGGAGCGGCGACCTCCGGATTCAGGGTGTGGCCGTCGGCGCCGGTGACGATCCGGCGGAGGAAAACCTCGCCGTCCGGGCTGCCCGCGTCCCGCACGAAGAGGCGGAAGCTGGTCCAGCCGCTGGTGTTGTTGACGGCGACGACGGTCCGCAGGGTATCGTTGAAGCGGGCATAGGCGATGCGGCCGTAGTCCGCCAGCAGGGGCTTCAGGCAGCCGTCCACCAGCACGGGAATCCGGCGGCGGAGGTGAATCAGGTCCCGGTGGAGGCTGATGAGGGACTTGTCCTCATGCCCCCAGGGATAGGTGCGGCGGTTATCCGGATCCGTCCAGCCTACCTGGCCGGCCTCGTCCGCGTAATAGACGGTGGGGGCTCCGGGCCAGGTCATCTGCATGGTTACGGCCTCGCGGAAGACACCCTTGTTGATGCCTTCGCCCGCGGCGTGGGAGCCCATGGTGGTGAACCGGCCCACCATCCGGTTGGTGCGGGTGAGAAACCGGGAATGGTCATGATTGCTCAGCTCGTTCATGGCGCACATGAGCGAGGGATAGGTGAGACGGGACATCTTGTCCCGCATGATGTCAAAGAAAGCTTGGCCGTTCTGGTACAGGTCGTCCCGCATGGAATCGGAGTGCTTCTCCATGCCGGTGAGGAACCAGGTGACCGGCTCCATGAAGGCGTCGTAGTTCATGATGGTATCCCACTGGTCCCCGCCCAGCCAGGAGGAGGGATCACCGTAATGCTCGGCGATGATCAGCACATCGGGATTGATGGCCTTGACCCGGCGGCGGAAGGTGCGCCAGAACTGATGGTTGAATTCGGGGCTGTGACCCAGGTCCGCCGCTACGTCCAGCCGCCAGCCGTCAATGGAGTAGGGCGGAGACACCCATTTTTCCGCCACCCGGAAGATCTCCTCGCACAGGGCGGGGGAGCCCTCATAATTCAGCTTGGGCAGGGTGGAATAGCCCCACCAGCCCTCGTAGGCCGGGCTGCGGCCGTTGCTGGAATCATTGAAGCGGAAATAGGAGCGGTAGGGGCTGTGGACGCTCTGGAAGGCGCCGGGCTGGAAGCCGGCCTTGCCCAGATAGATGCCCTCGTAGTCCATCCACTTGTTGAAGGAGCCGCAGTGATTGAAGACCCCGTCCAGGATGATATGCATGCCCCGGGCGTGGAGCTGGGCGCAGAGGCGGGCGAAGAGATCGTCGCTCTTTTCCAGATTTTCCATGGAGGTCACCCGCCGGATATAGCGGGGAGCATAGCCGTTGTGCTTCTCCCAGAGCTGCATGGCATGGTCCATGTCGTCGGTGATGACGCCGAAATGGGGATCCACGTGCTCGTAATCCTGGGTGTCATACTTATGGGAGGAGGGGGAGACGAAGATGGGATTCAGGTACAGGGTCTCGATGCCCAGATCCTGCAGGTAATCCAGCTTGTCGATGATGCCCTGGAGATCGCCGCCGTAGAAGCAGCGGATATCCGTATCCGTGGGAAGCGCGTCCCAGTCCTCCACGTGCTTGGAATGGCCTACGATGTAGTAATACTCATTGTCCGCCACGTCGTTGCCGGGATCCCCGTTGCGGAAGCGGTCGGTAAAAATCTGGTACTGCACGGAGCCCTTGGACCAGGCGGGAACATGGAAGCCGGGCTTGAAACGGAAGGCGTAGGCGGGATTGAAATCCGGGAAGCGCCCGTCCTCCGTGCAGCGGGCGCCATTCTTGTCGAAGGCAATCTTCAGATTGTTTTCCCCTTCGATCAGGAACCGGTACATGACCTCCGCGTCGTCGCAGACGATACCTGTCTCATAGAAATCAAAATAATCGTCGGAGCGGGTCCTGACCATCAGGGCGCCGACCTGCAGCGATTCCAGAAGGAGCACGACGCGCTGGGCGCTGCCCTTCGCGACCCGGAGCCGGATGGTGACCGAATCGCCGGGATCGGGCTCGGAGGGGAAGCGGAAGGTGGGCGTTTCATCCGAGAAGACGGCGGAAAGCAGGTGGGATGGTACGGACATGAATTGCGCTCCTTTCACAATTGGCAGCAGGGCGCCTGCTGCGGTATTTGCGTCCGCATTGAATCGCGCGCGCAAGGCGGCCATAGGCGGCAGCCAAATCCCAGTATAGCGCAAAAAGGAAGGAGCCGCAAGCTTGCAATGGACGGAAAAACTACCTATAATTAACCTGAGATCGGCTGCGCAAAAGCCGGGACGGACAGGAGACAAAGAGATGAAGAATGAACTGCATCTGCCCTCGGAGCTGCCGGAGGGATGGGTCAGAACCGGGGAAGCGGGCCTGACCGAGGCGGAAGCGTCTGAAATGAAGGCCAACATCCTGCCCCGGGACGACGGGAAGCCGACGGCCCGGATCGTGCGGGAAAATGTCTTTACCTGGTTCAACGGGCTGAACCTGATGCTGGCCGCCGCCCTGCTGGCGGTGGGGAGCTACCGGAACAGCCTGTTCATGCTGATCGTCATCGCCAATACGGCCATCTCCATCATTCAGGAGATCCGGGCCCGGAACACCATCCGGCAGCTGAAGCTGCTGCACGCGCCGAAGGCTCACGTGATCCGGGAGGGCCGGGAGAAGACCGTGGCCCCGGAGGAGATCCGGGAAGGGGATCTGATGGTGCTGCGGAGCGGGGACCAGATCGTGGCGGACGCTGTGGCCACGGGCGGGCACGGCCGGGCCATGGAAAGCCTGCTGACCGGGGAGAGCGACGACATTCCCAAGGCGGAGGGGGACTGGCTCTATTCCGGCGCCTACCTGACGGAGGGAAAGATCCTGTGCCAGGCGGTGTACGTGGGAGAGGAAAGCTATGTGGGCCGCCTGACCCGGGAGGCCCGGCAGCAGAAGAAGGCCGAAAGCGGCCTGATGAAGGAAATGAAGAGGCTGATCCGGTGGGACAGCTATGCCCTGATTCCGCTGGGAATCCTGCTGTTCCTGAAGCAGACGCTGCTGCAGGGAATGGCGGTTCCGGCGGCGGTGCCGCCCACGGTGGCCGCCATGATCGGGATGATTCCCGAGGGCCTGATGCTGCTGACCAGCATGGCCATGGCTGTGGGAGTCATGCGGCTGGGGAAGCGGCAGGTGCTGGTGCAGGAGCTGTACGGCATCGAGGGGCTGGCCCGGGTGGACACCCTGTGCCTGGACAAGACGGGCACCCTGACCAGCGGCCGGATGAAGGCGGAGATCGAACCCCTGGACGCCCCGGAGGAGGAGGCGCGGCGGGAGCTGAGCCGATTCCTGGGCGCTTTTGACGAGCGGAGCGGAACCCTGGAAGCCCTGCGGCAGGCGGCGGCGCCCGGGTCGGAGACCCCCCTGGTGGTGCAGCCCTTCTCCTCGGCCCGGAAGAAGTCCGCGGCGAGCTTCGCCCACGGAAAGACCCTGATTCTCGGGGCGCCGGACTACGTGCTGGGAGACCGGATGACGGAGGAGATGCGGAGGCGGATCCGGGAAAGGACGGAAGCCGGCCGGCGGGTGGTGGTGCTGGCGGAAGGGGACGGCATCATCGAGGGCGACAGGCTGCCGGAGGTGAAGCGGACCCTGGCCATGTGCAGCCTGACGGACGAGATGCGGCCCCACGTTGAGGATACGGTCCGGTATTTCCGGGAGCAGGGCGTGGATCTGAAGGTCATCAGCGGGGACGACCCGGCAACGGTGTCCCGGGTGGCGCAGCTGGCCGGGCTGGACAACTGGGACAGAACGGTGGACGCCCGGGAGCTGACGGATGAGCAGGCGGTGCTGGAGGCCTGCGAGAAATATACCGTGTTCGGGCGGGTGACCCCGGCCCAGAAGAAGCAGCTGGTGGAAGCCCTGAAGCAGAAGGGCCGCACCGTGGCCATGACGGGGGACGGCGTGAACGACATTCCCGCGCTGCGGAGCGCGGACTGCTCCATCGCCATGGCGGAGGGCGCCGACGCGGCGCGCCACGCGGCGATGCTGACGCTGCTGGAGAGCAATTTTGCCGCGGTGCCGGACATCGTGCTGGAGGGCCGGCGGGTGATCAACAACATCACCCGGTCCGCCACCCTGTTCCTGACCAAGACGATTTTCAGCTTTCTGCTGAGCCTGCTGACGCTGGTGCTGCCCTGGACCTATCCCTTCCAGCCGATCCAGATGAGCCTGGTCAGCAGCATGACGGTGGGGATTCCGGGCTTCTTCCTGGCCATGGAAGCCAGCCGGGAGCGGATCAGGGGGAAATTCCTGCGCAGCGTGATCCACCGGGCGCTGCCCGGCGGCGTGGCGGTGACGGTGTGCGCGGCGCTGGCCATGCTGCCCGGCCGGATGGGCTGGGCGGCGGAGACCTGCTCCACCCTGGCGACCTGGAGCGCGGGGCTGATCGGACTGGTGGTGCTGGGCCGGATCTGCTGGCCCATGAACCTGCTGCGGGGCGCGGTGACCGCCGGCGCGGCCGCCGGATTTGCGCTGACAGCCGTCCTGATGGGAAGCACCTTCTTCCTGGTCCCGCTTCGAGGGGCTGAATGGGCGGTGCTGGCCGCGCTGGCGGTGCTGGGGATCGGAATCTACGTCCTGGCCTGGTGGCTGGACCGGAAGGGCAGCCTGAAAAAGAAGAAGGCGGAGGAGGTTGCGGAATGAAAAAGGAACGCCGGGCGTGGCTGCGGCCGCTGCCGATGATGCTGATGATCCTGCTGATAGTGCTGGCGGCGCTCCCGGAGGGGGGAGCCGCCCGGGCAGAGGGCAGAAAGCTGACCCTGATGGTCTACATGTGCGGGAGCAACCTGGAGAGCAGCTACGGGTCCGCCTCGGCGGATATCCGGGAGATGATGGACGCGGGAGTGAGCTTCCGGGACGTGAGCGTGCTGGTGATGACCGGCGGATCCCACTCCCGGGACAGCGCGGGCTTCTTCAGCGAGGAAGCGACGGACATCTATGAGATCGGGCCGGGACGGGTCCGGCGGGTGCAGCGGTGGGAGCGGCCCCTGAACATGGGGGACCGGGAGACGCTGGAGAAGATGATCCGCTTCGGCATGGACAGCTATCCGGCGGAAAAATACGCCCTGATCCTCTGGGACCACGGCGGCGGGCCGCTGGAGGGGGTCTGCTGGGACGAGACCCACGAGATGGATCACCTGTCGCTGGGAGAGATCGCCGGGGCGCTGGAGAACACCCTGGCGGGGCAGCGGCTGAGCTGGATCGGATTTGACGCGTGCCTGATGGGCTCCCTGGAGGTGGCCTCCAGGCTGGCGCCCTGGGCGGAATACATGATCGCCTCCCAGGAGACGGAGCCGGCCTTCGGATGGAACTACAGGTTTCTGAGCGGCCTGCACCTGGACGCGGACGGAGCGGAAACCGGGCGGCGGATCGTGGATGCCTACTTCGAGGGCCGGGAGGACAGCCGGGAGATCCTGACGCTGGCCTGCGTGGACCTGGACGCGGCCACGGAGGCCGTGGCCGCGCTGGATCCCGTGTTCACGCCGCTGGAGCAGCGGATGGGGAAGGAGCAGTTCATCGCTCTGTCCGGGCTGCGGATGAGCTCCACGGGATTCGGCAAGGCGGATCCCACGGCAGTTTCCTCCGGGTATGACCTGGTGGACGCGGCGGACCTGGTGTCCCGGATGGAGGAAAACGAGTACACCAGGAGCCTGCAGGAGAAGCTGGCGGCGGCGGTGGTGTACACCCGGTCCAACGAGGAAGGGGCCGGAGGCCTTTCCCTGTACCATCCCTATGCCAACAAGGCCGGGTACGAAAGCCGATGGAAAGAGGAGTATGAGGCGCTGCCCTTCAGCGCCGGATACCAGCAGTATGTCCAGTCCTTCGGCGGCATGCTGACCGGGGAGATCCTGTTCCGGTGGATGGACCTGCTTGCCCGGAGCGCGGGCCGGGACGCGGCGGGAAACGCGCTGTTTGAAATGCAGCTGACGGAGGAGCAGGCGCAGAACGCGGTGTCCGCCCAGCTGGTGATCCTGCAGGATCTGAAATCGGACCAGCTGGCGGACCACTGCATTCTGCTGGCCACCTGTCCGGCGGAGATCGGGGAGGACGGAAAGGTTCGGGCGGAATGGGACGGAAACTGCCTCTACGCCGAGCTGGAGAACGGGCATCTCGTGGGCCCGGTGCCCTTCCAGATGACCAACGACGGGAAGGACAGCACCGTGATCGGCCTCTATATCCCCGAAGGAAACTATGATCTGCAGGGGCAGATGGTGCTCTTCGAGATGGACGCGGAGGACCGATCGGAATATCCGGAGATCGCCCGGATCCGGGTCTGGGACGACGTGACGGAAAGCTTTTCCAGCCGTATGGCCTTCACGGAGGAAGGATACGGCACCCTGATGCTCTACGACTATCACCGGGCCTGCCCGGAACCCGGGGCGGACCGGGTGCTGCCGGACTATCAGACCTGGCAGAACATGATGGGTCTGATGTCGGCAAATACGGTGAAGCTGCCGGAAAAGTGGCGGCTGACCTATCGGAGACTTGATTCCGGCGTGCAATACCACGCGATGTTCCGCCTGGTGGACAGCCAGCAGAATGTGATCTGCAGCCTGCCCGCGGCGGTGCCCAACGAATACCGCCGGGAGAGCGCGCCCGTTTCCGGGGGAATCGACGGGGCGAAGCTGAAGGCGGAGCTGGAAAAAGTGGAGATCAATAGCTCCCGGGACGAGTTCGGGCTGCATATGTGCTGGCGGCTGGAAAACCCCGGCGAAAAGAAGATCAGCCTGCAGATGCGGGAGCTGACCCTCAACGGAAGCCGGATGACGGATGCCCTGGTATATGAGATTCTGCAGCCGGGACAGGCCATCTCGGTGCGGCGGAGCTTCAGCCGCTTTGACCCCGCGGGACTGGAGAAGCTGGAAAGCATCAGCGGTACGGCGGTGATCAAAGAGGACGGGGCGGAGGAGGAGATCCGGATTCCCTTTGCGTTCCGGTTCGAGGACTGCGATCTGACCCCCATCAGCCGGACGGAGGAAGCTCTGGCGGAGGCGGAGACCGACGGCGTGCGGATCCGGCTGCTGGAGATTTCGCCGGACACGGAGGACGAATGGAATTTGACCTTCCTGCTGGAGAACAGCGGAGAAGGCGAATTCAAGGAAAACTATGTTATGACCGTGGACGGCATCTACGCGGGCAGCATCGAGCTGGGGCCCGTGGCCGCCGGGAAGAGCCTGATCGTGGAAAAGCCGCTTTCCAACCACGTGATCGCCGGACCCCGGTTTTATGTGCCCGATCTGCCGGAATATTCCCTGGTGTATCCGGAGCAGAATGTGCTGCAGGCCCGGGGAGTGACGGAAATCCGGGAGATCCGGTTCCTGCGGGAGGCGGATTTCCATCAGACGCGGGAATTCGCCCTGAAGCTGAAAACGCCCCTTGACCTGGGCGGGCGGCGGAGAGGCGAAGGCGCGGAGCTGCTGATTCCCGCGGTGCGGCCGCCGGAGGAGCTGGCGGACCCCGCGGAGGAAAGCCTGCCGGTGCTGCGGGAGAACAATGTCTACCGC
>CAMNKK010000031.1 GCA_946542235.1 uncultured Clostridia bacterium | reverse complement strand
TCGTTCAGCTTCCAGGTCTTCACCACGGGCAGCCAGGCCCGGTCCATCTCATCCAGAATATGATTCAGGGTGTGAATGGCGCGCTTCAGATAGGAAGTGTAGCAGATGTCAAAATCATATCCCTCCGCCCGGAGCAGCTGGCCGGCCGCCTTGGCTTCCTCGTGCCCCTTCTCGCTCAGATCCACATCGGTCCAGCCGGTAAAGAGGTTCAGCTTGTTCCATTCGCTTTCACCGTGACGGACCAGAACCAGTTTCATCATGGGTATCATTCCTCTCGCATTGAGATAAGGGGAAAAGCTTCCCCCTTTCCCACACAGTCTATCCGATTCGACCCTTCTTGTCAATGAAAACGTGACGGTATTCATGCTGAAGGCATGACGGTATTCGTGCTATATTTTTCTTGACGATGAAAGGGGATTAGGGTAAGATGCAGGAGAATTCAGCAAAGGAGCGATGACGCCATGAAGGAATGTGTTTTTCGGGGAGTCGGGACCGCTCTGATCACGCCTTTCTGCGAAAGGGGCGTGGATATCGAAGCCTTCCGGCGGCTGCTCCGGTTCCAGATGGAAAACGGCGTGGATGCGCTGATTGTGGCGGGAACAACGGGGGAAGGTTCCACCCTGACGGAAGAAGAATTCCGGCAGCTGATGGCCTGCGCCCTGGAGGAGGCGGGCGGCCGGGTGCCCATTATCGCGGGCACGGGCTCCAACAACACGGCGGCGGCCATCGCGCGGACGAAGCTGGCCTGCAGCCTGGGGGCGGACGCGGTGCTGCTGGTGACCCCCTACTATAACAAAACGACCCAGCGGGGCCTGATTGCCCATTTCCGGGCCATCGCAGATGAAAGCACGAAGCCCTGCATCCTGTACAATGTGCCCTCCAGGACGGGGCTGAACCTGGCGCCGGAAACCCTGGCGGAGCTGGCGGATCATCCGCGGATCGCCGGGGTCAAGGAAGCCAGCGGGAATATCAGCCAGATTGCGAAGATGATTCGGCTCTGCGGGGAGAAGATCACGGTGTACTCCGGCTCGGACGATCAGACGGTTCCGATCCTGAGCCTGGGCGGCGCCGGCGTGATCAGCGTGGCCAGCAATATTCTGCCCCGGGAGATGTGCGAAATGTGCGACAGCTGGTTCCGGGGAGAGACGGAAAAGGCGGCGAAGATGCAGATCCGCCTGCTGGATGTCATGAACCAGCTGATGATTGAAACCAATCCGATTCCGGTCAAGGCGGCCTGTGCGGCCCTGGGCTTCGGAGAAAACCGGGTGCGGCTGCCCCTGGTGCCCGCGGAGGAGAAGAACGCGGAGAAGCTGATGCAGATGATCAGGGAGGTGCAGGAAGGATGAGAATCATTCTGGCCGGGTACGGAGGACACATGGGCCGGGAAGTCCGGGCCTCCGCGGAGCGCATGGAGGACGCGGAGATTGTGATGGGGGTTGACCCCATGATCCCGGAGGAGACGCCGGCGTGCGTCCGCAGCTTTGCGGAATGCCGGGCGGAGGCGGATGTGCTGATCGACTTCAGCCATCACAGCATGACCCATGAGCTGCTTGACTTCGCAAAGCGGAACCGGCTGCCGCTGGTGCTGGCCACCACGGGGCAGACGGAGGAGGAAGCCCGGGAAATCCGCGGGGCGGCGAAGGAGATTCCCCTGTTTCTGGCGGCGAATTACAGCCTGGGCATTGCGGTGCTGACGGACCTGGTTCGAAAGGCGCTGGCGCTGTATCCGGATGCCGAGGTGGAAATTGTGGAGCAGCACCATGACCGGAAGCTGGATGCCCCCAGCGGGACGGCCCTGAGCCTGTTTGCGGCGGTGAAGGAGGTTCGCCCGGAAGCCCGGGCGGTGACGGGCCGAAGCGGCCAGGGAAAGCGGCAGAAGGAGGACGTGGGGATCCATGCCATCCGGATGGGGAATATCGTGGGGATTCACGAGGTGATCATCGGAACCCAGAACGAAACCCTGACCCTGACCCACCAGGCGTCAAGCCGGGGCGTTTTCGCGGACGGCAGCCTGAAAGCCGCGCGGTTCCTGATCGGGAAGGCGCCGGGGCTCTATGACATGAAGGATCTGCTGCGGGATTGACGCAGCTGCTGCGGGCCCGGCCTCAGTCCGGCCCTCTGGACAAAGAAGGGAGAAACACGGGGATGAAGATCGCAATCTATGGATACGGCAACCTGGGACGGGGCGTGGAAACGGGCATTGCCCATAACCCGGATCTGGAGCTGGTCGGCATTTTTACCCGCCGTCCGCCGGAGAGCGTGAAGGCCCAGACCGGCGTGCCGGTCTATGCCGCGGAGCGGGCTGAGGACTTTGCCGGACAGATTGATGTGATGATTCTTTGCGGCGGCAGCGCGACGGATCTTCCGGAAATGACGCCCGAGATGGCGAGGCACTTCAACGTGGTGGATTCCTTTGACACCCATGCCCGGATTCCGGAGCACTTTGACCGGGTGGACCGGGCGGCCTTCCAGACGGGGCATACCGCGCTGATCAGCGGGGGGTGGGATCCGGGCCTGTTCTCCCTGGCCAGGCTGTATATGAACGCCGTGATGCCGGAGGGACGGGACTATACCTTCTGGGGACGGGGCGTCAGCCAGGGCCACAGCGACGCGATCCGCCGGATTCCCGGGGTTCTGGACGCGAGGCAGTATACGGTGCCGGTGGCGGAAGCGGTGGAGCAGGTCAAGGCGGGAAAGCAGCCGGAGCTCAGCACCCGCCAGAAGCACCTGCGGGAGTGCTACGTCGTGGTGGCGGAAAACGCCGACCGGGAGGAGATCGCCAGGACCATCCGGGAGATGCCGAACTATTTTGCCGACTATGATACAACCGTTACCTTTATCACCGAGGAAGAGATGAAGCGGGATCACAGCGCCCTGCCCCACGGCGGGGAGGTCATTCGCAGCGGAAGCACCAGCGAAGGAACCCGGCACGTGATGGACTTCTCCCTGAAGCTGGATTCGAATCCGGAATTTACCGGCTCCGTGCTGCTGGCCTGCGCCCGGGCGGTCGGAAAAATGCATGCCCGGGGCATCTTCGGATGCCACACGGTCTTCGACGTGGCGCCTGCGGACCTGAGCCCCCTGCCTCCGGAAGAACTGAGGAAGAAGCTGCTGTAATAAGATGAAGATTTACGGATTGCAGAAAATGACCCTCCTGGACTATCCGGGACGGGTGGCCTGTACGGTTTTTCTCGGCGGATGCGACATGCGCTGCCCCTTCTGCCACAACAGCGAGCTGGCGGAGGGAAAAGCGGAGCCGGTTATGACGGAGGAAGAGCTGCTGGGCTTCCTGCGGAAGCGCCAGGGCCTGCTGGACGGGGTCGCCGTGACGGGGGGAGAACCGCTGCTGCGGGAGGAAAGTCTGGAGCTGCTGCGCAGGATCCGGGAGCTTGGCTTCCCCGTGAAGCTGGATACCAACGGAACCCATCCGGACCGGCTGCGCCGGGCGGCGGAGGAGGGGCTGATCCAGTACTGCGCCATGGATCTGAAAAACAGCCCGGAGCGGTATGCCCGCACCATCGGGCTGAAGCAGTTTGACCTGGGCCCGGTGCGCGAAAGCGCCGCCTTCCTGATGAAAGGAACCATGGAATACGAATTCCGGACCACGGTGGTCCGGGAGTTCCATGACGACAGCAGCTTTCGGGCGATGGGGGAATGGATCCATGGGGCTGACCGATATTTTCTGCAGCCCTTTGTGGACCGGGACACGGTGCCGATGCGCGGGCTCAGCGCCCCCGACGGAGAGCAGCTGAAGGCATGGCTGGAAATCATGAGGCCGCATGTCAGGGAGGCCGCCATCCGGGGAGAAGATTAGGAAGAACAGAGAATAAACACCATATATAGTGTATCCAAAGAAAATTACCATTCTATATATTGACTTTGCCTCCCGCTGGTGCTATAGTGTACCGGCACGCGATCAGGGAGGCTTCTTTTTATGCGCGCATATTTTCAGACAGAAAAAACGGCTCCGCGGCCTTTCCCGCGGAAAAGGGAGGAAACGATGTACCAGGTAGTGAAAAGGGACGGCAAGGTTACCGAATTCGAGATCACCAAAATTTCCGGCGCCATCATGAAGGCCTTTGACGCGCTGGGAAAGCAGTATCACCCCAGTGTGATCGACATGCTGGCCCTGCGGGTTACGGCGGAATATGAGCCCATGATCCGGGATGGAAAAATCGCGGTGGAATCCATCCAGGACTGTGTGGAAAAGGTGCTGAGCGAAGCCGGATACGCCGATGTGGCCAAGGCATACATTCTCTACCGGAAGCAGCGGGAAAAGGTCCGCAATGTCAACAGCGCCCTGCTGAACTACAAGGATCTGGTGGATAACTACCTGCACATCAATGACTGGCGGGTGAAGGAGAACTCCACGGTGACCTACTCCGTAGGCGGGCTCATTCTGTCCAACAGCGGCGCCATTACCGCCAACTACTGGCTGAGCGAAATCTATGACAGCGAAATCGCGGAAGCGCACCGCTCCGCCGCGATCCATCTGCATGACCTGAGCATGCTGACGGGGTACTGCGCCGGATGGAGCCTGAAGCAGCTGATCCAGGAAGGCCTGGGCGGCGTGCCCGGCAAGATCACCTCCTCTCCGGCGGCGCATCTCTCCACCCTCTGCAACCAGATGGTGAACTTCCTGGGAATCATGCAGAACGAGTGGGCCGGCGCGCAGGCCTTCTCCAGCTTTGATACCTACCTGGCGCCCTTCGTGCGCATCGACAGCCTGAGCCAGAAGGAAGTCAAGCAGTGCGTGCAGAGCTTTATCTACGGAGTGAACACGCCCTCCCGCTGGGGAACCCAGGCTCCCTTCTCCAACATTACGCTGGACTGGGTCTGCCCGAAGGACCTGGCCAATCTGCCGGCGATCGTGGGCGGAAAGGAAATGGACTTCACCTACGGCGACTGCCAGAAGGAAATGGACATGGTGAACAAGGCCTTCATCGAGATCATGATCGAAGGCGACGCCAACGGCCGCGGCTTCCAGTATCCGATTCCCACCTATTCCATCACCCGGGACTTTGACTGGAGCGACACGGAGAACAACCGGCTGCTGTTTGAAATGACGGCCAAGTACGGAACTCCCTACTTCAGCAACTATATCAACTCCGATATGGAGCCCAGCGACGTGCGGAGCATGTGCTGCCGCCTGCGGCTGGATCTGCGGGAACTGCGGAAAAAGAGCGGCGGCTTCTTCGGCAGCGGAGAAAGCACCGGATCCATCGGCGTGGTGACCATCAACCTGCCCCGGATCGCGTATCTGGCGGAAGACGAGGCGGACTTCTATGCCCGGCTGGACCGGCTGATGGATATCGCCGCCCGGAGCCTGAAGACCAAGCGGACGGTCATCACCCGGCTGCTGGAGAACGGCCTGTATCCCTATACGAAGCGTTACCTGGGCACCTTCAACAACCATTTCTCCACCATCGGCCTGGTGGGCATGAACGAAGCGGGGCTGAACGCCCGCTGGCTGCGGAAGGACCTGACCCACGAGGAAACGCAGAAGTTTGCCCAGGATGTACTGAACCATATGCGGACCCGGCTGAGCGACTATCAGGAGCAGTACGGTGATCTGTACAACCTGGAGGCGACGCCCGCGGAATCCACCGCGTACCGGTTTGCCAAGCACGACAAGGAAGAATTCCCTGACATCATTACGGCCAACGAGAACGGCAAGCCCTATTACACCAACTCCAGCCATCTGCCCGTAGGCTACAGCGAGGATGTGTTCTCTGCCCTGGACGTCCAGGATGAACTGCAGACCCTGTACACATCCGGAACGGTTTTCCATGCCTTCCTGGGAGAAAAGCTGCCGGACTGGAAGGCGGCCGCGGCGCTGGTGCGCAAGATCGCCGAGAACTACAAACTGCCCTACTACACCATGAGCCCCACCTATTCCGTGTGCAGGAACCACGGCTATCTGACCGGCGAAGTCTATACCTGCCCGCACTGCGGAGAGAAGACAGAGGTTTACAGCCGGATTACCGGATACTACCGTCCCGTCCAGAACTGGAACGACGGCAAGGCGCAGGAGTTCAAGGACCGGAAGGTCTACGACATCGGCGCGAGCCACCTGACCCACAAGGGCCCGCTGCATCCGGACACGGTAGCGGCGCCGGCGGCGGCTCAGGCGGAGCCGGCCGCAGAGGAAAAGAAGCCGGTTTCCCGGGCGATGCTGTTTGTTTCCGCGACATGCCCGAACTGCAAGCTGGCGAAGTCGCTGCTGCAGAAGGAAGGCTTCGTCTACAAGGAAGTGCTGGCGTCCGAACACATTGACCTGGCGAACCAGTACGGCGTGAAACAGGCGCCGACCCTGGTTGTGATGCAGGGAGACGAGTTTGTGAAGTATAAGGGTGTTTCCGAGATCAAGGGAATGCTGACGGCGGCCCGGGGAGAACAGAAAGCGGTATAAGGAGAGGGAGCCATGTATGACGTGATCGTGGTGGGCGGAGGCCCGGCGGGGATGACCGCCGCCCTGTATGCCCTTCGGAACGGGAAAAAGGTGCTGGTGCTGGAAAAAACCGGGTTCGGAGGACAGATTGTCCACAGCCCGAAGGTGGAAAACTGGCCGGGAACGGCTCGAATGAGCGGAAACGAATACGCGGACGCCTTCCTGGAGCAGATCCTGGACCAGGGGGCGGAAGTGGATCTGAGCGAGGTCGTCCGGGTGGAGGATCATGGGGACTACAAGACGGTCTATACCGCGGAAGGCGAAGCCCGGGAGGGCAAAACCGTCATTCTGGCTACGGGCGTCCGGCACCGGGAGCTGGGGCTGCCCGGCGAGCGGGAGATGATCGGCGAGGGAGTCAGCTACTGCGCGGTGTGCGACGCGGACTTTTTCCGGGGACGGAAGGTCTGTGTCGCCGGAGGCGGCAACTCCGCTCTGCAGGAGGCCATGCTTCTGGCGGGAAAATGCGCTGAAGTGGTGATGCTTCAGGACCTGCCGGAATTCACGGGCGAGAAGGCGCTGCAGGATCTGCTGCTGGCCCGGGAAAACGTGTCGGCCCGGACCGGTGTGCGGATTGTGGACCTGGAAATGAATGAAAATGTCCAGCTGACCGGAGTCACCATTGAAACAGCCGGCGGGCAGCGGGAAACCATTGCCTGCGACGGGCTCTTCGTGGCCATCGGGCTGGTGCCGGAGAACGATGCCTTTGCCGAAGTGGCGGAGCTGGATCAGGGCGGATACTTCGACAGCGGAGAAAGCTGCGAGACCAGGACGCCCGGGATTTTCGTGGCGGGAGACTGCCGGAAAAAGAACATCCGACAGCTGACCACCGCCGCGGGGGACGGATCGGTGGCAGCCCTGGCTGCCTGCCGTTATCTGGATGCGCATCCGTAAGGGAAAACGCCGCCTGAAAGGCGGCGCTTTCCCTTTTCCGCTTTTGGCCTTTTGGTTCGAAAGAGGATTGTCAAGAAGATAAAAAACGGATATAATATGGAAAGCAATTATGCGAGCGAAACAGGAGCAAGGAGGCGGAACAAAGATGGTAGATGCGGTACTGAACACTGCAAAGGAAAAGATGGCCAAGACCTGCGCGGTGTATGAGCGGGATATGCAGAGCATTCGCGCCGGACGGGCGAATCCCCAGCTGCTGGATCGGATTATGGTGGACTATTACGGGACCCCTACTCCCATCAACCAGGTCGGCAACATTTCCGTGCCCGAAGCGCGGCTGATGGTGATCGCGCCCTGGGAGCCGAAGATGATTACGCCCATCGAGAAGGCGATCCAGACAAGCGACCTGGGCCTGAATCCCTCCAATGACGGCAAGATCATCCGGCTCGTGTTTCCGGAGCTGAACGAGGAGCGCCGCAAGGATCTGACCAAGGCTGCCAGCAAAGCGGCGGAGGAAGCCAAGGTAGCCGTGCGGTCCATCCGGCGGGACGCCATGGAGCAGATCAAGAAGCTGAAGAAGAACAGCGAGATCACCGAGGACGATCAGCGCGACGCGGAGGAGGATCTGCAGAAGATTACCGACAAGGCGATCAAGGATGTGGACGCGATCTACGCGGCCAAGGAAAAGGAAATCATGGAGGTATAACCGGTTCTCCGAAGGGAAACGGAATATGCGCGGCTTTTGTCCGAAAGTCCGCGCTTTTTTTAACCGGGAAGAAAGGGAACGCTTTTTCCCCGCTTCCTGAGGGGAAAGGAACCGCACCGGACAGGAACGCGTCAGACAGAGGGACGGCAGGCAGCGCCGCCGAACCACGGAAGGAGCCGTCATGAATACAAAGCAGGTCAGGGATCTCTGGAAGCTGCGAAAGGCAATGGAAACAGGGGAAGCGGAAAAGCTGCCGAAGCACGTGGCCATCATCATGGACGGGAACGGCCGCTGGGCCAGGCAGCACAGGCTGTCCGTCAGCCGGGGGCACCGGCAGGGAACGGAAACCCTGCGGGAAATCATCCGGCATACGGATGACCTGGGGATTCAGGCGCTGAGCCTGTATGCCTTCTCCACAGAAAACTGGAACAGGCCGCCGGAGGAGGTGGCCGCCCTGATGCAGCTGATTCTGGACTTCTTTGCCTCAGAGATTGACGAGCTGAACGAGAAAAACGTCCGGATCCTGATTCTGGGGGACAAGGCCGGACTGCCGGAACAGCAGCGGGAAACGCTGACGGAGGCGGAGCGCAGGACGGAAAAGAACACCGGACTGCATCTGAACATAGCGGTGAACTACGGCAGCCGGGCAGAGCTGGTCCGGGCCGCCCGGGAAATCGCGGAGATGGTCCGGCGGGGAGAAATCCGGGCGGAGGAGATCAGCGAACAGATGATTTCCGATCATCTGTACACCGCCGGCCAGCCGGATGTGGATCTGCTGATCCGCACCAGCGGGGAAATGCGGCTGAGCAATTTCCTGCTGTACCAGAATGCCTACGCGGAATTTGTGTTCCCGAATACCCTCTGGCCGGACTTCACCGTGGCGGAATATGACCGGTGCCTGGCGGAGTTCGGCAGGCGGGACAGGAGATTCGGCGCCAGAACGGACCCCTCGGAGGAGGGAAAAGCTTGAAAGCAGTCTTTCATGAAACATGGGTGAACAGGAGGTTTGGTTCATAACAATGAAACAGAGAATTATTACGGGTGTCCTGCTGATCCTGCTGCTGGTGAGCCTCCTGCTTCTGCCGGGATGGGGATTCGCGCTGGCCGCGCTGATTGCCGTCGGCATGTCCACCTGGGAAGAATACCACGCGCTGACCCTGGCCGGGCATCGGGTGGTCAGCTGGCCGGCCTGGGTCGTGCTGATCGGATCCGTGCCGCTGACCAAGCTGTTTGGGACGGAGATGATCGTGCCGCTGATGACCATCGCGCTGCTGATGATGGTGGTGCAGATCCTGTTCCGGGAAGCGCCGGAGCTGACGGATCTGGCCATGTCCGCCCTGCCGATCCTGACGGTGGTGCTGCCGGGGCTGAGCCTGGTGGCGCTGAGCCTGGCGGACCAGAAGGCGGTGGAAGTGGTTCTGATCGCTCTGGTATTCGCGGTGCCGCTGCTGGGAGACACCTTTGCCCTGTTCATCGGGACCGCCGTGGGCGGGAAAAAGCTCTGCCCGCCCGTCAGCCCCCATAAAACCGTTGCGGGATCCATCGGGGGGATGGCGGGGAGCATGCTGGCGGCGCTTCTGGTTTATCTGATTGCCCGGTGGACCTGCAACGAGGCGACCCTGGCCAAGCTGCCGACCTTCCCCGCCTACCTGATGCTGGGCTTCCTGGGCGGCGTGGTGGGCCAGATCGGCGACCTGTTCGCTTCCCTGGTGAAGCGCCACAGCGGAATCAAGGATTTTTCCAATCTCTTTCCCGGCCACGGCGGCATGCTGGACAGGCTGGACAGCGTGCTGTTCATGGCGGTGCTGGTTTACTGCTACCTGACGTTCATGGTCTGACGGAAACGGCGGCGGGAGCAGGGGAAGGAAAAGGTTTCAGAGGAAGAGGAATATGACAAAAATCGCAATTCTGGGATCGACCGGTTCCATCGGAACCCAGGCGCTTGACCTGTGCGCCAGACATCCGGATCAGTTTCGGGTGACAGCGCTGACGGCAAAGCACAGCCGGGAGAAGCTGTTTGAACAGGTACGCCGCTTCCGTCCGGAGATGGCGGGCCTGGTGGATGGAATCAGGGCGGAGGATATTCCGGAGGATCTGAAGTTCTGCCGGTGGATGAGCGGAAAAGAAGCCCTGCACGCGGCGGCTGCGGAAGCCGAGGCGGACCAGGTGCTGGTCAGCATTGTCGGCATCGCGGGGCTGCAGAGCGTCCTGGATGCCCTGGAAGCCGGAAGGCAGGTGCTGCTGGCCAACAAGGAAGCTCTGGTGACCGGCGGGCATCTGGTGATGGAGCTGGCTGCGCGGAAAGGAAAGCCCATTCTGCCGGTGGACAGTGAACACAGCGCAATTTTTCAGTGCCTGCAGGCGGCGGGTCCGAACCGTCCCAGCCGGATCCTGCTGACCGCCTCCGGCGGACCTTTCCGAACCTGGGACAAGGAACAGATCCTCCGGGCCACCCGGGAGCAGGCGCTGCGCCATCCCAACTGGGACATGGGGGCGAAGATCACGGTGGACTCCGCCAGCATGTTCAACAAGGGACTGGAGATTATGGAAGCCCGCTGGCTCTTTGACATGCCGGCGGAGAAAATCCAGGTGGTGGTTCATCCGGAGAGCGTGATTCACAGCGCCGTGGAATTTGAGGACGGAGCGGTGCTGGCCCAGCTGGGCGTGCCGGATATGCGGGTGCCCATCGGGTATGCCATGACCTATCCCAGGCGGGCCGCCACGGGCGTGGCCGCGCCGGACCTGTTCGCCCTGGGAAAGCTGACCTTTGAGAAGCCGGATGAGGAAAAGTTTCCTTCCCTGCGGATGGCGAAGGAGGCACTGAAGGCCGGCGGCGCGGCCTGCACGGTGCTCAACGGCGCGAACGAGGAAGCGGTGGCTGCTTTCCTGCGGGGCGAGATTGCCTTCGGAGACATCTTTACCCGGGTGGAAAGGGCGCTGGACAGGCTGAGCGGCCTGCCGGCGGGAAACTTTGAAGAGATATTTGAAGCGGACCGGCTGGCCCGGAAAGTGGGAAAGGAAGAATGACGATCGTGTCTGTGCTGCTGGCGATTCTGCTGCTGGCGATTCTGATTGTGGTGCACGAGCTGGGCCACTTCTGGGCGGCTCGATGGATGGGCATTGAGGTGACGGAGTTCGGTGTCGGGTTCGGACCGAAGCTTTTCGGATGGAAGAGCAAAAAGCACGACACCCGTTTTGTGATCCGGGCGATTCCGCTGGGCGGATACAATGCATTCTTCGAGGATACGGAGAAGGAAAAAGCGGACCCGAACGACCCGCGTCTGTACCGGAACCAGAATGTCTGGAAACGGATGTTCATGGTGCTGATGGGCCCGATGATGAACTTCGTTCTGGCCTTCGTGGTGGCGGCGGGCTTCTACTGGGTGAGCGGCATCCCCACGGTGACCGGGGTGGATCCGTACATCTCCGGGGTGAACGCCGCAGGGGCAGCCTGGGAGGCCGGACTGCAGGCCGGGGACGTCATTACGGAGATCAACGGTGTGAACATGCTGGACGGAACCATGGAGACGCTGCTGGACACCATTGCCGCCTACCGGGAAGAGGACGGGCCGATGCAGGTAACCGTACAGCGGGGGGAGGAAACCCTGCATCTGGAGCTTACCCCGCAGTGGAACGAGGACGAAGGCCGGATGATGCTGGGTGTCCTGATCGGCGGAAGGTACCGGACGGTGACGGAAAGAACGGACCTGATCGGGGCGATCGGCGCCGGCGCGGATCTGTGCTGGCGGGGAGCCAACCTGATTCTGGACGCCCTCCGGAGACTGGTGACCACAGGAGAGGGCCTGGACCAGACCGCCGGGCCGGTGGGCGTGATTTCCGTCATTTCCACAGAGGTAAGGTCGGGCGGCTTCCAGGCGTTTCTCGAAATGCTGATCTCCATTTCCATCAACCTCGGGCTGATGAATCTGCTGCCCATTCCCGGACTGGACGGAAGCAAGCTGATCTTTGGGCTGATTGAGGCCGTCCGGGGCAAACCGGTTCCGCCGGAAAAGGAAGCCATCGTCAATACGGTGGGAATCGTGATTCTGCTGGGGCTGATGGCGGTGCTGACCTTCCGGGATGTGCTGAACCTGTTCCGGTAAGGCGCGGCACAAAACCCCATTCCTGCCCCGTGCCGCGGCAGGGAGAAGCTGAAACAAGGAGAGAAAAGCCATGACAAGGACAGTGCAGGCCGGCCGGCTGAAAATAGGCGGCGGAAACCCGATCCTGGTGCAGAGCATGACGAATACGGACACCCGGGATACGGAAGCCACGCTGGCCCAGATCCGCGCCCTGGCGGAGGCGGGCTGCGACCTGGTGCGGGTGAGCGTATATGATGAGGAATGCGCCAGGGCGGTGCGGACGCTGGTGGACGGCAGCCCGGTGCCGCTGGTGGCGGATATTCATTTCGATTACAGGCTGGCCATTGCCGCAATGGAAAACGGGATTGCCAAGATGCGGATCAATCCCGGAAACATCGGCGGAGCGGACCGGGTCCGCATGGTGGCGGACTGCGCGAAGGCGCATCATATTCCGATCCGGATCGGCGTGAACAGCGGGTCGGCGGAGAAGGACCTTCTGGAAAAATACGGCGGCCCGACGGCGGAATGCCTGGTGGAAAGCGCGCTGGGACATGCCCGGCTGCTGGAGGAAGCGGGATTTGAGGACATTGTGCTGAGCATGAAATCCAGCGATGTCCGCCTGACGGTGGAAGCCTACCGGCTGGCACACCGGAAAAGCGACTATCCGCTGCATGTGGGGGTGACGGAGGCCGGACTGCCGGGACAGGGCACGGTGAAGAGCGCCATCGGAATCGGAAGCCTGCTGCTGGACGGGATCGGGGATACCATCCGGGTGAGCCTGAGCGGGGATCCGGTGCCGGAGGCGAAAGCGGGATGGGACATCCTGCGGGCGCTGAACCTGCGGACCCGGGGCGTGCAGCTGATCGCCTGCCCGACCTGCGGGCGGACAGGAATCCCCGTAGCCCGGATCGCGGAGCGGGTGGAAAGAGAGCTGGGCGATGTGACCGTGCCCCTGAAGGTGGCCGTGATGGGATGCGTCGTCAACGGGATCGGCGAGGGCCGGGAAGCGGATGTGGGCATTGCCGGAGGCGGAAACGGCTCCGGAGTGCTGTTTGTCCGGGGAGAGGAACCCCGGAAGGTGGAGGGAGACCTGGCGGAGATTCTGATCAGGAAGGTCCGGGAGATGTGCTCCTGAACCTGAAAGGACCCGGCAGAGGGCAGGGATCCCGGACGAAGAGAAACACGGGAAGGACAGGAAAGGAAGCAGCATGAGCTACGAGGATTTGATGAGCCGCATTGCCCGGGAAATTCCGGAACTGGCCGGAAAACTGTCGGCGCCGCGGGTGATCTATGTCAAATCCAGAAAAAAGACCTATATCACCTTTGAAAGTACCGTGCTGGTGGAGGAGAAGCAGTTCCTGCTTCTGGAAAAGATCCTCCGGGAGACCTTTCCCGGACGGCCGCTGGCGGTGCGTGTGGCAAGCCCGGCGCTGCGGGAAAGCTTCCTGCGGGATGTGAAGGCTTACCGGTCTGTGCTGACGGATTTTCTGCGCCGGAGCTATCCGGGAATCATTGCGTGGCTGCCGAACATTGACTGGAGCTGCCAGGGAAACCGGGTTACGCTGACCTTTCCGGATGAATTCTCCCTGGATTACACGGGAAAATACAATATTGCCAACCGGCTTTCCACCGCCATCCGGGAAATCTTTGACGCCCAGGTCATCGTGGAGACGACGGTGGCGGGAGACCGGGAAGCCCGCCTGGCCAGGATGACCCAGGAGCGGCAGCAGAGCCTGCTGACCGTGACGCGTGCGGAGATGGCGGAACGGTACGGAACGGCGTACGATCCTTCGGAAAAGAAGGCGGCCAGAGCTCCGCGGAAGACGGCGGAAAAGAAGGACACGGACGGCGAGAAGAAGGCGCCGAAGGCGGCGGAAAGCGCGCTGCAGACCGGCATCCCGATTCCGGAAATGTCGAACGCATCGGTGGACAAGCCAATCATGGGCAGGGGGATCGCGGATCATCCGGTGGAAATCCGGGAGCTGAACGCGGAAAGCGGCCTGGTGGTGATCCAGGGCGATGTGTTCATGCTGGAAACCAAGGAGCTGCGCGGAGGGGAAACGCTGCTGGTGACCTTTGCGGTGACGGATTATACCTCCAGCATCCTTTGCAAGACCTTTCTGCGGTACCGGGCCCGCCGGGCCCGCAGGGGCGAGGAGGACAGCCTGCCTCCCATCACCGAGGAGGAGCGGAAAGCGGTCCAGGAGAAGGTGCAGCGGATCCGGGAGGGCATGAACGTGAAGATCCGCGGGGAATGCCAGTACGACACCTTCTCCCGGGAGCTGGCGGTCATGGTGCGGGACATGGTGGAGATGGAAAAGGAGGAGCGGCAGGACACGGCGGAGGAGAAGCGGGTCGAGCTGCACATGCATACCAATATGTCCACGATGGATGCCCTGACGCCGGTGGAGAATCTGATTGCCCGGGCGGTTCAGTGGGGACATCCCGCCGTGGCGGTGACGGACCACGGGGTGCTGCAGAGCTTCCCCGCCGCCTTCCGGGCCGCGAAGGGAAAGATCAAGCTGATTCCCGGCTGCGAGGGATACCTGATCGATGAGCGGGACATTGTGGAGCGGCCCGGGGAGACAGCCTATGACGGGCCGATCGTGGTACTGGACTTTGAAAGCACGGGACTGAATACCTCCTCCGCGCGGATTATCGAAATCGGTGCCGTGAAACTGGAGAAGGGAACCATCGTGGACCAGTTCGAGGAGCTGGTGGATCCCGGGGAGCCCCTGAAGCCGAAGATTACGGAAGTGACCAATATCACGGACGTCATGCTCAGCGGCAAGCCGAAGGCGGCGGAAATGCTGCCGAAGCTGATGGCGTTCATCGGAGACTGCCCCATTGCCGCCCACAACAGCGCCTTTGACGCGGCGCTGCTCCGCTCGGAGCTGAAAAGGCTGGGGATGTCCTACACCAATCCGGTGCTGGATACCCTGACCTATGCCCGGAAGCTGTATCCGGAGCTGAAATCCTTCAAGCTGAAAGCCCTGTGCAAGCATCTGGGCGTCAGCCTGAAGAACGCCCACCGGGCGGTGCACGATGCCACCGCGACGGCGCACTGCCTGCAGCGGATGTTCGAACACACCGCGGAGCGCTATCCGGAGATCCGCAGCTACCGGGATCTGAATGAAAAGCTGCGGGGCGGTGCCATCGGCTCCAGCTGGCATATTGTCCTGCTGGCCCGGAACCGGGAGGGACTGGTGAACCTGAACCGGCTGGTTTCCATTTCCCACCTGGAATACTTCCGGCGGCAGCCCCATATGCCCAGGGAGATCATCAGGAAGTACCGGGAGGGCCTGATTCTGGGCAGCGCCTGCGAGGCGGGAGAGCTGTTCCGGGCGGTGCTGGCCGGAGAAAGCGACGAAAAACTGAAGGAAATTGCCTCCTTCTATGATTATCTGGAGATTCAGCCTATCGGGAACAATGCCTTCCTGCTCCGGGAGGACTATGTCAAAAGCGAAGAGGAGCTGCGGGATCTGAACCGGGTCATCGTCCGGCTGGGCGAAGAGATGGGCAAGCCCGTGGTGGCCACGGGGGATGTGCATTTCCTGGATCCCAAGGATGCGGTGGGCCGGGCCGTGATCCAGGCCGGAATGGACTTCGAGGACGCGGACAATCAGCCGCCGCTGTACTTCAAAACCACGGACGAAATGCTGAAGGAATTCGCCTACCTGGGTCCGGAAAAAGCCCGGGAGGTGGTCATTGAGAACCCGCGGAAGATTGCGGACCTGGTGGAACCCATGAGCCTTTTTCCGAAGCACCCGAAGGGAGAGGACACCTTCCAGCCCTTCTGGGACGACGCGGAGGACAACATTCAGCGGATGAGCTGGACCACGGCGGAGGAGATGTACGGATCCCCGCTGCCGGAAATCGTGGAAGCCCGGCTGAAAAAGGAACTGAAATCCATCGTGGGATACGGCTACTGCACGCTGTACAACATCGCGGAGAAGCTGGTATCCAAATCCCTGGAGGATGGGTACCTGGTCGGGTCCCGGGGATCCGTGGGATCCAGCCTGGTGGCCCGGATGTGCGGTATCACCGAGGTGAACGCGCTTCCGCCCCATTACCGCTGCACCCACTGCCACAAGGGCTTTTTCGACGTGGACAAGAGCAAATATCACGTGGGGGTGGACCTGCCGGACCGGAACTGCCCCCAGTGCGGCCGCCGGCTGACAAAGGACGGGTTCGACATCCCCTTTGAGGTCTTCCTTGGATTTGAGGGAGACAAGGTGCCGGATATTGACCTGAATTTCTCCGGCGAATATCAGAACCGGGCGCACCACTATGTGGAGGAGCTGTTCGGGCATGATCACGTGTTCCGGGCGGGAACCATTTCCGGCCTGGCGGACAAGACGGCCTACGGCTATGCCCTGCACTATCTGGAGGATCGGGGGATCCAGGCAGGAAACGCGGAAAAGATGCGGCTGGCCGCGGAATGCACCGGGGTCAAGCGGACCACCGGCCAGCATCCGGGCGGGATGGTTGTCGTGCCGCAGGAATACGATATCTGTGAATTCACCGCGGTCCAGCATCCGGCGGACGATCTGGAAAGCGATTTTACCACCACGCATTTCGACTTCAACTCAATGCACGACATTCTGGTGAAGCTGGACTGCCTGGGGCATGATGATCCGACCATGATGCATGAGCTGGAAAAGCTGACCGGCGTGAACTTTCAGGAGGTTCCCCTGGACGACCCCGGCGTGCGGAGCCTGTTTACCTCCCCGGCAGCCCTGGGGGTCACATCGGAGGACATTCTGTGCAACACGGGCACCTACGGTGTGCCGGAGTTCGGAACGGAATTTGTACGGGGCATGCTGCAGGATACCCAGCCCTGCACCATGGAGGAGCTGCTGCGGATTTCCGGCCTGAGCCACGGGACGGATGTGTGGCTGGGAAACGCCAAGGACCTGATCAACGCGGGCACCGCCACCCTGAGCGAATGCGTGTGCTGCCGGGACGACATTATGAACTACCTGATGGACCAGGGGGTTAAGCCGAAAATGGCTTTTACCACCATGGAGAGCGTCCGGAAGGGCAAGGGACTGAAGCCGGAGATGGAGCAGGCGATGATCGAGGCGGGGGTTCCCGAATGGTTTATGGACAGCTGCCGGAAAATCAAATACATGTTCCCGAAGGGGCACGCGGTGGCCTACGTGACCATGAGCCTGCGGGTGGCCTGGTTCAAGCTGCATGAGCCCCTGGCCTACTACTGTGCCTACTTTACGGTGCGGGGGGACGGCTTTGACGCCGGAACCATGATCCTTTCCCCGGACACCTGCCGGGAGCGGATCCGGGAGATCCGGGCAATGGACAAGCCCAGCGCGAAGGATAAGGAAATCGCCACCTGCCTGGAGCTGGTGCTGGAAATGAACATGCGGGGAATCCGCTTCCTGCCGGTGGATCTCTACCGCAGCGATGTCAGCAGCTTCCTCATGGAGGACGGAAACATCCGCTGCCCCTTTACCAGCCTGAGCGGGCTGGGAGCAAACGCGGCGATCCCCATCGTGGAGGCCCGGAAGCAGGGGGAATTCCTTTCGGTGGAGGACCTGCGGCAGCGGGGGAAGGCGGGAGCCGGAACCATCGAAATGCTGCGTGCCCACGGAGCGCTGGAGGGGCTGAGCGAAACCAGCCAGATCAGCATGTTTTCCTGAGGAAAGGCAGGGATCCGGACGGCGGATGTCGAAATGAAAGACCCATCAGGCTGAGCGGAAGAGAAAGGAGCTTACGGCCGTGCAGAATACGATGAATTACCGGTCCTTTCTGTGGATCATCGGGGCGATGGCCGCGGTCTTCCTGATCCTGTTCCTGATTCTTTCCGGGCAGGCCACGGAAAAGCGCCAGCAGGAAACGGCGCTGAACGTGACGCTGAACCGCCTGGAGGAAGCGAACAAGGAGATGGAAAACCGGCTGAAGCTGGTGGAGACGGAGGATTACGTCGTGACCAGCGCCATGAATAACTATGCCTTTATCAACAGGAATGACCTGCGCTTCCAGTTTACGAACCCGGAAGCGCTGTATGCCTATACGGAGGATGAACTGAAAATCCTGATGGACGAGATGTCGGATTAGACCGATCCGCCGGGGGCGGAGCGGGGCTCAGGCATGAAACCTTATTTCCCGAAGGAAAACAGGGAGGCGCGCATGCAGGTAGTAGCAGTAATCGGAATCGGATCCAATTCGGTGCGCATGCTGATTGCGGAAGTGGAGGAAGACGGATTCCGGCGCCTGACCCGGGACAGGGAGGGGACGAGACTGTTTGCCGGGCTGGACGCGGAGGGAAACCTGCAGCCCGAAAGCATGGAAAAAACTGCCGCGGCCGTGGAACGGATGGCCCGGTCCGCCCGGAAAATCGGATGTGACCGGCTGCATGTCTTTGCCACCAGCGCCTCCCGGGATGCCCGGAACGGGGAAGCGTTCCTGAAGCTGCTGAGGGACAGAACCGGCGCGGAGCCGGAGATCATCAGCGGAGAGGAAGAAGCCGTGCTCAGCTTTCTGGGCGCGACGGAAATCGCCCCGAAGGGGGAGCCCTGCGGCGTCATCGATATCGGCGGCGGGAGCACGGAGCTGGTCATCGGCAAAGCGGCGGAGATCGATCTGGCCATCTCCTGCCAGATGGGCGCTGTCCGGCTGTTCCGAATGCTGCCCATTGAAAAAAAGGAAGACATGCCGGCCGTGGAAGCCGCGGCGGGAAAGATTCTGACGGAAAAATGGAATACCTGCAGGGTGCCGCCCGTGCCGAAAAACTGGATCGGTACGGGTGGCACCTTTACTGCGCTGGCCGCATTGCACAGAGGAATTCACTGGACGGACCGGACCTATATGCACGGAACCTGCCTGCCCCGGGAACGCATCCGGGAAATCGGGGAGAAGCTGGCCGGCATGACGCCGGAGCAGCGGCTGCAGCTGGAAGGCCTGCAGCCCAGCCGGGCCGATATTGTGGTCCACGGGATCTGCATCCTGCTGGCGGTGATGAAGCACCTGAACGCGGACTCCGTCGTGGTCAGTGAGTACGGCAATCTGGACGGCTACATCAGAAAGCATTATGATCAGAAGGGCTGATGTCCTTTCCGGCGGGACAGGCGAAGGCACAAAAAGGAAGGCGCTCCGAATCGGGGCGCCTTCCTCCGTATAGTTTGTGTTCAGCCTTTGGAGGGATTACTTGCGCAGCAGCACAAGCACCAGGGCGAGATCACCTCGCAGGGCTTCCTCCGATTCGGACTCGGGGAAGGCTGCCTGAGAGAGATCCTTGCCGTTTTCTGCGGCATAGGCTCCGCAGAGGGAGAGCAGTCTCTCCCGGGTCAGAACGGAAGTATCAGCCCCGGCGGCTTCGGGAGCGGGCTCGGCAGCTTCCTCCGCGGGAGCTTCCTCTGCGGCTTCGGGAGCGGGCTCGGCGGCTTCCTCCGCGGGAGCTTCCTCTGCGGCTTCGGGAGCGGGCTCGGCGGCTTCCT
>CAMNKK010000030.1 GCA_946542235.1 uncultured Clostridia bacterium | reverse complement strand
CTGAAGACCGGCGAGGAGTACACGCTGCGCGAAGTGGTGGCGCCGGAAGGATACGACATCGCGACGGATACGACGTTCGTGATTGACGAGATGGGTAAGGTAACCTCTACAGGCAACACGACGACGAACGAAAAGGGCGAGACCATCCTGCTGGTGGAGGACGCGCTGCTGAAGGGACGGCTGGAATTCGAGAAGATCTTCGAGATCAGCGAGATTACGCCCGAACCGACAGCAACGCCTGAACCGACGCCGACGCCGGAACCCACTCCCGAAGAGACGCCGACGCCTGAACCGGAACCCGAGACAGTGGATCTGCTGGTGACCAAGGAATGGGACGACAAGGGCGACATCGACGGCAACCGGCCCGGTTCCATCACCGTACGCCTGCTGGCGGACGGCGCCCAGATCCAGGCGGTGACCCTGACGGCCGCGGACGGATGGTACTATCGCTTCACCGATCTGCCGAAACAGAACGGCGAAACCGATATCGTCTACACCGTCACGGAAGACCCGGTGACCTACTACGAGACGGAAATCAACGGAACGCACATTATCAACCACTATCGTCCGATCACGACCAGCGTCTCCGTACGCAAGGTCTGGGACGACAACAACAATGAAGCCGGCATGCGGCCGACGAGCATCCTGATGAAGCTGAACAACGGCATGAGCGTGGTGCTGAACGCGGACAACAACTGGAGCGCCACCATCAGCGACCTGCCGGTGATCCGGTTCGGCCAGCCGGTCAGCTACAGCTGGACGGAGCAGGAGGTGCTGGGGTACACGCTGACGGACACCACGGTCGTCAACAACACCACCATCTTCACCAACAGCATGCGCAGGCGTGAGACGCCGCCGCCCGAACAGACCAACGTGCCTCCGAAGGGACGCGGCAACAAGTATTTGATCATCGAGGACTACGGAACGCCTCTGGGCGTGGATGTGGTCATCAACCACGTGGGCGACTGCTTCGACTAATCCTGGTTCCGAGGAAAGCAAAGGAGCGTATGAGATCATGAAGAATGCTTTCAGAACACTGTTTGCACTGATGTGCATGCTGGCGGTGCTTTGCTTTGGCTTCGCTATGGCGGAAGCTGTGCCGGAGCCGACCGCGGAACCGACGGAAACCGCAACCCCGATCCCCACGCCTTCGGCGGAGGATCTGGGGGAGCTGGTTTTCCGGATCGACGGACCGGACGCAAGCATGCCCATGACCGTGAAATACAGCGATTTCACGGAAGAAGGGAAGTACGTGCTGGAGGGTCTGGTTCCCGGCACCTATACGGTGACCGAGGTGGACCCGGACAAGCTGCTGGAAAACCTGAATTACACCTTTGACGAAGAAAACAGCGTCACCCAGCTGACCATTGAGGTAAAGGCGGAGACGGCGAACGCGGAGACGACTTCGGAGCCGACTTTGGAACCGATCCCGGCCGAGGGGCAGGAGCCAATCCCGGCCGAGGGGCAGGAAAAGGGCAATGTGCTGAAGAATATTTACGAGCGGACGGCGGAAGTTACTCCGACGCCCAGCCCGGAGCCCTCGCCGTCGGAAGAGCCGAGCCCGACTCCTACGCCGGAGCCGCCGGAGGAGCTGGTGACCATTCCTGTCGTCAAGATCTGGGAAGACTTTGGCAACCGGGATCAGAACCGGCCGGACCGGGTGTTCGTGAACCTGCTGGCGGACGGAACCAAAGTCACGCAGGCGGTGCTGAACGCGGCGAACGGCTGGAGCTGGCAGTTTACGGATCTGCCCAAGACCCGGGACGGGAAGGAGATCGTCTATACCGTGACGGAGGAGCCCGTCGAGATGTACGTGGCCCGGATCGACGGATACACGATCACGAACATCTACAGCCCCGTGACCACGAGCGTGACGGTGAGCAAGGTCTGGGTGGACAATAACAACTCCGCGGGGCTGCGGCCGCTGAGCATCTACTGCACACTGAGCAACGGCATCCATGTGGAGCTGACGGAGAAGAACAACTGGACCGCGACGGTGGATAACCTGCCGACGATCGTCAACGGCCGGGAAGTGACATACACCTGGAGCGAGCAGGAGATTGTCCAATACAGCAGAACCGGAGAAGAGACGGTGGGGAACACCACGGTGTTCACCAACTCCCTGATCGAGCGGAAGCGTGACAATCCGCCGGAAGGCAAGACGCCGCCCAAGAGGGGACGCGGCAACAACTACCTGATCATTGAAGACTACGGAACGCCGCTGGGCGTGGATGTGGTCATCAACCACGTGGGCGACTGCTTCGACTGATTTCCGGATTCAACCAGGCGCACCGGGCGCGGACGCGGGAGAAATCCCGCATCCGCCCTGAGGCGCAGGGTTTGGGGTAACATCTTTACAAAGTCAGACTGGAAGGAAGGAAAAGGGTATGCTGAAGAAACTGTTGTGCCTGGTACTGAGCCTGATGCTGTTCCTGCCCACGCTGGGGCTGGCGGAAGCGACGGAAACGGAGACGGAGGAAACCGAGGAATACGTGGCTCCGGAGGAGCTGATTGTAACCCATCCGACGATTACCAAGGGCGACTTCTTCACGGAAATGTTCGGCAACGACACGGCGGACATCGACGTGCGGGCGCTGATTCACGGATACAACCTGGTAAACTGGGACCAGAACCAGGGCGTGTACGTGCTGGATCCCTCGGTGGTCACCAACAGCCAGGAGATTGCCGGACAGGAGCAGTGGGTTGTGACGGATGACGAATACGGCAACCGGAGCTACAACCTGCTGATTGCGGAGGACCTGTACTTCTCGGACGGAACCCCGATCACGGCCTGGGACTACGCCTTCTCGCTGCTGCTGATGATGGCGCCCGAGGTGGAAGAGATCGGCGGAAAGATCTACCGCGCCCAGCATATCCTGGGATATGAGGAATACATCAACTACTGCCGGGCGAAGATGGAAGGGAAGACGGACGAGGAGCTGATGGAGGAGCCGGACAAGTACTCCTACTGCCTGAGCGGCGTGGAGGTGCTGAGCGACCATCAGCTGGTGATCACGCTGGATCACGAATTCCTGCCTTACTTCTTTGAGGTCGGCCTGCTGCTGTGCGAGCCCTATCCGATCCACGTGCTGGCTCCCGGATGCAAGGTGTACGACGACGGACTGGGCGTATACATCGGGAACGCGGATCAGAGCGTGGAAGAGCCGATCTTCACGCCGGACCTGCTGGCGAAGACGATCCTGGACAAGGAGACCGGATACAACAGCCATCCCTCCGTGGTGTGCGGACCGTACGTCATGCTGAGCTATGACGGCGTGACCAGCCACTTCGAGCGGAATCCCTACTTTAAGGGCGCATGGTTCCACAACAGCCTGCCGGGCGGAAACGCCAGCGGGAACTACGTACCCATGCTGAACGAGAACAACGAACAGATGACGGACCGGCAGGGCAACCCGATGTATCTGGTGATTCCGCAGATCGAGAAGATCGCTTTCACCGTCGGGGACTATGACCTGCGGAAGGCGGAGGACGGCACCCTGTACGTCGGCGAGAACAGCTCCATCCACAAGATCACCGAGAACGAAGTGCACCTGGTGAACAAGGTGGTCAACGGCACGGCGATCATGGACGGCATGAGCCTGATGGGCGAGGGCGTACGGACCCAGGCCTATCCCCGGATCGGCCTGAGCTTCCTGACCTTCACCTATGACTGGCCTACCGTGCATGAAAAGGAAGTGCGCCAGGCCATTGCGTGGTGCATGGACCGGGAACAGATCACGGAAGACTACTGCGGCGCGCCGGTCGCGATGCCCGAAGGCGCGGAGCCTGCCGAGGGCGAAGCCAGCGTCATGAACTTCGGCGAGGTTATGGACGGATACTACGGACGGGAGCAGTGGGAATACCTGCTGGTGACCCATCAGCTGGACTATCCGGTGAACATGCTGGATGAGGTGCTGCCGGAAGTGCACACCGTGGATGACGAAGAGAATCTGCTGAAGCACAAGAACCGGTACGTCCGGACCCAGGCAGAGTTTGAGGCGGCCATCGCGGCGTGGGAAACCCTGAGCCTGGAGAACCTGACGCACTACGGCGTGTATGATCTGGAGAACGATCCGGAGCGGACCGAAAAGACCGGCATCAAGAAGGCCAACCTGCTGCTGGATGACGCGGGATGGACGCTGAACGAAAAGGGCGAGACCTATCAGCCCGGCGTGGACGAGGTCCGCTGCAAGATGGTGGACGGCGAGCTGGTGGCGCTGCGGCTGAAGATGATGTATCCGGAAGGAAACCACATCGTGGATACCCTGCAGGAGAACTTCATCGACAACCTGAACCAGGCGGGCATCACGCTGGAGCTGGTTCCCACGCCCATGCAGGATCTGCTGTACAGCTATTACCGGCAGACCGAACGGACGACCGACATGATCTATCTGGCGACGAACTTCCACATCATGGTCGACCCGTCCATCACCTACAGCACGGACAAGACCCTGAACCACGAGATCTGGAACAACACCTACAGCGATGATGAGGAGCTGTGGTACAAGGCCGTGGATATGCGGAAGACCGACCCGATGGACGTGTTCGGATACGTGACCAAGTGGGTCAGCTTCCAGGAGAGGTACAACGAGGTGCTGCCGACGATTCCGATCTACAGCAACATCTACTACGACTTCTACTCCGATCAGCTGCAGAACTACTTCATTACCGGCCAGGTGACCTGGAGCCAGGCCATTCTGCTGGCGTACTTCGCGGATCCCAACGCGGTGCCGGAGGAGGCGCCGGCGGAGGAAGCGGAAGAGCTGGAAGACGGCGAAGCTATGTTTGAGGACTGAGTGAAGGATGAAAAGGGGCGGTCCCTCCCGGGAGGAGGGACCGCTTTTTCGGAACAGGAGGAAAAAAATTGCTGGCGAAGATATTGCTGCAGAGATGCGCAGAGGCGGGAATTGACTTTTTTACCGGGGTGCCGGACTCCCAGCTGAAGGGGCTGTGCGACGAGCTGTACGCCCGGTTCGGGACGGACGGGAAGCAGCATATCGTGGCCCACAACGAGGGCGGGGCCATCGCGCTGTGCGCGGGGCACTATCTGGCGACGGGAAAGCCGGGGCTGTGCTACATGCAGAACAGCGGGCTGGGGAACGCGGTCAATCCGCTGGCGTCCCTGATGGATCCCGCGGTATACGGGATTCCCTGCCTGCTGGTGATCGGATGGCGGGGAGAACCCGGGGTGCACGATGAGCCGCAGCACGTCAAACAGGGCGAGGTGACGCCGGGGCAGCTGGAGCTGCTGGGCATCCCGTACCGGATCGTGGGCAAGGAAACCACGGAAAGGGAATTCGGGGAGGCTTTCGAAGAACTGACGGAGGCGCTCGGGCAGGGAAAATGCGCGGCGCTGGTGATCCGGAAGGGCGGGCTGACCACGGAGGAAAAGCCGGACTACCGGAACGGATATACCATGACCCGGGAGCGGGCGGCGGAGATCATTCTGGCGGAAGCGGCGGAGGAGGACGTGTTCGTCTGCACGACGGGCAAGCTGAGCCGGGAGGTTTTCGAGATCCGGGAGAAAAGAGGGGAAGGCCACGAGCGGGACTTCCTGACGGTCGGATCCATGGGACACGCGTCCAT
The DNA here is from genome assembly GCA_946542235.1 of uncultured Clostridia bacterium. Taxonomy (GTDB): domain Bacteria; phylum Bacillota; class Clostridia; order Christensenellales; family Aristaeellaceae; genus Aristaeella. The sequence continues at coordinate 14,244 of CAMNKK010000030.1, read as the reverse complement.
GATTGCCCTGCGGCTGGCGGAGGAGAAGCCGGAGCGCAGGATCTGGTGCCTGGACGGGGACGGGGCTGCGCTGATGCACCTGGGAGCCATGGAGATCATCGGTCAGCGGAGGCCGCGGAACCTGATTCACGTGGTGATCAACAACGGCGCGCACGAGACTGTGGGCGGAATGCCTGTGTGCAACCGGGAGATGGATCTGACGGCCCTGGCCAGGGCGGCGGGGTACGCGGAGGTGCTGACGGCGAAGGACGAGGCTGCGCTGAAGGCGGCGCTGCGGATGGCCCGGAAGGAAGAGGGACCGGTGATGGCGGAGGTAAAGTGCGCCTGCGGAGCCAGGGCCGATCTGGGAAGACCCACGACCACGCCCCGGGAGAACCTTTCCGCCCTGATGGGATTTCTTGGAGATAATACCCCTCGCTCTCCGGAGAAATCCGTCCGGGAGTGAACAGATATTGGGTTCTTTTTGGGAAAAATCCTATCCGGGGTATACAAAATAGAAAAGTTATGCTATAATCCCGTTTGAACCCCAGCACTGGTCCACTGGAAACGCTTCCCTCATGGTTGTTCTCTCGACGCCATCGTATGGAAAGAGCTCAGTTAGAATACCAATGGCGCGGGTCGACAATCATTTTTTTAGGGAGGTTTTTTACCATGTATGAAGACAAGACGCTGACCTGCCGTGACTGCGGCAACGAATTCGTATTCTCTGCCAGCGAGCAGGCGTTCTTCGCCGAGAAGGGCTTCCAGAATGAGCCCAGCCGCTGCCCCGCCTGCCGTGCTGCCCGCCGGGCCCAGAACGGCAACGGCACCCGTCAGATGTACGAAGTGATCTGCGACGGCTGCGGCCGGACCACCCAGGTTCCTTTCCAGCCCCGCGGAGACCGGCCTGTGTACTGCCGTGAGTGCTTCGAGGCGCAGCGTCAGAATCAGTATTAATTTTTCGGGTAAAGAAAAGGAACTGTCTTGCGGCAGTTCCTTTTTATATAAAATCATTAAAGGAGAAACCAACAGATGAAGAACAGAACGGAGCAGAAGGCGCTGGATCTGAACATCGCGTACATCGGCGGCGGCAGCCGGGGATGGGCCTGGGGTTTCATGATGGACCTGGCCATGGATGAGCAGATGTGCGGCACGGTGCGGCTGTATGATATCGACCGGCCCGCCGCGGAGCGGAACGAGATCATCGGCAGCAAGATCAGCGCCCATCCGGACGCTGTGTCCCGGTGGAAATACGAAGTGCGGGACTCCCTGAAGGACGCGCTGACGGGCGCGGACTTCGTGGTGATTTCGATCCTTCCGGCTACCTTTGAGGAGATGCGCAGCGACGTGCACACGCCGGAGCGGCTGGGCATCTGGCAGCCTGTGGGCGACACCGTAGGCGCCGGCGGCTTCATGCGGGCCATGCGGACCATCCCCATGTATGTCGAGATCGCGGAAGCTATCAAGAACTACAGCCCCGACGCCTGGGTGATCAACTATACGAACCCCATGTCGCTGTGCGTGCGGACGCTGTATCACGTGTTCCCGGAGATCAAGGCCTTCGGATGCTGCCACGAGGTGTTCGGCACCCAGAAGCTGCTCTGCGCGATGCTGAAGGACAAGATGGGCATCGAGGGCGTGCAGCGGCAGGAGCTGTATACCACCGTGACGGGCATCAACCACTTCACCTGGCTGACCCGGGCTTCCTACAAGGGAATCGACCTGATGCCCCTGTACGCGGAATTCGCGGACCAGTACTACGAAACCGGATTTGACGAGGGCGGGGACAACAACTGGATGAACTCCTCCTTCAACTGCGCGCAGCGGGTGAAGTTTGATCTGTTCCGCCGCTACGGCGCCATCGCCGCGGCGGGAGACCGGCACCTGGCGGAATTCACGGCTCCCTGGTACACGAAGGATCCGGAGACCGTGGCATCCTGGAAGTTCGGCCTGACGACGGTGGACTGGCGGGTGGAGGACCTGAAGCGGCGGCTGCAGCGGTCCGACGACCTGATTTCCGGCAAGGAAGAGCTGAAGCTGAAGCCCTCCGGAGAGGAAGGCCACCTGCTGCTGAAGGCGGTGCTGGGGCTGGGCGACCTGGTCAGCAACGTCAACATCCCGAACCGGGGCCAGATTCCGAACCTGCCGCTGGGCGCCGTGGTGGAGACCAACGCCCTCTTCGGCCGGGACCGCATCGAGCCCGTCTACGCCGGCCCGATGCCCTCCAACATCCTGCCCCTGGTGGCCCGCCATGTGTACAACCAGGAAAATACCCTCCAGGCGGCGCTGCACTGCGACCGGAAGCTGGGACTGTCCACCTTCATGAACGATCCTCAGCTGGCGTCCGTGATGCCGGAGGAGGGTAAAAAGCTCTTTGACGATATGCTGGAAGCCCAGCGCGCCTGGCTGCCGAAGAAGTGGTTTGAATAACAGGCGCGCCGGGAAACCGGCACCCTGATTACTGCTGCGCCTTCCAGGCGTCGTACTGGCGGGTGAACTCGGAGAGGATCTGCTGATAGCCGGCCTCATCCAGCGCGGCCTGGTACTCCGCGAGCCTGGCATCCACCTCGCCCGCGGGGACCCCGCCGTTCTCCAGAACGAATCCATACTGATCGAACAGCTTCAGACAGGCCCGATAGGCCTCCTCCACGGGGGTGATATCCGGGCGGAACCCGGCGGCGACGGAGATTTCCGCGCCGCCGTTAAAGTCTATATAGAGGTTATCCTTGATATCGGGCTCGTTGGCCAGCGGGGTGACGACCATGGCGGAGGAGCACTCCCACATGGAGTGGTTGTACTTGCTGGAATGCTGGGTGACATGGCGGATGGACTGGGACTCCGTCTGGGTATAGTCAAAATCCTCGCCCTCGATGCCGAAGGTATACATATCCGCCAGGGTCCGGTCCGTAAAGAGCAGGCCGAGGAAATCGATGGCGGCCCGGGCCTGCCGGGGGGTGCTGGAAGCCGTGATGCAGTAGCAGGAGCCCAGGGAGGAGTTGCTGTGGGCATAGCGGTCCGTCAGGTTCCGCATGACCACCTCCTGGCCGTAGCGCTGGCTGGCTTCCCGGTTGACGGGAACATCCGTCCACCAGGAGATGGCCCAGCTCTTCGTCTTCATGGTGGTATCCGACGTGAGACGGTTCACATCATCGAGGGAGAGATAGCCCTTTTCCACCCAGGAGCCCATCAGCTTCGCGAAGCGGGCATATTCCGGGGTCTGCAGGGTGTTGACCACCTGGTTGGTCTCCCGGTCCACGGCGATGAAATTGGAAGCCGGGTTACCGGTGATGAAATCGAAGCGGTCCAGGAACCAGCGGAAGAACATGGGGGTTTTCTGGGTCAGGAAGGGAAATCTGATCCCGTCGGCCTTCGCCTCCGCCAGCATGGGCTCCAGATCCTCCAGGGAATCCACGGAATAGATGTCCCAGCCGTGAGCGTCCACCAGATCCTTCCGGAACATGACATCGTAGCCTTCCACGTTGTCCTTGTAGACCGGGATATAGTAATTCCGGTCCTGATAGCGGGTGATCTCCCACTGGTCGACGGACATGGAAGCGTAGAGCGGGGAGCCGGGCAGCAGATCCGTGATATCATAGACCAGCTTTTCGGCAACCAGCTGATCCGTGCTGATACCGGTCTCCCAGGAGGCGGTCCAGAGAAGATTGATTTCTCCGGCCTCCAGGGCAGGACGTACCTTCATGGGATAATTGTCCGAGCCCACGTCCCGCAGGCGGATTTCCACATTGATCTTGTCCGCGATGTAGTCATTGATCGCTTTCTCCACCTTCTTTACCTGGGACAGATCGGATGCGAGCAGGTTGAAGGTGGGCCGGGTCAGCTGGATGACGACCCGTTCGGATGCCTGCGCCGCCGGAATCAGGGCGGACACCAGGAGCAGCGCCAGAAACAGTGACAGCAGCTTTTTCATGGATGGAATCCTCCTTTGAACAACTCAGAACAGCCGCGGAAAAACGCCGCGGCTGTTCTGCATGCTTACTGACAGAGAGAAGCGACCTGGGGCTCCAGGGCGGCCAGCGCGGCGGCGGCGGCCTCCTGATCCTTGCCCCGGGAGAAGAGATACGCCTTCAGCTTCGGCTCGGTGCCGGAGGGGCGGACGATGAACTTCTGGCCGTTTTCCAGATTGAATTCGATGACGTCGCTCTTCGGCAGGCCTGTTTCGTCATTCAGGTAGTCCACGCGGCGGGCGGTCTGCACCAGGGGATCCGCGAAGGAAGCCAGCGGCCTGCGAAGATCGGTCATGATCTGCTGCATGCGGTTGGCGCCGTCCTGGCCCTCGTACTGGAAGGTCAGGGTCTTCTGGGCGAAATAGCCGAACTCCTCCCGCAGCTCCTGCAGCCGGTCGAGCAGGGTCTTGCCCTCCGCCTTCAGGTTGCCCGCCATCTCGCAGAGCAGCAGGGCCGCGTTGACCGCGTCCTTGTCCCGGACAAAGGTGCCGGAGAGGTAGCCGTAGCTTTCCTCAAAGCCGAAGAGGAAGCGGTCCGTCTGGCCGGCCTCGTCCAGGAAGTGGATCTGCTCGCAGATGAACTTGAAACCGGTCAGCACATTCTTCAGCTCGATGCCCCGCTTTTCGCAGAGGGCGTCGGCCATGTTGGTGGACACGATGGTCTTCACGGCGACCGGGGGAAGCCCGGAGGCGGGCTTCCTGTTGCGGCTGAGATAATCCAGCATCAGGACGCCCATCTCGTTGCCGCTGATCAGCACCACGTCATTGCCTACCCGGACGCCGGCGCCCATGCGGTCCGAATCCGGATCGGTGGCGAAACAGAAGTCCGCGCCGGTCTCCACACACTTCCGGATGGCCAGGTTCATGGCCTCGCGGATTTCCGGATTCGGATAGGGGCAGGTGGGGAAATGACCGTCCGGATTCTCCTGCTCCGCGACCACGTCTACCCGGATATTGCCCATACGGCGCAGAATCTCCCGCACCGGGACATTGCCCGCGCCGTTCAGGGGAGAATAGACCACATGCAGCGGGGTATGGCAGGGCTTCACCTGCAGGGTCAGGATCTGCTGATAATAGGCTTCGATGGTCTCCTCGGTAATATAGGAGACGATCCCGTCCTCCAGCCAGTGACGGAAATCGGGCAGGGCGTCCACCAGCACGGGCTGCTGGCGGATGTAGCCGGTGATCCGGTCGGCGGCTTCCAGGGTGATCTGGCAGCCGTCATCGCCGTAGACCTTGTAGCCGTTGAACTTGGCGGGGTTGTGGGATGCCGTGACCATGACGCCGGCGGAGCAGCCCAGATGGCGCACCGCGAAGGAGAGCATGGGGGTGGGCTGCAGACGGGGATAGAGGAAAACCCGGATGCCCATCTCGCCCAGCACGGCGGCGGTCAGCTCCACAAAATCCCGGGAATGGATCCGGCTGTCACAGGACAGGGCGACGGAAGGATTCGCATAGGCTTCCTTCAGATAGGTGCCCAGCCCGCGGGTGGCGCGGAGGACCGTGAAGAGATTCATCCGGTTGGTGCCGGCGCCCAGGACGCCGCGCAGGCCGCCGGTGCCGAAGGCCAGATCGCGATAGAAGCTGTCATTCTTCGCCGCTTCATCCATGGATTTCAGGTCGTCCAGCAGCTCCTGGGGCATAGCGGGACAGGACAGCCAGGCTTCATATTGGGATTGGACAGACATGGGGATACCCTCCTTTCAAATTGTAAAACCTCTTCCGCCGCGGGGCGGGGGTCCGCCGGAAGCGAACCGGGAGCGAAGACAAAAAAACGCACTTTCGTGCGATCAGACCCGGAGGGGCGCCGACACCGAAGCGGACCGGGGAAGCTTCGGACGTCAGATTACATTGCGCTGGGGCGCGGAGGAATACATTTGATTCTTCCGGAAGGGACGGATCATCTCCGCATTCCAGGTAAACCCGTCGAGGGAGAGGGTGATTCCGTATTCCATAAACAGATTGCACACATCCTCGAAAAGGACGTACAGATGGCGGGCGAAATAGCCGCCGGGGCTGCCGCAGGGCTCGCAGATCAGCGAATTCATCCCGAACACGCGGATCGGATCATATCCGTCAAAGGCGAAGGAGGAGCCGTAGACGGCCGCCTCGTTCCCCCGCAGATCGGCCGGCGTGGAAGGCAGCCAGGAGGAGGCATTCCGCAGCAGGCCGTAAAAGCACTGGAGCACACGGCCCGGGAGCGTGAAGCACAGCTCGTCCATGAAGAGGCCGTTGGCATTGTAGGTGGAGAAGGAAAGAATCCCGTTTTCATAGAACAGGACGGTGAACCCCCCGTCCTCCGGGACAAAGCCTTCCTGGGCAAAGGGGCGGAATTTATACTGAAAAACAGGCTTATAGCCGTACCTGGCTATCAAGATAAACACCCCCCTTTCCTATAAAAATCCAAAAATCACTATAGCCCAGATTAGGGGATGAGTCAAGACGATTACACTACATATTGTGGTCAAAAGTATGAAATTTTCGTAACAAACGAAAAGCTTCCTTCCGATCCGGCACTTTCAGTTGGGCCAATGGGATCAGGGAGACACAGGATCTGGGAAAAATGTTTCCGGGATATTACCAAAAACAGAAGAAAACCGATCATGCATTTCCCGGCGCACAGATTCGCAAAAAAAACCGTTCCCCGAAGGGAACGGCATGGGGGACAGGATCCGTTACTTCCAGTCCAGGGGATACTCCGCGACGGCATATTCCAGCTTGCGGCCGTTGTTCTTCAGCACCGTGAGAACCGAATCGATATTGGAGCCGGTGGTGTAGGGCGTGGGAATGAAGTCGTTCCGGCTGCTCTTGGAGGAAATCCGGATGGGAATGATCCGGAAGCCCCGGGAGGTGCAGACTCCGTCCTTCACCCGATAGCGGATCTGGAAGACGAAGGAGGACATGTCGCTGGGCTTCGTGTTGCCGGCGAAGCAGAAGTTGCCCAGAGAGTAGCAGATGTAGACGCCCTTGTACTCCTCGATGGGGTTGATCCGGTGGGAATGGTGGCCGATGACCAGGTCCGCGCCGGAATCCACGGCCAGGCGGCCCATCCGGATCTGATTGTTGTTCGGGGCATAATCCAGCTCCTTGCCCCAGTGGAAGGAGACGATGACCAGATCGTACTGATCCTGGGCCGCGGCGATATCCGCGGGCACCTTATCCCAGAGGGTGTCGTAGCGGTCGATGCAGAGATAGGAGAGCATGGCGATCTGGATACCCTTGACCTCGAAGACGCCCACGTGATCGGAATTGGACCAGACGATCCCGGCTTCCTCCAGGGTGCGCTGGGTATCCGCGTAGCCCTCGTCCCCGTGGTCCATCACATGGTTGTTTTCCAGGGAGACCGCCTCGATATGATTGTCCGGCAGGACGGAAACGTATTCCGGGCTGATGTTGAACAGAAAATCGTTGTTCTTCTTCCTGTCGGGGACATAGGTCGTATCCGTCAGGGTGCCCTCAAAATTCACCAGGGTCAGGTCATCCTCCCGGAAGATATCCTTCATGTTTGCCATGGTGAAATTGATGTCTCCGCCATGATCCCGGAGCTCTTTGGAGAAGATGTCCTTCCGGTGATAATTGTCCCAGCCGATGGTGAAATCCCCGGTGCAGGTGATGGTGATCATGGAGGAGCCGTCCGTATCCAGGATTTCCTGCTTTTCGGAGGGTTCTTCCTCGATGATGTCCTCGATCAGCAGCTCCTCGTCGTCCTCGTCCACGTACTCCGCGGAGGCGGGAACCAGGGAGAGCAGCAGGCCCAGCGCCAGCAGGAGGGATAAGAGTTTTTTCATTTTCCGCTTTCTCCTTTTGTCAGGCCCTGAACGAAATCCGCGATCCGGTCCAGGGCGATGTTCAGCTTGTCCAGCGCCGTGGCGTAGCAGCAGCGGATGTTCCCCTCGCCGCAGGCGCCGAAGGCGTTGCCGGGCACGGCAGCGACGCTCTTTTCCATCAGCAGGCGGGAGCAGAACTCCTCGCTGGAGAGGCCGGTGGAGCGGATGGAGGGGAAGACATAGAAGGCGCCGTAGGGTTCAAAGCAGTGGAGCCCCATGCTGCGGAAGCTTTCCACCATCAGGCGGCGGCGCCGGTCGTAGCTTTCCCGCATCGTCAGGACGTCCTCATACCCGTTTTCCCGGCCCTGGCGCAGGGCCTCCTCCGCGGCCACCTGACCCATGCGGGGGGCGCACATGATTCCGTACTGATGAACCTTGTTCATGACGGTGATGATGTCCTTCGGGCCGCAGGCGTAGCCCACCCGCCAGCCGGTCATGGCAAAGGCTTTGGAAAAGCCGTTGATGGTAATCGTCCGGGGCAGCATGCCCGGCAGGGCGGCGAAGGAGGCGGGCTCCTTTCCGTCATAAAGGAGCTCGGCATAGATCTCGTCGGAGATCACCATCAGGTCATGCTTTTCGATCACGGGAGCCAGGGCTTCCAGATCCGCCCGCTCCATGATGCCGCCGGTGGGATTGTTGGGATAGGGAAGAATCAGCACCCGGGTCCGATCCGTGATGGCGGCTTCCAGATATTCCGGCTTCAGGCGGAAATCGTCCTCCTCCCGGGTGACGACTCCGACGGGAGTTCCGCCGGCGAAGATGACGCTGGGGGAATAGGAGACGTAGCTGGGCTCGGGCACCAGCACCTCGCAGCCGGGAGAGACCATGGCCCGCAGGGCCAGGTCGATGGCTTCGCTGGCGCCGACGGTGACGAGGATTTCCTCCCCGGGATCGTAGGAGACGGCAAAGCGGTTCCGGAGATAGATGCTGATCTCCTTCCGCAGGGAGAGCAGGCCCCGGTTCGGGGTATACTGGGTCTCCCCGTCCAGCAGGGAGTTGATGGCGGAATTCCGGATATGATAGGGCGTCTTGAAATCCGGCTCGCCCACGCCGAGGGAAATGGTATCCTTCATGGTGGAGGCCAGATCGAAAAAGCGGCGGATCCCGCTGGGGGGAACGGCCGCGACGGCGGCATTCAGAAAGCGATCGTAGGTCACGGGGAGATCACCAGCCTGCGATCAGAATCCTCGCCTTCGAAAATGACGCCTTCCTCCTTGTAGCGCTTGAGGACGAAGCTGGTGGCCGTGCCGGTGACCAGCTCCAGCGTCGACAGCTTGGCGGACACGAAGGAAGCCAGATCCCGCAGGGTGCGGGCCTCCACCAGCACCAGCAGGTCGTAGGAGCCGGACATCAGATAAACGCTCTTCACCTCGTCAAAGCGGTAGATCCGCGCGGCGACGGCATCAAAGCCCATATCCCGCTGGGGAGTGACCTTGACCTCGATCATGGCTTCCACCCGATCCCGATCCGTCAGATCCCAGTTGATGACGGGGGAATAGCGGAGGATGATCCGGCGCTTTTCAAGGCTCTCGATGGTTTCGGCAACTTCCTCCAGGGAGGCGCCGGTCATGACGGCCAGCTTCTCCAGGGGAAGGCGGCAGTCCTCCTTCAGGAGATCCAGGAGGGACGATTCCAGCTTGGTCATACGCTCACATCCTTGCAAAATAATGGCGAAAGCCGCGGGGCGGCTGCGCCGTGAACAATGATTTATTTTACATCAGAATGAAAGCTTGCGCAAGATTACCCGGGGGGAGGAGGAGAAAAGTGACAATTACTTGAGGGAGGAGGCCAAAAGTGATATCATAAATCCACTGATGCCGGGCCCGGCGCCGGCCGGAAAGCAGGACCCGGAGCGCGAAGGGGAGCCGGCGGACAGATTCCCCGGCGGGAGGAAAAGCATGGAAGGAAACGGACGGCTTCTGCTGCACTGCTGCTGCGCGCCCTGCTCCTCGGCGACGCTGGAGCGGCTCCAGCAGGAGTACGGGGTGGATATCTACTACTACAATCCCAACATCGAGCCGGAGGAGGAATTCCGGAAGCGGGCGGGGGAAGAGATACGCTTTGTAAGGGAATTCCGGCCGGACGGAGGCGTAGGGGTGATCGTGGCGGAATACGACCATGCCGCCTTCGAAAAGATCGCGAAGGGCCGGGAGGAGATGCCGGAGCGGAGCGAGCGATGCTATCTGTGCTATGAGATGCGGATGCGGAGGACGGCGGAATACGCCAAAGCCCACGGATACAGCTGGTTTACGACTTCCCTGTCCATCAGCCCGTACAAGTCCTCCCGGTGGATCAACGAGATCGGGGAGCGGCTGGCGGAGGAGATCGGCATCGGCTTCCTGCACAGCGATTTCAAGAAACAGAACGGATACAAACGATCCATCGAGCTGTCGAAGGAGTATGGGCTTTACCGCCAGGACTGGTGCGGATGCGTGTACTCCCGGCAGGAGCGGGAACGGAAAAAGGCGGAGCGGGCCGGCACGGGAGAGGACCGGAAGGAAGGCAGGGACAGAACATGAACAGAAGAATCGGAGCGCTGCTGCTGGCGCTGCTGCTGGCCTCGGGCGGGCCGGCCCTGGCGGAGGGCGCGCCGGGAGCGGAGGCGGCAGCGGCCGCAGAGGAAGCGGCGCGGGAGACCGCGAACGCGGAGCCCGGGGCAGCCGGAGAAAAGGCCGGAGAGGCGGCCGCCGCGCCGGAAACGGCTGCCCGGGAAGCCGGGACGAAGGCGGCGGACATCAGCGAGCACTGCACCTTCAACAACAAGGCCGGAGGCCCGAGGCACATGCTGAACGACGGGGCTTACAACCGCGTCTTTGAGACGGGGCCGAGAAACGGCGTCCACAGTGTGGAAATCCGGGTCACGGAAGGGGAGCCCATGGGGGCTCTGTATATCCAGTGGGCCGGGGATCCCGGACCTGCGGCGGTGCAGGTGCCGGACGGGGAGGACTGGGTGACCGTCGCGACGACGGACGGCTCGTTCTTTGCGGACTATATCCCGATTCCCGAGTGCACCGTATGCCGGGTGACCGGGCTGAACAGCCCGCACACGCAGCTGCGGATCAGCGAGCTGCGGGTGCTGACCGCAGGGACGCCGCCGGAAAACATCCAGGTCTGGAGAAAGCCGGAGGGCAAGGTGGACATGATTCTGCTGAGCGGGCATCCGGACGATGAGCTGCTGTGGTTCGGGGGCGCGCTGCCCTACTATGCCGGGGAGCTGAAGAAGGACGTGCTGGTGATCTGCTGCGCCATGACCGCGGAGCTGCGCAGGCTGGAGCTGTGCGACGCGCTGTGGGCCTGCGGGGTAAGGATTCACCCGATCTACATGCACCGGCTGGATTTTTCGGACACGAACATCAAAACCGTGCTGAAGAAGTGGCACGCGGAGGACGAGGTCAAGGGCTGGGTGATCGGCTATTTCCGCCGGTTCCGGCCGGACGTGCTGCTGCTGCATGACGTGAACGGGGAATACGGCCACGGAATTCACAAGGCGGCCTCCTGGCTGGGAACGGAATGCGCCCGCCTGGCGGCGGATCCGGAGGCGGATCCGGCTTCCGCGGCGGCATACGGGACCTGGCAGACGAAGAAGATCTATGTCCACCTGGCGGAGGAGAACCAGATCCGGATGGACTGGAAAAAGCCCCTGGAGGCCTTCGGAGGGAAAACCGGGCTGGAGGCGGCGCAGGACGCGCTGTCGTATCACAAATCCCAGGTGGTTCACGGATGGGCCATCCAGGACGGCGGGGATATGGACAACGCCCTTTTCGGACTGGTTTACACCAGCGTGGGGCCGGATGTGGAAAAGAACGACTTCTTTGAGCATATCGAATGAACGGGACGGAAGCGGGACCGGAGCGGCCGGGCCCGAATACGGGACGGAAACGGGGCCGGGACGGCCGGACCCGGAGGAAACCGAACGGAGAAAGAGGAGGAAAGCAGCATGAAGAATCCCTATCTTGATATTCTGCCGGAGGTGGCGGAGGCGCTGGAGGCCGGAAAGCCCGTGGTGGCGCTGGAATCCACCATCATTTCCCACGGCATGCCCTATCCGCAGAACGTGGAGACGGCCCTGAACGTGGAAAAAATCATCCGGGAGAGCGGCGCCGTGCCGGCCACCATCGCCATCATCGGCGGGCGGCTGAAGGCGGGGCTGAGCCCGGAGGAGATTGAATACTTCGGAAAGAAGGGCAGGGCGATTGCCAAAGCCAGCCGGAGGGATCTGGCGGCGATCTGCGCCCGGGGCGAGGACGGGGCCACCACGGTGACCACCACCATGATCATTGCCCATCTGGCGGGAATCCAGTTCTTTGCCACCGGCGGCATCGGCGGCGTGCACCGGGGAGCGGAGACCACCATGGATATTTCCGCGGACCTGGAGGAGCTGGCAAACACCCCGGTGACGGTGATCTGCGCCGGGGCCAAGGCGATTCTGGACCTGGGGCTGACCCTGGAATATCTGGAAACCCACGGCGTGCCGGTGATCGGGTACGGCACGAAGGAGCTGCCCGCCTTCTATTCCCGGCATTCCGGGCTGCAGGTGGACTACCGGATGGATACCCCGGAGGAAATCGCCGCGGCGTTCCATGCCCAGCGGACCATCGGGCTGAAGGGCGGCATGCTGGTGACCAATCCGATTCCCGAGGAATATGCCATGGACGACACCGTGATCAATCAGGCGATTGACCGGGCGGTGGCGGAATCCGTGGCCCAGGGGATCAAGGGAAAGGAGATTACGCCCTTCCTGCTGGCCCGGGTGGCGGAGCTGACGGGCGGGGACAGCCTGGATTCCAACATCCAGCTGGTATACAACAATGCCCGGCTGGCCAGCCGGATCGCGGCGGCCTATGCGAAGCTCGGCTGAAGGAGACGGAAGCCGGGCACTCCGGAAGGACGGGAAAGGAAGAGAAGACCATGAAGATCACATTTCTCGGCGCGGCGCATCAGGTGACCGGAAGCCGGACCCTCGTGGAATGGATGGAGGGACGGTATTTTCTGGTGGACTGCGGCATGGAACAGGGGGAGAACGAACTGGAGATGCGGGAAACGCCGATTCCGGCTTCCCGGATCGAATACGTGTTTCTGACCCACGCCCATATCGACCATTCCGGAAACCTGCCGCTGCTGTACAAGGAGGGCTTCCGCGGCGCCATCTACGCGACGCCGGAGACCCGGAACCTGTGCAGCATCATGCTGGAGGACAGCGCGCAGATCCAGGAGAACGACGCCGCCAACCAGACGAAGAAAAACCTGCGGATCGGGCTGCCGCCCGTGGAGCCGGAGTATACCCTGGAGGACGCGCAGGCGGTGATGTCGCTGTTCCGGCCCTGCGAATACGGGCGGACGGTGACGGTGGACGAAAACCTGACGGTCCGGTTTACGGACGCAGGGCATCTGCTGGGGTCTTCCTTTATTGAATTCTTCCTGGAGGAAAAGGGGGAAAAACGGAAGCTGGTATGCAGCGGGGACGTGGGAAACACGAATCAGCCCATCATCCGGGACCCGCAGCCCGTGGCGGAGGCAGACTACCTGATGATTGAATCCACCTACGGTACGCGGCTCCACGAGAAGAAGAAGGAACCGATTCCCTTCCTGGTGGAGACCCTGCGGAGAACCTTTGACCGGGGCGGAACCGTCATCATCCCGTCCTTCGCGGTGGGGCGGACCCAGGAGCTGCTGTATTTCTTCCGGGAGATCAAACAGCAGGGACTGATGGAAAGCCATGCGGATTTCCCGGTATACGTGGACAGCCCCCTGGCCAACGAGGCCACGGCCATCTTCCTGCAGTGCGGCACGGAATGCCTGGACGAAAGCGCCCGGGAGGTCATGCGGGCGGGGGAAAACCCCATCTGGTTCGAGGGGCTGAACACCCTGACGACGGCGGAGGAATCCAAGGCCCTGAACGAGGACCGCACCCCCAAGGTGATTATCGCCTCCGGCGGCATGTGCGAGGGCGGACGGATCCGGCACCATCTGAAGCATAACCTGTGGGATGAAAAGAATACGATCCTCTTTGCCGGATATCAGGCGGCGGGCACCCTGGGAAGAATCATTTTCGACGGGGCGAAGGCCGTGAAGATCATGGGGGAGACCATCGAGGTGAAGGCGGAGGTGGCGCTGCTGGACGGCATTTCCGGACACGCGGACCGGGCCGGGCTGCTGCAGTGGCTCTCCCGGTTCGAAAAGATGCCCCGGATGGTGTTCGTCAACCATGGGGATGAAGATTCCTGCACGGGCTTCGCGGAAGCCGTGAAGGAAAAGCTGGGGCTGGAAGCCTGGGCGCCCTGCTCCGGTTCGGAATATGACCTGCTGGCCGGGGAATGGATCCGCCTGACGGAGCCGGTTTACCGGAAGAAGGAAGGCGAAAAGGCGGCGGCAGTCTCCCGGAACAGGGAGAAGGGAGAGCAGCTGTACCGGAACCTGATGGAGGCGGTGCAGGAGCTGCAGGAGGTCGCAGCCGGGATGAAGGATCATTCCAAC
>CAMNKK010000029.1 GCA_946542235.1 uncultured Clostridia bacterium | reverse complement strand
ATAGCAGATACGGCAGGGGGATTCAAGCAGGCGGGAGATAAGGAAACCGCCCCGTGACGTGCAATCACGGGGCGGATGAGTATCACTGTAAGCAGGATGACAGCGATCAGATCTTAATGCCGAAAACTGGTAACCATATATTACCGGATACTCTGCGGGAAATTACATTCCGCGACGGGCCGCAAAGCATTCGCTGCAGTAGACAGGCCGGTCTTCCTTCGGCTCGAAGGGAACCTGAGTGGGCTTGCCGCACTCGGCACAGATGGCGTCGTACATCACGCGAGGAGCGCCGGCAGCAGGGCGATTGGCCTTGCGGGCCTGACGGCAGGCCTTGCAGCGTGTGGGCTCGTTCTGGAAGCCCTTTTCGGCGTAGAATTCCTGCTCACCGGCGGTGAACACAAACTCCTGGCCACAGTCTTTGCATACCAGCGTTTTGTCTTCGTACATGGTAAGGTAACCCCCAAATTAAAGATAGGTGAATCTCCGGCTGACCTGGTCTTTGCCCCCACACACGCCATCTGGAAGTTTGCTCTGCGCCACCGCGCCCTCACGCACTCCTCTCGGGCAGAACCCGGATGGACTTACATCTAGACCGCACCATGCTCCCCGCCGCATTGGACGGATTACGTGGACCGTTTTGCCTGCGACTGGCATCGGCTTTCAACCACAGACCCGAAGATTTCAACCAGGCACATTATAATCCGGTGCAATCGAAAACGCAAGTTATTTTTTACTGTATTCAAAGAAAACAAAGAAAAGACGAGAGATTTTTACATTCTGCTGCGCGGAATATACATATTTTGCTATTTTTTCTGGCCATAGTAGGCATTCGGCCCGTGCTTCCGGAGAAAATGCTTCTGCTTTACATATTCAGGCATGCTTTCCCTGGGCTGGGCGGCGGGCAGAGCTTCCGTATGCCAGGCCATCATGGCGACCTCTTCCAGCACAACGGCGTTATGCACGGCATCCAGCGCGTCCTTCCCCCAGGCAAAGGCGCCGTGGTGCCGGGCCAGGGCACAGGGAACATGCATGGGATCCAGGCCGCGGTCCTCAAAATGGGAGGCGATGACCCTGCCCGTTTCCAGCTCGTAGGCGCGCTGCACCTCTTCCTCCGTCAGATCCCGGCAGCAGGGGACGGGACCGTAGATATAGTCCGCGTGCGTGGTTCCGTAAGCCGGGATATCCCGCCCGGCCTGGGCCCAGATCGTTGCCCAGCGGGAATGGGTATGCACCACGCCGCCGATCTTCGGAAAACGGCGGTACAGCTCGGCATGGGTCGGCGTGTCCGTGGAAGGATTCAGGCTGCCTTCCACCTGACGCCCCTCCAGGTCCATGACGACCATATCCCCGGGCTGCAGCGTTTCATAGGGAACACCGCTGGGCTTGATGACGAAAAGACCCTTTTCCCGGTCGATCCCGGAGACATTTCCCCAGGTAAAGGTGATCAGGTGATAGGCGGGGAGAAGCATATTTGCTTCGTATACCTTCTGTTTCAGTTCTTCCAGCATGTCAAAGATCCTCCTTCCAGATCCGCCGGCGCCGCCGGATTGTTTCCACCGGAAAAGCGTATCATACTTTACCTCCTCAGGCAAGCAAAACATTTGGAAAACGCGGGCTGCAGGGCAAGAAAAACAGTTGAAATTCTTGACGTGCCTTGGGGAAAAGAGTAAAATAACCGTAATAGTTATGAAAAGAAGACTGACGGGGGAGGATCGCCATGCTGAAGGATGGAAAAATCTGGATCGGCACAGGAGAGAACGGGCCGGTTTTTCTGCTGCCTTCCATGGCCAACCGCCACGGGCTGATCGCCGGGGCCACCGGGACGGGAAAAACCGTTTCACTGAAGGTGCTGGCGGAAGGCTTTTCCGAGATGGGGGTGCCCGTCTTCCTGAGCGATATCAAGAGCGATCTGACCGGTATGGTGAAGCCGGGAACCCGGACGGCCGGGATTGACAGGCGGCTGGCCGGGTGCGGGGCGGATCCGGAGAGCTTCGAGTATCATGCGTTTCCCAGCGCCTTCTGGGATGTATACGGAAAGAACGGAGCCCCGATTCAGGCGACGGTGGCGGGCATGGGACCCCAGCTGCTGAGCCGGATGCTGGGCCTGAACGAGACGCAGGCCGGGGTGCTCGGAATCCTGTTTCGGTACTGCGCGCAGTACGGGTACCAGCTCCTGACGCTGACAGATCTGAAAAATCAGCTGATCCGAATGGGGGAAAACACCCAGTGGTTTACGCTGAACTACGGGAACGTTTCCGTGGCGTCCGTCGGAGCCATCCAGCGGGCGGTGGCCATGCTGACCGATGAGGGCGGAGAGGCCTTTTTCGGCGAACGGGAATTCAGCGTACTGGAATGGCTGAAGATTGATGAGAACAACCGGGGAATGATCAACATCCTCGCCGCGGACGAGCTGTTTGCCCATCCGCTCCTGTATTCCACCTTCCTGCTCTGGATGCTGACCCGGCTGTATGAAGCCCTGCCGGAACGGGGAGATCAGGAAAAACCGGTGGCGGTTTTCTTCTTTGATGAAGCCCATCTGCTTTTTGACGACTGCTCCCGGGTCCTGATGGACAAGATTGAACAGGTGGTTCGGCTGATCCGTTCCAAGGGCGTCGGAGTGTATTTCATTACCCAGAGCCCGGCGGACATTCCCATGTCCATTCTGGGTCAGCTGGGCAACCGGGTGCAGCACGCGCTGCGCGCGTATACACCGCTGGATCAGAAGGCGGTCAAGGTTGCCGCACAGACCTTCCGGACCAATCCGGACTTCGATACCGAAGAAGCGATTACCAGTCTGAAGACCGGAGAGGCGCTGATCTCCTGTCTGGATGAAGACGGCGCCCCGGGCGTTGTACAGCGGGCGACTGTGCTGCCGCCCCAGAGCCACCTTGGAGCGCTGAGCGAGACGGAGCGCGCCCGGGCGGTGAAGGGGCTTCCCCTGGAGGAGGAAGAACCCTCCCCCGCTTCTTCCGTGTCTCCGGCGGAGGAGACTCCGCCTGTTATTTCTCCCCTTCCGCCGAACGCGGACGGTATCGTGGAGGAATACTTTGCCCCCGGGAAGGCTGAAAGCGCCTCCGGGATTCCAACGCTTGATATTCCGGAGCCGGTGAGCGCCCCTCCGGAATACGCGCAGGAGATTCCTGTGCTTCAGTTACCCGTTTCCCCAACGACCCCTGAGCCGGTGCAGGAGATGACCACCGGACAAGAAATCATGAGCCAGACATTCAAAGTGTACGATCCTGCCACCGGTCAGTATGTGGAGCAGGAGAAGCCGGACATGACTCCCGTGGCGCAGCCCGTGCAGGCTCCTGCCGCACCGGTGATTCAGGTGAACCCGGAGACGCCTGCCGCCCCGGCAGCGCCCATCCCCGCGGCCCCGGCGGCGCAGCCTTATGTCCAGACCGCGCCGGCTGCCCAGCCCGTCTTCCAGCAGATGCCGGTGATGGTGCTTGACCAGGCGACCGGCCAGTATGTCCAGCAGATGATGCTGATGCAGCAGGATCCCGCCACCGGCAACTGGATTGCCGTCCAGCAGATGCCTGCCGCCCCCGCGGCGCCTGTCGCTGCGCCCGCGGACCCCATCGCGCTGGCGGAACAGCAGAAGGCGGCGGAGGCAGCCCGGAAGGAAGCAGAGAAGGCTGCTCTGCAGGCGCAGAAGGATGCGGAAAAGGCAGCAAGAGACGCTGCCAAGGCTGCCAAGGAGCAGGAAGCCGCGGAACGCCGCGCGCGCAACGACGCGCTGCGGGAGGAAGCCGCGGAGCGCGCCCGGAAGAATGACTCCATTGCCGGCCGCATCAAGAATACGGCGATCCAGACGGCCACGCGCCAGGTAACCTCTTCCCTGACCAAGGGGATCACCAATGCGATCTCTGATCTGTTCGGCGGCAAGAAAAAGTAACGGGCGGAGTTCTGCATCATGCAGGCCGGACAGCCGGCCTGGCCAAAGCCGGTTTCCCTGCGCCCCGCCTTTCCGGCGGAGCACACTGGAAATAAATGATTTTGTTCAAGCAGAAAGGGAGGAACTGATTTTATGAGCAAGTTACTGAAAGAATTCAAGGAATTCGCACTGCGCGGCAATGTGGTCGACATGGCTGTCGGCGTGATCATTGGTGCGGCCTTCGGCAAGGTAGTCACCGCGGTGATCGATATTTTCCTGAACCCCATCATGGAAGCACTGCCCAAGATGGAAAACGGCGGAACCGGATTTACCGGAAGCCTGATCTCCTTCGCGGCGGTCCTGGTGGAATTCCTGCTGACGGCGCTGGTGCTCTTTGCCATCATCAAGGCCATGAACAAGGCGAAGGATCTGACCAAGAAGCCCGAGAAGCCCGCTGCTCCCACTACCAAGAAGTGCCCCTACTGCCTGAGCGAAATCGACATCAAGGCGACCCGGTGCCCGCATTGCACCAGCGAGATCAAGTAAGAGTACGAATCACCCCAAAGGCCCGCCGGAAACGGCGGGCTTTTTTTCCGGCGCCGCGGCCCGGCTTTTCCGGGCCGGACGACGCCCGGAGAGAAGGTTTTTTTCCTGCATTTGCGCTTGTCTTTTCTTCTGTTTCTCTGTACAATAACTTCAATCATTCCCGGAGCAGAAAGCCGCTCCCGCGAGGAGGAGAAAGAATGTATCGAATTGCGAGCAGAAAGGTGCTGAACCCTTCCATGATCCAGCTGGAGATTGAGGCTCCGCTGGTGGCCCGGAAGGCCCGGCCCGGCCAGTTTATCATCCTGCGGGTGGATGAGGAAGGGGAACGTATTCCCCTGACCATTGCCGGAGCGGATCCGGATCGCGGCACCGTGAAAATTATCTTCCAGGTGGTGGGCGCCACGACAGAGCTCCTGAAGCATAAAATGGAAGGAGACTTCATCCAGGACTTCGCCGGCCCGCTGGGGGTTGCCACCCGCACGGAAGGGATCCGGAGCGTCTGTGTGGTAGGCGGCGGCGCAGGCTGTGCCATCGCCATGCCTGTGGCGGAGGAGTTTCACCGCCTGGGCGCGAAGGTGACCAGCATCATCGGGTTCCGGAATCAGGATCTGGTGATTCTGGAGGAGGAATTCCGGGCATGCTCCGACCGGCTGATCGTCATGACGGATGACGGCTCCTACGGGCGGCACGGCAATGTGACCCTGCCGCTGAAGGAGATGCTGGAGGCCGGAGAGCATTTTGACCTTGTCATCACCATCGGGCCGCTGATCATGATGAAGTTTGTGGTTGCGGCGGCAAAGCCCTTCGGCGTTCCCGTTACGGTCAGCATGAACCCCATCATGATTGACGGGACGGGGATGTGCGGCGGATGCAGAATTACGCTGATCCAGGACGGGAAAAGGGTGACCAGATTCGCCTGTGTGGACGGACCGGATTTCAACGGATACGAAATCGACTTTGACGAGGCCATGAGCAGAGGCCGCATGTATGCCGAGTATGAGCGGCATGCCTATGAAGAAACCTGCAGCCTGTTCCGGGATGCTCCCTGAACAGAGCGCATCTGCCGCTGAAATTTCCATGAGAGAAAGATCATGACGCATATAGGAGAAAGATCATGGCTGTGAATCCGAAAAAACATGAAATGCCCACCCAGGCTCCTGAGGTGCGGGCGCATAATTTCGAGGAAGTCGCCCAGGGGTATTCGATGGAGATTGCCCGGGAGGAGGCCGCCCGCTGCCTGAACTGCAAAAACCGTCCCTGCGTCGAGGGATGCCCTGTGAACATCAATATTCCGGACTTTATTCAGCAGATCAAACAGGGAAACCTGGAGGAGGCCTACCGGATCATCAGCCTGTCCTCCTCCCTGCCCGCGGTCTGCGGCCGGGTCTGCCCCCAGGAAACCCAGTGCGAGAGCCGGTGCACCCTTCACGTCAAAGCAAAGATGGATCCGGTGGGCATCGGGCGGCTCGAGCGGTTCGCGGCGGACTGGCATCATGCCAATGCCGCGGAGAAGACGCCCAAACCCGAGCCGAACGGACATCAGGTAGCCATCGTGGGCGCCGGTCCTTCCGGGCTGACCTGCGCCGGGGATCTGGCAAAGAAAGGCTATCAGGTGACCGTTTATGAGGCGCTTCACACGGCCGGAGGCGTCCTGGTTTACGGCATTCCCGAATTCCGTCTGCCCAAGGCCATCGTAGCCCGGGAAGTGGAGACGCTGAAGGAATTGGGTGTAAAGGTGGAGACCAATGTCATCATCGGAAAGACGCTGACGGTGGATGAGCTGTTTGAGATGGGCTTCGAAGCTGTCTTTATCGGATCCGGCGCGGGCCTGCCCAACTTTATGAACATTCCCGGAGAGGCACTCAAGGGCGTGTATTCCGCCAATGAGTTTCTGACCCGTTCGAACCTGATGAAGGCATACCGGGAGAACCCGAGGACTCCCATCATGAAGGGCGGCAGCGTGGCCGTGGTCGGCGGCGGCAATGTAGCGATGGATGCCGCGCGGACAGCCCTTCGCCTGGGAGCGGAGAAGGTCTATATCATTTACCGCCGGTCCATGGAGGAGCTGCCGGCCCGCCGGGAGGAAGTGGAGCACGCAGAGGAGGAAGGCATTGATTTCCGGCTTCTGTGCAACCCGACGGAAATCCTGGGATACCGGAATCCGGAGGATCCCCGGGATCCGAAGAACGGATTTGTGACCGGTATTCGCTGTGTCCGGATGGAGTTGGGTGAGCCGGACGCCAGCGGGAGACGGCGGCCGGTGGAAATACCCGGCAGTGAATTTGAGCTGGCGGTGGATACGGTCGTGATGGCCATCGGAACCAGTCCCAACCCGCTGATCAAGAATACGACGGAAGGTCTGGAGGTCAACCGCCGGGGCGGTATCATCGTCAATGAAGACGGGCTGACTTCCCGGGAGGGAGTTTACGCCGGCGGCGACGCGGTGACCGGGGCGGCCACGGTAATCTCTGCCATGGGCGCGGGAAAAACGGCGGCCAGAGCCATTCATGAGGCGCTGAGCGGAAAATAAAAAGCGGGGCTCCCCGGAGCTGTGCGGAATCCGTTTCCGGGGAGTGAATCAGAAGGACTTTGAGATCAGGTCAGGCAGCATGGAAGGGGGCATAGGAGGATGAAACTGAACCGGAAGAGTATCATCCGGCTGGTGCTGGGAGGATTTGCCCTTTTTTTGCTGATTTACTGGTTCATGTTTACGGGGCAGCAGTTCCTGCGCGCCTGCGCCCCGATGATGATCGGCGTGGTGATTGCCTACCCGCTGGACATCATGATCACCTTCTTCAGAAAACACAATTTTCTGTACCATCGGAGAATCCTGAAAAGCGAGAGAGTCAGCAACATCCTCTGCGTGATCCTGGCGATGATCGTTCTGATTGGCTGCGCCGCCCTGATCGCGGGATATATCGGGCCGCAGCTGACGGCTTGCGTCATCGCGCTGCTGGACAAGGTTCCCTCCGGAATCCGCTTTCTGGTCTATCATCCGATCACGGTCCGGCTCATTCCGGAAGACACCCTGGAGACCCTGCGGCAGATCGACTGGAACAACTGGATCAATCATCTGGTCTCCCAGGTCAGCAGGGACGAGCTGTTCCGCAACATGACCACCACAGCTACCTCGGCGCTGTCCGCTTTCAGCAACATTCTTTTCGGCATTCTCTTTGCATGCTATTTTCTCAGCGGCAGGAAGAAAATCGGACAGACGTACCGGAGAATGATTCGCGCCTTTGTTCCGCAGCAGCACCAGGAAGCTGTCCTGCACAGCGGAGCCCTGCTGCGGGGATGCTTCCACAACTTTATTATCTGCCAGGCCCTGCAGGCACTGATCATCGGAGTTTCGGCCACGGTGCTGATGAACATCTTCCGGTTTCCCTATGCCAGCATGATCGGAACCATGAACGGATTCTGCGCGCTGGTGCCGGTGATTGGCGGATATGTCGGGGCTGTGATGGGGACGCTGATGATCCTGACGGACAACCCCGGAATGGCACTGTTCTTCCTGATCTTTATCGTAGTACTGCAGAACGTGATCGGCACGCTGGTGTTCCCCCGGATTGTGGGCCAGAGCCTCGGCATCCCGTCCGGATGGACCCTGGCGGCGGTGCTGGTTGGAACCGGGCTGGGCGGCGTGACGGGAATCCTGATCGCGGTGCCGCTGACCGCCTTTGGATACAGGATGGTCAAGGAAAAGCTGGAAGAGCGGGAAAAGGCTGCCGGAATTACGGAGCCGGCAGAGAAGGCGCCGCCGGAAAAACAGGAAGAGGAAAAAAACGGGGCAGGGGAATGATTGATCCCCTGTCCCTTTAAAAATGCTCAAATTCCTCTCCGGGCCGGCTGCGTTTTTCCATTTTCCGGAGAGCATGCCCCCGGGGCAGATCATTCACCTGCCATTCATCCGGCCACTCATAGGTGTAGCTGCCGCAGGCGTTGATGACGGGAATCCCGTCCCAATCCCGTTCCCGGATGAAGCCGGCGCCTGAATATGCCTGGTGAACATGGCCATGGAACATGACCCGGGGACGGTACTGGCTGAGCAGAGGCTTGAAGCATTCAAAGCCCCGGTGCGGCAGATCCGGCTGATCTCCCAGCCCGGCCACGGGAGAGTGCGCCAGCAGAAGATCAAAGCCCCTGGAATGCTTCAGCTCCCGCTGAAGACCTTTGATCCGGGAAGCCATTTCGGCCTCTGTGAACATACAGGGCACCTCGGGGCGGTATCGCATGGAACCGCCAAGCCCCAGAATCCGGATCCCGTGGACCAGTACCACGTGGCCTTCCGCGTTGATGCACCCTTCCGGGGGCTTGGTCTCATAATTGAGATCATGGTTTCCGTGAACATAAACCACGGGGGCTGAGCTGAAGCAGGTGATATAGGACAGATAGGAAGAAGGCAGGTCGCCGCAGGACAGGATCAGATCGGCTTCCCGCAGGGTTTCCTTTCCATATTCACTCCAGAGCCTTTGTACAGGCTCGTCTGCCAGAACCAGGATACGCATGTCGGTTTCTCCCTTCAGGTCTTTTCTGAATCTGCTTGGCCGGAAGCTCTCTTCCGAGGGGGGAATGCTGCGGGATATCAGTATCCTGAGGTCCAGGAGATGGAGCCCACATCGGCAGTAGCCAGACTGCCGATGCCCTGGGTCAGCACCAGCCCCTGGGCGCTGGGAACCAGGTCCTCCGGAGAGGGCAGGGACCCCACGACACAGTCTGCGAGGTAGTCCATGCAGAGGACCTCCGCGGGGGTCAGCCGCTGATCCGCCATGCAGCGGATCCGGCCGGACTGATCCCGCAATTCTCCCTCGAAGGGAGTGAAGGACTGATCCCGGAACTGTGCCTGCAGATTACGGATCAGACGGACAGTCGCGGGGTGGCAGCGGGAGGAGAAGGCGAGATCCAGCGTGTCCGAGGCGATGCCCCACCAGTAGGAAAGGGAGGAGGAACGGCTTTCGGAGGCGGCGTCAAAAACGCCCTTCAGCATCTGCTCCATCACATGCCGGTAGAAAACGCCCCAGCGGGGAAGCAGCGTGGCCATGGAACGGATCTCTCCATGATCCCGGACATACAGCCCGGACTCCCGGGAGGTCGGGTTCGGTGCGGTCAGATCCCGGTTGCATACAACCTGAATTTCCGGGTCGTGGAAGGGTTCCCTCATGTCGAAGCTGCGCAGGCTGGTCCAGTTCAGGTAGATCCGCGCTTCCGGATTCACCATCCGGGCGCCGATGGCAAAGGCGTTGATCATGGACGGGGAACCATAGATGGGATAATCGGCGATGTAGCCGATTTTTCCGTTTTTGGACAGGATTCCCGCCAGCATTCCCAGCAGGAACTTGGCCTCATAGAAGCGGAGATAATAGGTATGCACATGATGATAGCCGGCCAGCTGGCTGGAGACAAGGAACTTGGTTTCCGGGTGCTTCAGGGCCGGCTCCACGCAGCTGTTCAGCATGACCGGGGAAGTGGCGAAGACCACATTGAAACCCTCCTTGATCAGGGATTCCATGACGGTTTCCGCCTCCGATCTGGAGGAGACGATCCGATTGACGGTCTCCACTTTCTCTCCCAGCTTTTCCTGGGCTTCCAGACGGCCCATGTCATGCCAGTAGTTCCAGGCGGAATTTTCAATCGGGTTGGTATACAGGAAAGCTGCCTTGATCCGGCTGGGATGGAAAAGCGTCTGCAGGAGGGTGGGGGAGGGAACCTTGTCCGTATGCTCCATGACCAGGCTCACAGCGTCTTCCCGCAGCTTGAATTCCTCCACCATCAGGCGGAGGCTCTTCTCCACGTCCTCCAGAGGCAGATCCTTCACATCCTGATATCCGAAGGCCAGGAGCCAGCGCAGGAAGGCGTCTCCGCAGGGCAGCGCCGGCTGATCCTGCAGGACGGTATAGTAGGCGGTATGGAAGTAGTGGTAGATCTTCCGGAGAGACAGGATGTCATCCTGGGACCAGGTCTCCCCGGACATCATGCCGGGAAGACCGGAAAGCCGGTCATAGGAGCCGGACTTCGTAAAGAAAATGTCATACAGCCCCGTGACCTTGCTGAAGGCACAGTATTCCCAATAGACGGTCAGAGCGGGATCGTCCGTGCGCAGGGGAATGACCCGGGTGACGTCCGCCTCAATGTATTCCGCGCCGATGAACTTCATGACGCTGATCCGCTTGTTTCCCTCAATGAGATAATAGTAGCCCAGGTATTCAAGCACCTTGGCGGGATCCCGCACGCCTTCCTCCTCTACGCTGGCGTACAGGGCTGTCCACTTGCCGCTGAACTCGGAATTCGGCTCCAGGATGGGCATGAAATTATTGGCGAAGGCAAAGGAACGCCCCTGGGAGACAGAGCCCGCGACCCGATCCAGCGGAATCGACTGGATGCCCAGGGACAGACGGTCCAGGGTATTGAGGCCGGGAACCTTTTCCTCCAGTACGGGGAGATAGGGGTCCTGATTCGTCTGGATTGCCTGGCTGTAAGCTTTGAGACCTTTCTGGCGGGCCCGGGTGTAAAATCTTGAATCCATGTTTCTGCTGCTTTCCTTTCGTTTTTGAGTCTGTTGGTTACTTCATCAGTTCATACATCATAATGCCTGCGGCGATGGCGGCATTCAGCGATTCCGCACCGCCTCGCATGGGAAGACGGAGACGGTGCGTCGCAGCTTCCTGCACCGCACGCGAGACGCCGTTTCCCTCGTTTCCGATCACCAGCACCCATTTCTCCCGGACATCCTTTCTTTCATAGAAGGGGGTACCGTCCAGCTGGGAGGAAAGGATGGAATATCCCTCCCCGCGCAGGGAAACCAGACAGTCCGCCAGATTCTCCGGGAAGAGGAGCCCCATGCGGAAGATGCTGCCCATGGTGGCTCTGAGAACCTTGGGGGAGAAAACATCCGCGCAGTCGGGCCCCAGAAGGACGCCGTCCAGTCCGGCGGCATCCGCCGTGCGAAGGATGGTGCCGACATTGCCGGGATCCTGTACTCCATCCAGGGCAATGAGCCTGGATCCGGAAGGCTTCCGGGGGCGGAGTCCCACGACAGCGGCGATGCCCTGGGGGGTTCTGGTATCCGAGAGGGAGGCAAATACATGCTCCGGCAGCAGGTAAACCGGCAGGTCCGGAGGAACCGGGCAGGAAAGGGTCCGATCCTCCCGCAGAAAGAGGGCCTGCACAGGGAAGCCGGAAGCAAGCGCCTCCGAGACCATCTTGTCGCCTTCCACGAGGAAGGCCTGGCTGGCAAGCCTTGCCTTCCGGTCCTTCAGGGCCCGGGCGGCCTGAATCCGGGGATTCTTCAGGGAAGTCAGATGCTCCGTCACGGATGGAGACCTCCTTCCTGGATCATTTCAAGCAGGTCGCTCAGGCAGGCGACCAGCGCCGGGAAGGGCTTTCCCGCTTCCCGCCGCTCAAAGGCGGCCTGCAGGGCCTGAATCAGCAGCTGCTGTCCGTAGGGCGTGAATGGGGCATAATAGTCATTGGCATAAACACCGGGGAAGAGCAGGGCCGCTTCCCCCGGAAATTCCTTCCGGAAGCGGAGAAGAAACTCGGGAATCAGTTCCTCCGGGCGGACCGCGATCGCCGCCGGCACAGCGGCAGGCCGCGGCGGGGCTGCGGACGGCCGGCTCCAGAGGGACAGACCGACGGGAATCTCAAACTTCTTTTCCGCGGAGAACATCAGGTTCAGTGAGCTGACCCGGGTATTCCGGAACATGGTGAGCATTTTCCAGAGCGAGGTCTTGCTCTGCAGGCTCAGGGATTCCGTCAGCAGGCTGCCCCGGCCGGCCAGAAAGAGCGTCATGGATTCCGGCAGGTCATCGTTTCGGGTTGAATCGCCGGCGATCTGCAGCAGCATCAGCCCCGTCAGCATCATCAGGAAGCATTCGTGCAGCAGGAAGAGGGCCCCGGTCAGGCCGGGCTGGCCTTCTGCCCGGCGGCGGGAGAGCGCCTCCAGGAAAAGCGGGAAGTAATCCGTCAGAATGGCGTCCAGGGCATAGCGGGCCTGCCGCAGGGCAGCCGGATCCCGCTTTGCTTTTTCAAGCAGGGCCTGCAGGCTCTGCAGATCCTGGCGGAAGGCATCCTGCTCCACAAAACCGAAGTCCTCCCAGAGAATTTCCGGCCGGCGCAGCAGGGAAGGGAAAAGCATGTTGTGCAGACCCAACGGCAGCTGCAGGGAACGGACCGCTTCCTCGCGGCCCCGCAGGAACAGCGACAGATCCGCGGTGCCTGCTCCCTGATCCAGCGCCAGGAAGCCTCCCCGGGTCTGCTCCGGAGAACAGAGGCGGAAATAGGCGCCCAGGGCGCTGCTTTCGGAGACAAAGGCCACCGGAGGCTCCTTCTCCGGCAGGGGCAGGCCGCTTTCCCGGGAAACCGCTTCCGCCAGGACGCGGAAGGCTTCCGCAAGCCGGTCCCGGCCTTCCTCGGCCATCTCTTCCGGCATGGCAACCCGCCAGCTGAGCTGACTGGCGCCGCCGCAGCGGGCCTGCAGCGCGGCCATCAGCATGATCTGGTGCAGATAAAGGCGGAAAGCTCTGCCCTTCTCACCGCTCCACTTCAGATCGGTATACAGGGCCTCAGGAGTCACATCCAGCACATCCCGAAGCGTGGAGGACATGAAAACCGCGCCGTCCCGCAGGGGAAGATCCTGCTCTGCCAGATCGTTCCGGAAGATCCGGAGAGCCCCCGGAATCAGGGCGGACACAGGAACCGCGGGCAGGAATTCCCGCCAGAGCAGGTCGTCTGTTGCCGCAGGACTGCGCAGCAGGCTGCGCACGGTAACCGGTCCCTGCATGGGCCAGCGGGCGGCTCCGTCCGTAAAGATGATGGAGGAGGCGGATGTTCCGAAGTCCATGCAGGCGGTCCAGGCGCTGCCGGGCTGGATGACCGGTGCGGGCAGCAGATTGGGAACGGCGCCCAGCGGAGTGCCGCCGAAATATACGAGGTAACAGAGAGGAAACTCCTGCTGACAGGCACTGAAGCGGGGCAGACTTCCGGTCAGTTCGGTTTCCTCTGTCCGGGAAACGGAGACAAAGCGGAAATCTGCGGCGGTATGGGCGTAGGAAACATACATGTGCCAGTCTTCCGGGGCGAAGGGGAGCGACGGCCACAGGGCCAGGCTGGGAAGATCGTGGGCATAGAAGACCTGAATTTCATCCGGGCTATAGACCCGGACCAGCTTCAGGGTAAATGCGCCTTCCAGGGTCAGCTCGGCCCGGACAGAGGAACCTTCCGCGGAGAAGCGGAGGAGTCCCGGCTGCAGGAGGCTTTGTCCCTGGGGAAGCCGGCACATGATCCGGGCAAAGTCCGGGCTCAGAGGCGGAAGTACCGCGTCCGGCCGGGCCTGAGGGGGGGCATTGCCGGCATTTTCCGTGCCGCCGGCTTCTGCGGAACTGTCCGCCGGGCGTTCCCCGGAACCGGATTCCGGCGCAGGCCCGTCGGGAATCTCCCGCGGGAGGAGACAGAGCCCGTTCAAAAGGGTATCCCCCAGAATCTCGCCGCCTCTGGCGGGGAAAAGGGCAAGACGGTCACTGAAGGCATGAAGCGCAGCGGAGGCCAGATCCTTTCCCAGACATTCCGTCAGGATGGTCAACACGGAGGAGGAGAACGTATCCCAGGGCCAGATGAGCTCCGTCACCCGCTCGGTGACGGGTTCCTGCGCCTCCTTCAGCAGGGATTCCGCCGTCCCGACGGCCTCGGGACCGGCACCGGGAAACCGGCGCAGGAACTCCTGCAGCCCGGCCGCCAGCGCTTCGTGATAGTCATCGGAGGAGTGCAGAAGGATGTCGCATTCGGTGTCCAGGGAAGAAAGATAGTGCGCTTCCTCCGGGGTCTGGACGCCGTCGAGCATCCGCAGGGCGTTCTCCCGGGCCAGGGGTGTTCCGCGGAAGACATAGACCGCGTCCTCCAGGACCTTGCAGGAAGCGGCCTCAAAGCTGTCCTTTCCGCAGAGTCCCGCGCAGACGGGATCCATTTTCAGCGAAGATTCATAAAAAGTGGAAATTTTCCGAAGGTCCTTCTGCCAGATGGGAAGACGGTACAGCCCGCAGATGATGCGGAGACGCCGGCGCAGGTCCTCCGGACTGTCCTGCTGGCGGGGCGCCTGCATGATATCATGATGCCAGCTGCTGAGAAAGTCCGAGAACGCGCTGCTCCGGGGAGCATTCAGCGCGACCCGGAGCCGGGTCAGCTGCTCGGTCAGAATCTGCCGATCCCCCTCGCTGAGACAGGTACAGGGATCCTGAAAATGAAGATTTTCCCGATCCAGCCAGAGAACGAAGGAAGGAATCAGGTCCAGGCAGGAAGCCTGCAGCCGGGCTGGCTCCAGCCCAGTCCCGGGCAGCAGCACGGCCAGAGGCAAAACCCTGGAAGAGGCAGCCCCCTCCTCCCTTTCCTCCCGCAGAACGCAGAGCCAGGCTTCCCGAACTCCCCTGGAGGATAGATAAACCCGCGAGAGGACGGAGGTTTCCGCCCGAATGGGCAGCAGCTCCAGGGACGCATCCCCGGGACTCCGGCGGCGGTACTGCCGGAGAATCATCAGGGCCAGCAGCCCCCGCTTTTCGGCGCTTTGATCCACGACGGAAGGAGCCAGAATCCGGTCCGGCGCGGAGCTCATGGTGAAGAAACGCCCTTCTTCCGCGAGGTCAGGAAGCAGCGGGACAGCCGGCAGCTGGCCGCTGCTCCGGAAGCGAAGGCCGGATACCTCGACGCCGCAGACGGAATAAACGGAAAGCAGCAGGCTGCGGAGGGGAACCTCCGTCTCCGGCTGGCGGCAGACGGAAAGCAGGTTCTTCAGCAGCATTTTTGCATCATTCAGCGGGTAACCCCGGAGCAGATGATCCAGCCCGTCCCGGAGGTTTTTTGAGGCGGTTTCGGCGGCTTCTCCCTCCGAGGTCAGCAGGAGCAGGGCTTGCCCTGCCAGATCGGGATCCAGGATTTCCCCGGCGAAGGGAGAGCCCGGCCGAAGAGAGCCGGAACGACTCAGAACATCCCATTTTCGGGCGGCCTGAAGATCCTGGCGGCAGCGGGCGACCGCTGCCTGCAGAAGGCGGATTCTCCGTTCCTGCAGGCCGAGAGAATAGCGCTCCTCCGGAGAGGCGGCCGGCATGGCGATCAGCTTTTCCCGGGCGCTGGTTTCCGCCGCAAGGCATTTGGAAAGACAGTCCTCCAGGGCCATGCGGGACGCATAGCCTCCGATCTTCTGAAATACCTCTTCCCGCCGGGCCAGCACGGAGTGAACCTCTTCGGCCATGGCGTCCAGCTTCCGGATCTGCTGTTCTTCTTCCGTATCGGAAAGGGAAACCCGATGCACAGGCTGCACCTTATCCACGCCGGCATCCTCGGCTTCCTGGCGGCGGACATCATATTCTGAAGCCAGCGTCACGGCCCGTCCGCAGACGTTGACCGCATCCTGCCAGAGGGAGGTGGAAACATCCGATTCCCGAAGTAAAGGAGGCAGAGAATTCAGGAGGGACAGGATTTCCAGACTAAGGGCCCGGAGAGTGCGGTCCACCGCGGTCAGCAGCTCCCGGGCGGAAGCAGCATTCTCCTCCCGGAAGAGCCGGCGGAAGAGTCCGCCTCTGGATGCGGGCGCGAGGGACCGCAGAAGAGCCGGATGATCCAGATAGGATCGCAGGGCGGGAAAAAGGTCACTCAGACACCAGAAGGTTCCCCGCAGGAAAGCCGCGGCAGGCTTTGCCTCCGTATCCAGAGACTGAAGCGTCAGGATTCCCGGAATTTCCCGGGTATGGAGGCCGAAGGAGGGACGGGAGGCGGCGGAACAGGCGTCGCCCAGAATCCGGGCGGAAGCCCAGTCCAGCAGCCGGAATCCATCTTTTTCAGACAGGAAGGAAGCCGGCAGGCCAACCAGCCAGCAGGCGTCCGCTCCGTCGGTTCCCCGATCTTCCGACAGGCGGACCAGATTCCGTCCGCTCAGGGCAGACAGTGTTTCCCGAAGACGGAGCGCTCCCTCCTCAGCTCCGGCGCCGCTGAACCGGGCCTGGCCGATCAGACCCAGAAAGGGGGCCTGGTCCGCAAAACGGGAACGAAGGAAACGAAGCAGTGCGAGGGCCAGGCCGGAGGCATATCCCTCCGCCAGGTCGCACAGGAGCATAATCCGAACATCCTCCCCCGATTCCAGATCCGCGCGGATCCGGGACAGGAGGGAGACGAACGGCTTCAGGTTTTCCGGACAGGGAGCATCCGCTTCCTCCGGAACCTCCTCCAGCAGGGCAGACATGCTCCATTCCGCGGCTTCCCGGTCCGTACGGAAAGAGAAAGGAACGCCATCCCCCCGAAGGGCCTGCAGGAGAAGCCTGCTTTCCTCCGTACCGACCAGCGCGTCCCGTTCCGGCAGGGCAGGAACCCACACGGATGTTTCCCACTCCGTGCGGAAAAAGGCAAATTCATCCTTGCCTGCCAGCAAACGATGGCAGGATTGCACATCCGCCCACAGGCCGCCGGCCCAGCTGCCGGAGGCGGAGACCGGAACCCGCAGCATAAAGACGGAAGAGGGCTGCGGAGCCGCTCCGCAGCTCAGGGCGGTCAGCATGGCGGAAAGCCCCTGCTCCGCACCGGAACCCAGGGGAAGGAAATAGGACTTCAAAAGGGAGACCCTTCTTTCTGAACAGAAGCCTGTTCTGCGATGATAAGGCTGATCCGAATCTCCGGTCTGTCCTGCCCGGTGAAGGGCGGCACGGTCCGGAAGACGGGCTTGTCTGTTCGGAGAAAAGTCCGGAAACAGGCAAACATTAAAATATTCGGCCCGGGAAAGGAAAAAACCTGCTTTTTGGAGGGTGCGGACTGATTTTTACTGTCTGATGAGGACGAAGTTTGCGGTTGCTTTCAGGGATTTCACTATGGTAGTATACAGAGAGGCGACGCCGAAAGAAGATAAGGCGGGACGGGATGGGTCCGGAAATGCCTTGAACCGGAAATCAGAAAAAAAGAGAGTCGGTGGGAAAAGCATGAAAACCGGATGGAAAAAGGAATTTGCGGAACGGTTCCGGAAGCATGAAAATGAGCTGCGATGGCTGTACTGCGAATTATACCATAATGACCTGCAGGCTTATAATTACTTCACGGAAATGCTGTACCGCGCATGGGAAAGCCGTCCGGAAAGCCTGAAAAGGATGGACCGGACCAGGGAAAATCAGCCGGACTGGTACAGGGGACGCGGCCTGGTGGGGATGCTGATGTATGTCGATGCCTTTGCCGGGACGCTGCAGGGCGTCCGGGAAAAACTGGATTACCTGCGGGAGTGCGGAGTGAATTATCTGCATCTGATGCCGCTGCTGGAAAGCCCGGAAGGACGCAGTGACGGCGGCTACGCGGTCAGCAATTTCCGCAGGGTGCAGCCGGAGCTGGGCACCATGGAGGACCTGGCTGCCCTGACGGAAGACTGCCATCGGCTGGGGATGGTCGTCTGCCTGGATTTTGTCATGAATCACACCAGTGAAGATCATGAGTGGGCGCGCCGTGCCCGGGCGGGTGAGGAGGAATATCAGCGAAGGTATTTCTTTTACGACAGCTGGGAAATTCCGAATGAATTTGAGAAGACGGTTCCCCAGGTGTTTCCTACGACGGCCCCGGGTAATTTCACCTGGTGCGAGGAAGCCCGGAAAGTGGTGATGACGACTTTCTATCCCTATCAGTGGGACCTGAATTATGCCAATCCGACGGTCTTCAATGATATGACAGACGACATGCTGAACCTCTGCAACCATGGGGTGGATGTTGTCCGACTGGATGCGACACCCTATATCTGGAAGGAACTGGGAACATCCTGCCGGAATCTCCCCCAGGTGCATACCCTGGTGAGGATGATGCGTATGGTCTGCGAAATTGTCTGTCCGGGAACGCTGCTGTTGGGAGAGATTGTGATGGAACCCAGCAAGGTGGTTCCCTATTTCGGTACGGTGGAAAAACCGGAGTGCCATCTGCTGTATAATGTAACGACGATGGCCTCTGTCTGGCATACCGTGGCGACAAGGGATGTCCGTTTGCTGGAGCATCAGCTGCAGCAGGTTTTCGACCTGCCGAAGATATACACTTTCCTGAACTACCTGCGATGCCATGATGACATCGGCTGGGGGCTGGATTATGATTTCCTGTCCGGGTTTGGACAGCAGGAGATTCCCCATAAAAAGTACCTGAACGATTATCTGACGGGCAAATGGCCGGGGAGCCCGGCCCGGGGCGAACTGTACAATGACGACCCTCGGCTGGGGGATGCCCGGCTTTGCGGAACAACAGCTTCCCTGTGCGGCATTGAATCCGCCCGGGAGCAGGGAGACAGCCTGGCTCTGGAACAGGCGGTCCGGCTGGATGAGATGCTGCATGCGCTGATGTTTACGCTCAGCGGGCTGCCTGTGCTGTACAGCGGAGATGAAATTGCACAGGAGAATGACCGCAGCTACCATGACGATCCCCTGCGCAGGGAGGACAGCAGATACCTTCACCGGGGCCGCCTGGACTGGGAAAAGGCCGAGCTGCGGAACCGGCAGGATCTTCCGGAGGGAAAGGTTTTTGCCGGGATCCTGAGAGTGGAGGAACTCCGCAAAAAAACGGAAGCCTTCGATGCCGATGCGGATGTATGGCTGCTGGAAACCGCAGACAGAAATGTGCTGGGAATCGGCAGGTATTTCCGGGATCAGCAGCTGCTGGCGCTGTTCAATTTCAGCGGGGAGGAAAAGCAGATCCGGCTTCGGGATTCCAGACAATACGAGGATCTGATGGACGGATCCGTTCAGAATGCCGCCTCCGTGAACCTGCCGCCCAAGGGATTCCGCTGGCTTCTTCACCGCTTTTCGAAGACCTGAGCAAACAGGCGGCTGAGTCTGTCGAGCGTTGAGGAGAACTGCAGCTTTTCATGAAAAAGGGGATGGAAGGCAACCGGTTTAAAAAAAACAAAAAAGTGTTTTTAAAAATCAAAAAAAAGTGATTGACAAATTCCGCCGGATCGTGTATATTATGCGAGTCGCCTGCGGGGGAGACCGCGGGAAGGTTGCACCGGGGTGTAGCGCAGTCTGGCTAGCGCGCGTGCTTTGGGAGCATGAGGCCGGGGGTTCGAATCCCTTCACCCCGACTCAGAACCCACTCCGGATTACGTGGCCCCGTGGTCAAGAGGCCTAAGACATCGCCCTTTCACGGCGGTAACTCGGGTTCGAATCCCGACGGGGTCACATTTTCTTCCTGAACTGGTATGGGCCTTTAGCTCAGTTGGTTAGAGCGGCCGGCTCATAACCGGTTGGTCCCGGGTTCGAGTCCCTGAAGGCCCACAGTTCTTATGGCCCGGTAGCTCAGTTGGTTAGAGCGCCAGCCTGTCACGCTGGAGGTCGAGGGTTCGAGCCCCTTCCGGGTCGCCACCTTTCGGGAAGAAAGGAACTGGGACTCTCGCAAGAGCTTCGTGCTGGCGTAGCTCAATTGGCAGAGCAGCTGATTTGTAATCAGCAGGTTGCGGGTTCGAGTCCCATCGCCAGCTCCACCCTTTGGGTCAAGAGGGAAGTCCATATGGGTAGGTTCCCGAGTGGCCAAAGGGAGCAGACTGTAAATCTGCCGCGACACGCTTCGGTGGTTCGAATCCACCCCTGCCCACCATCTTCTGCGGGAATGGCGGAATTGGCAGACGCGCATGATTCAGGTTCATGTGTGCAATAC
>CAMNKK010000028.1 GCA_946542235.1 uncultured Clostridia bacterium | reverse complement strand
AGGATCCGCAGTTCGAGAGCCAGACCAAGAGCAAGCTGGGCAGCGGCCAGGTCCGCGGCGTGGTGGACAGCCTGGTCAGCGAAGAGCTGACCACCTATCTGGAGGAGAACCCCTCCGTCGCCAAAGCGATCGTCAGCCGCTGCGTGGACGCGCAGCGGGCCCGGGAGGCCGCCCGGAAGGCCCGGGAGGCAACCCGGCGCAAGACGGTGCTGGAATCCGCTTCCCTGCCCGGAAAGCTGGCGGACTGCAGCGAACGGGATCCCGCGAAATGCGAGATCTTCATGGTGGAGGGAGACTCCGCCGGCGGCAGCGCCAAGGGCGGCCGGGACAGCAAGACCCAGGCGATTCTGCCCCTGCGGGGCAAGATTCTGAACGTGGAGAAGGTGCGGCTGGACCGGGCGCTGGAAAACCAGGAAATCCGGGCGATGATCACCGCCTTCGGATGCGGCTTTGGGGATCAGTTTGACGAGAGCAAGCTGCGGTACCACCGGATCGTGTGCATGACCGATGCGGACGTGGACGGCGCCCATATCCGGATCCTGCTGCTGACCTTCTTCTATCGCTTCATGCGGCCCCTGGTGGAGAAGGGATACGTCTACGCGGCCATGCCGCCCCTCTACAAGGTGACCAAGGGAAAGACCTCCCGGTATGTGTATGACGATGATGAGCTGAACCGCCTGCTGGATGAGATCGGCCGGGATCCGAAGCCGGATATCCAGCGGTACAAAGGTCTGGGCGAGATGAGCGCCCAGCAGCTGTGGGATACGACCATGAATCCGGAAACCCGCATGATGATGCAGATCACACCGGATGACGCCATGGAAGCGGACCGCCTGTTCACACTGCTGATGGGGGACCAGGTGGAGCCCAGAAAGCAGTTCATTCAGGAAAACAGCGACCTGGTCAAGGATCTGGATGTATAAACAGCCTGCATTCCTCCGAAGTGCGGCAGGGAAGATGAGGATTAATCGATGATTCAAGATAAGCTTATCCCGGTAAACCTTGAGCAGGAGATGAAGAAGAGCTTCATCGCCTATGCCATGGCGGTCATCGTGGACCGCGCCCTTCCGGATGTGCGGGACGGACTGAAGCCCGTCCACCGCCGGATTCTGTACGACATGTCCGAGGAGCTGGGCATGACGCCGGACAAACCCACCCGCAAGAGCGCCCGCGTGGTGGGCGACGTGCTGGGTAAATTCCATCCCCACGGGGATTCCTCCGTGTACGACGCCATGGTGCGTCTGGCTCAGCCTTTCAACATCCGCTATCCGCTGGTGGAGGGCCAGGGAAACTTCGGATCCGTGGACGGGGACGGAGCGGCCGCCATGCGGTATACCGAGGCCCGGCTGCAGAAGCTGGCCATGCATCTGCTGGACGGGATCGAGAAGGACACGGTGGACTTCTATCCCAACTTCGACGAAACCCTGCAGCAGCCGTCCGTGCTGCCGGCCCGCTTTCCGAACCTGCTGGTCAACGGTTCCAACGGTATCGCAGTGGGTATGGCGACCAATATTCCGCCCCACAACCTGACCGAAGTAATCAACGGCGTGATCTGCATGATCGACAATCCGGACTGCACCATTGACGATCTGATGCAGCATATCAAAGGGCCGGATTTCCCCACCGGCGGGCTGATCATGGGCCGCAGCGGCATCCGGGAGGCCTATTATACCGGACACGGCCGGATCACGGTCCGGGCGAAATCCAATATCGAGGATATGGGCGGAAACCGCAGCCGCATCGTGGTGACGGAAATCCCGTACCAGGTAAACAAGGCGGTGCTGGTCAAGAAGATCGCCGACCTGGTGCACGAGAAGCGGGTGGAGGGCATCAGCGACATCCGGGATGAATCCAACGACCGCCAGGGCATGCGCATCGTGATCGAGCTGAAGCGGGATGTGCAGCCGCAGGTGGTGCTGAACACCCTGTACAAGCATACTTCCCTGCAGGAAACCTTCGGCGCCAACATGCTGGCGCTGGTGGACGGGAAGCCGCGGATCCTGAACCTGCGGGAGATGATCTACTACTACCTGGAGCACCAGAAGGACGTCGTGACCCGGCGGACGAAGTTTGACCTGAACAAGGCGCAGAACCGGGCTCACATTCTGGAAGGGCTGCTGAAGGCGCTGGACCACATCGACGAGATTGTGGCGATTATCCGGGCCAGCAAGGACACCCAGACGGCGAAGGAAGCCCTGATGCTGCGCTTTGAGTTTTCGGACCGGCAGGCCCAGGCCATCCTGGACATGCGCCTGGCCCGCCTGACCGGCCTGGAGCGGGAACGGCTGCTGGAGGAATATCAGGAGCTGGAAAAGACCATTGCCCGCCTGCAGGAAATTCTGGCGGATGAGCGGGAACTGATGAACGTGATCAAAACCGAGATCGCCGAGATCCGGGATAAATTCGGGGATGAACGCCGCAGTGAGCTGACCATCGTGGAGGATGAGATCGATGTGGAGGATCTGATCCAGGAGGAAAACATGGTGGTTACCCTGACCCATGAAGGCTATGTCAAGCGGGTGCCCTCCAGCGTATACCGCGCCCAGCACCGGGGCGGCCGGGGCGTCAGCGGCATGAGCGTCAAGGAGACGGACTATACGACCCAGATGTGCGTTGTCTCCACCCATCAGGAAATCATGTTCTTTACCAATCTGGGCCGGGTTTACAGCCTGAAGTGCTACCAGATTCCCGAAGCCGGGCGTCAGGCCCGGGGGACGGCGATCATCAACCTGCTGCAGATCGCCGGCGGGGAAAAGGTTTCCACCATGCTGCCCATGCCGAAGGAAACCGATCAGGAATTCAACCTGGTGATGGCAACCCGGGGCGGCATGATCAAGAAGACCGCCCTGGAGGAATTCCGGAACCTTCGGAAGAACGGCCTGATCGCCATCGCCCTGCGGGAGGAGGACGAGCTGATCGGCGTCCGGCTGAGCACCGGCGAGGACGAAATGCTGCTGAGCAGCCGGAAGGGCATGTCCATCCGCTTCAACGAAAAGCATGTCCGGAACATGGGCCGCAACAGCATCGGCGTCCGCTCCATGAGGCTGGCGGAAGACGACGAGGTTATTGATATCGCGGTGATCGAGCCGGATACAACCATTCTGGCCGTCACCACGGGCGGATACGGAAAGCGTACGGATCCCGAGGAATACCGGGAGCAGGGCCGGAACGGCAAGGGGATCCGGGCGGTGAACCTGACGGAGAAGACCGGCGACCTGGCTGCGCTGCTCTTTGTGCACGAGGAGGAGGATATCCTGCTCATCACGGACGATGGGACCATCATCCGGGCCCGGGCGGCGGATGTGCGCCTCTGCGGCCGGAACACCCAGGGCGTCCGGATCATGAAGCTGGCGGAAGGCAGCCAGGTGGTGGCGGTCTGCCGGGCGGAACCGGAAGAAGAGGAAATGCCGGAGGAGGCCCCGGCAGAAGCCCCGGAGGAATCCGGAGAGGGAAACGCGCAGAGCGCGGAACCCGCTTCCGATCTGGATATGGACCTGCCGGAGACCGGGGAGAACGGGAACCCGGCAGAGGAGACGAACCGGATTGAATAAACCAGTTCACCGGATAAAATGCAGATAAAAAGGGGAATGCGATCATGAAAAAACTGCTTGCTGTTTTACTGACGCTGTGCCTGCTGGCCGGCGCAGTACCCGCGCTGGGCGAAACCGCTTCCGCCGGGGACGCGCTGCCCGCAGTGGGGGACGTTGTCTTCGGCTTTGAGGCGAAGGAAATCCGTCCCTTTGAAACCTTCGGCGCGGAGCTGGTGCTCTTTGAGCATCAGAAGACCGGGGCCCAGCTGCTCTATGTCGCCAACGGCGATACCAACCGGGCCTTTCAGCTGACCTTCCTGACCCGCCCCCTGAACGATATGGGCCTGCCCCACGTGTTTGAGCACGCGACGCTGTACGGAAGCGAAAAGTACCCGTCCAAAACGCTGCTGTTCAACATGATGTATCAGTCCTACAACACCTATATCAACGCTTATACGACCGACGCGATGACCTGCTATCCGGTGGCTTCCCTTTCCGAAGCGCAGCTGCTGCGCCTGGCGGACTGGTATACGGACAGCTGCCTGCATCCGAACATCATGACGGATGAGAGCATCTACAGAACCCAGGCCTGGCACTATGAAATGACGGACGAGCAGGCGCCGCTGACGGTGGAGGGAACGGTTTATACCGAAATGACCGGCGCCCTGACCCTGGTGCGCACCGCCATGGACAATGCCAACAGCGCGACTTTCCCGGGCGCCGCAATTACCTATAATTACGGCGGCATTCCTGATGCCATCATGGAAATGAGCTGGGATGATCTGA
This sequence comes from uncultured Clostridia bacterium, assembly GCA_946542235.1. Taxonomy (GTDB): domain Bacteria; phylum Bacillota; class Clostridia; order Christensenellales; family Aristaeellaceae; genus Aristaeella. Next base: position 15,956 of record CAMNKK010000028.1, on the reverse strand, counting down.
AGGCATACCACGACAGATACTATCACCCGTCCAACTGCCTGGCGCTGCTGTACGGCTCCTTTGAGCATTACAGCGATTTCCTGAAGCTGCTGGACGACGCCTTTGCCGGGTATGACAGGCAGGTATTCACCCATGAGGATCCGGCCTATCAGCGGATTACGGAGCCGGTGATTTCGGAAGTGCCCTACCCCATGGCGGAGGGAACCGATCCGGTCAACCAGGCTGTGATCTATTATTACATTGTTCTGCCCGAACTGCGGGCGAATCCGGAGACGGAGGAGCTGGTGGATCATCTGTGCCAGCTGCTGGGAAGCTCCGGCTCTCTGCTGACCCAGAATCTGAAGAAGGTTTTTCCGGCCGCATCCTATTCCATCGGCCGGGAAGTGGCCGCGCCTGATGACGCGATCTGCCTCGTGCTGCAGAACGCAAACCGCGGGGATGCGGAAACCTTCCGCGCCACGGTGAACGATACCCTGAAGGAGATCGCTGAAAACGGCCTGGATGCCGCGCTTGTGGACGCGATGGCGGCCAGTATCCGGCTGAACAACAAGCTGGCAGCGGAAAGCGCCAACCCTGTGATTAGCGTGCTGCAGGGTCTGGCCTACAACTATGCCGTGACCGGCAATCCGTATTCCTATGCCGAGAAGATGGCTTCCTTTGACAATATCAGCGAGGAATATACCTCCGGCAGACTGCAGCAGGCGGTTACCGACTGGCTGCTGGATCCGGCGCTGTATACCCTGACCACCACCTATCCGGCGCCGGGCGAACGGGAAAAGGAAACCGCGGCGCTGGAAGCCAGACTGCAGGAGATCAAGGCTGCCATGACCGGGGAGGAGATCCGGAAGATTGTGGCGGAAACCAATGACGAGCCCGCAGCGGAAACCAACGCAGAGATGATCGCTTCCCTGCAGGCTGTGGATACGGCCACCCTGCCGGAGGAAGTCCGGAGCTATGAAAGCACGGATGCAACCGGAGAGGACGGCGTACGCCGGATCAACGTGAACGCCGGCGTGGACGGCGTGGGTGAAGTGGAACTGCTTCTGGACGCCCGGGCGCTGCCGCAGGAGGACATCCATTACATGCGCCTGTTTACCCGCCTGCTGGGCAAGCTGAACACAGATACCCACACCCGGGAAGAACTGAGCGTGCTGATGAGCCGCTACCTGAACAGCTGCGTGCTGGGTGTAGCCGCAAATCCCGGCGGGGATGCTTCCGAAGTGAAGCCCTTCCTCATGGCGCAGTGGATCGCCCTGGATGAGGATCTGGAGCCCGGCTACGGCCTGGTGGAGGAACTGATTTTCCATACTTCCTTCCGGGATCTGGATCTGCTGGCGGAGCAGATCACCGCGCAGAAGGCAGCCGCCCGCAGCCAGATCAACGCTTCTCCCTACATGCTCAGCCTGTACCGTGCGCTGGGCGTCGGGAATCCGGAGGACCGATACAGTGATTATCTGAATTTTACAGCCTATTACGCATTCCTGGTCGACCTGGAGAAGCAGATGGCGGCGGAGCCGGAAACGGTCGCGGCGCGCCTGGAAAAGGTCCAGGAATTCTTCCGCAGCCGGACCGGCGCGATTGCCGGGTTTGCCGGCAGCGACGAGAGCATCGCGCTGAACCAGCCTCTGGCGGATGCCTTTATGGCGAAGCTGGGCGGGGAGAAACGGGAGGCTGCCGCGCTGGAGCTGCCGGCTCCGGCCATGACGGAAGGCATCATTGTGGATTCCAATATCGGATTCAACACCCTGGCTGCTGACTTCCGCACCCTCGGCATCTCCGATGACGGAGCGCTGGATGTCATCTGCGGCGTTGTGGCAGACAAGATTCTCGTGCCGCTGCTGCGGGATCAGATGGGCGTCTATACGCCCATGTGCCAGGTTCAGAAGGACAAGGGAATCTGTCTGATCACCTACCGGGACCCCAACGTGAAGGAAACCTTTGATGTATATCAGAAGCTGCCGGAGATGATTGCCGGCCTCGAGATCTCCCAGGAGGAACTGGACGGCTATATCATGAGCTCCTACTCCGCTCTGGCCAAGCCTGAGGGTGAACTGACCGGCGCGGTCGCGGAGCTGGAGAGAATCATTCAGGGGAAGGACGCGGACTGGAAACTGAAGCGGATGCGGCAGATGAAGCAGGTGACTCCCGAAACCGTAAAAGCTTCCGCGGAACTGTTCCGTACCCTGTGGGAAAAGGGCTACAGGGGAACCGCGGCCGGCGCCGGAGCGGTGCAGGCCAACGCGGACCTGTATGAACAGATCCTGAATCCCTTCTCCGCCGTGGACGCGGGGAGTGTGACCCTGGCGGATGTGGCGGAAGACCGGGAAGACTATGAAGCGATCCGCTTTGTCTATGAGAACGGCCTGATGGGCCTGACGGGGGAGAATACCTTCAGCCCCGATGATCCCGCGACTGCCGGAGATCTGATCGGCGCGCTGCATCTGCTGGCCTTCGGCGCGCCCGCGGCTTCCGCGGAGGAAGCGGCAGCGACCTTCACCCAGTACGGCCTGGTGCCGGCCGGTGTCGCGGCCGGGGACGCCCTGACCTATGGACTGCGGAACCAGATCATGTCCGCCTTCGGCGGCGCGGTGGGTATCCCGCTGCCGGCGATCGGCGAAGACCGGGCGGATGAGGTCATGACCCGGGGCCGGCTGGCGCAGGATCTGACCATCTTCAATGACGGAAACGAATAAGGAACGGGTTATTTTTTCCGGCGGGGGATTCGGTATCCCCCGCCGGAAAAACAAAAAAGGAGATGTCCGAAGACACTCCTTTTTTTATTGGCTTCCCGGGGAACCGGCTACTGATCCTGAAAGACCCCCAGGAAGGCGAGGGTGGGCCGCACGCGGGCATCGTCCACCACCAGGCGCAGACAGTCGGTGTACAGCCCGGAAACGGGAACGATCCGCTTCGCGCCGACCACCGTTCCCCGGGCTGCGGTCCGCCAGCCCGCTCCTTCCGGAACTTCCAGGTGAAAGCGCTCAATCCGCTGGCTTTGGGAGATTTCCTCCCGCAGAACCACCCGGTCGATCTTTTGCGGAGCGGGCCAGCGAAGGGTAAGGCGGACCGGGACGCGGGACGCCGCGGGCAGGTAATATCCGTCCTCCTCCCGCAGAATCCTTTCCGCTTCATGCCCCGGCTCCGGGGGATCCGCCTCCAGCGCGGCCTCCGGAGCAAGGTTCCGGCGGTAGCAGCGGCGGAGATATTCCCCGAATTCCCGGAGCCGCTCCACGTCCGGCTCGGCGAAGAGCCCGCGGCGGTCCGGCGGGATGTTCAGCAGGAAGGTGGCGTTGCCGCCCACGGATTTCTCATAGATTTCAATCAGCCGGGAAAGGGGCTTGACCTGATCATTCTCCGCCTCGTGCCAGAACCATCCGGGGCGGATCGAGGTATTCACCTCTGCCGGATACCAGACCAGGTCGGTTTCGTCTCTCAGGATTTCCCGGCTCCCCAGATCCTGATCCTGGGCCCGGATCGGCCGCAGCCGGAAGGCCGTGTCGTCCGCCTGCTGGCTCAGGGACGCGATCTTTTCCGTGTCCGTGGTCCGGCGGGGCACGACGCTCCACTCGGATTCCCGGGTCTGGCCCGCTTCGTTGCCGCACCACCGGATATCCGGCCCGCAGACGTGAATGCACGCCTCCGGCTGCAGCTCCCGGATCACCCGGTAGTATCTCGGCCAGTCATAGTACTGCTTCTTCCCGTTCGCGCCCTCCCCGCAGGCCCCGTCAAACCAGACGCTGCAGATGGGACCGTAACCGGTCAGCAGCTCCGTCAGCTGGTTTACAAAGTAGTCGTCATAGGGCTTCCCTGTGCCGTAGCGGGGATCGTGCCGATCCCAGGGCGACAGGTATATGCCGAAGCGCAGCCCGGCCCGGGCGCATGCGTCCGACACCTCCCGGACCACATCGCCCTGCCCCGCCCGGAAGGGGCTGGCGGCCACGGTATGCTCCGTGAACCGGCTGGGCCAGAGACAGAAGCCGTCATGGTGCTTGCAGGTCAGGATCAGGCCCTTCATCCCCGCGGACTGAATGCTCCGGCACCACTGATCCGCGTCCAGCGCCGAGGGCCGGAATACGGAGGGGCTTTCGGTCCCGTCACCCCATTCCCGGTCCGTGAAGGTATTGACCGTAAAATGCACGAAGGCATAGAATTCCATCTTCTGCAGGGCGAGCTGGCGGGGGGAGGGAACGACCTGAATCAGCTGTTCATCCGTCATTTTCTGTGTTCTCCTCTTTCATTTCAGGCTGGAAGGCAAACCGGAAACAGTACGTCTCCCCGGGATGGAGATATTCCGGCGCGGGGAGGCTTCCTTCAACATTATAGCGGTTTTTGCGCCCTGCCACAAGGAAAAGCGGCTTTCCGGGGAAACCGGAAAGCCGCTGCCGGGGAAATACTTATTTGCTCAGATCCTGCCGCAGGCGTTTCTACAGCAGGCGGAGATGCCGGAAGGCGGAAAAGAGCCCGTCCTCGTCGATCGGGGCGGTGACATAGTCCGCTGCGGCCTTCGCGGCCGGGGTGCCGTTGCCCATGGCCACGCCGATTCCGCCGTAGGAAATCATTTCCACGTCATTGTCCGCGTCCCCGAAAACCGCGATTTCCTCCCGCCGGATTCCGAACCGGCCGATCAGGAAGCGGATCCCCTGCGGCTTGCCCGAGGAGACGATGTCAAACCCGTTGGGATGCCAGGAGGAGAGCCTGCACTCCGGCAGCTCCCGCGCCAGGGAAGCGGCTTCCTCCGGGGAACAGTAGACCGCGGCGGAATAGAGAGGATCTCCCCGGTAATCCGCGGTTTCCGGCGCCCTGGAAGAGGCGCCGGAAATCAGGGACGAAGCCAGGGAATCCGTATAGTTCATATATTCCCGGTTTTCCTCGATGAGCCGAACCGGCATCCGGCGACTCCGGAAGGCTTCCGTCAGCACCCGGGTATCCTCCGGGGGAAGGGGAACGCGCAGCAGGGGCTGCCAGTCCCGGTCATAGCAGAGGTGCCCCGTCAGGGTGACGTATCCGTCGAAGGGAAAACCATGGAGATTCAGCCGGCTCAGGGCGAGCCGGTGCCGCCCGGTCGCCAGAAAGACCAGGATCCCGCGGCGGTGAAGCTGCTTCAGCCCTTCGAGGGCGGACGGGGGGATATCCGAAATCCGGTGGGAAAACAGCGTCCCGTCCACATCGAGAAAGACGGCCCGGATGCCGGAAGGATTTACTGAATGCATTCCGCGCCCTTTTCCATGGCCTGCCGGTTGATGGGCAGGAGATGCTCCTTCTTCGGACCGAAGGTGGCCTTCAGGGCTTCCATGGCGGAATCGATGGAGACGACGCCGGTCTTCTTCAGAATGGCGCCCAGCATGACCATGTTGGCCACCCGGGAATTGCCCAGCTGCTCGGCGATGCCGTTGCAGTCCACCGGAATGGCGGTGATGTCATCCCGGTCCGGGGTAATGTCAATCAGCGAGGAATTGTACAGCATGACGCCGCCCTTTTCCATGGCGGGGGTGAACTTGATCATGCTGGGCTTGTTCATGATGACGGCGAAGGGAATCTCCGTCACCAGGGGAGAGCCGATGGGCTCATCGGAAATCACCACGGCGCAGTTGGCTTCGCCGCCCCGCATTTCCGGGCCGTAGGAGGGCATCCAGGAAACATTCATGCCCTCGTGCATGGCGGCCTTGGCCAGCAGCTGACCGATCAGCAGCACGCCCTGCCCGCCGAAACCTGCAATCAGGAATTGCGCTTCCATGGAATCACTCGACCTCCTTTTTCACACCCAGGGGATACTGGGGAATCATGTTGGCTTCCAGCCAGTTCAGCGCCTCCCGGGGCGCCATGCCCCAGTTGGTGGGGCAGGAGGAGAGCACCTCCACCATGGAGAAGCCCTTCTTCGCGATCTGGGTTTCAAAGGCCTTTTTGATGCACTTCTTCGCATCCATGATGTGCTTGACGTCATGCACGGAGCAGCGGGCGATGTAGGCGGGGCCGTCCAGGGTGGCCAGCATCTCGCTGACCCGGATGGGATAGCCGCAGAGGGCGGGATCCCGGCCGTAGGGAGAGGTGGTGGTCACCTGGCCCGGCAGGGTGGTGGGCGCCATCTGGCCGCCGGTCATGCCATAGATCGCGTTGTTGACAAAGATGACGGTGATATTTTCCCCCCGGGTGGCGGCATGGGTGATTTCCGCCGCGCCGATGGAGGCCAGGTCGCCGTCGCCCTGATAGGTAAAGACGATATTGTCCGGATTGACGCGCTTGCAGCCGGTGGCCACCGCCGGAGCCCGGCCGTGGGCGGCTTCCATCATATCCGTATTGAAATAATTGTAGGCAAACACGGCGCAGCCCACGGGAGCGATCCCGATGGTTTTTCCCTGAATGCCGAGCTCGTCAATGGCTTCCGCCACCAGACGGTGAATAATGCCGTGGGTGCAGCCGGGACAGTAGTGAAGGGGGGTATCCGTCAGGATCCCGGTTTTTTCATAGACAACGGCCATCTTATTTCCCCTCCTTTGCCAGCGTTTCCACCTGGGTAATGATTTCCCGCACCGTGGGCACAATGCCGCCGGTCCGGCCGAAGAAATGGACAGGCTTGCGGCCGTCCACCGCCAGGCGGACATCGTCCACCATCTGGCCCATGCTCATCTCCACCGTCAGGAACGCCTTCGCGTGCTCCGCGGCCTTCGCGATGGGCGCGGCCGGGAAGGGCCAGAGGGTAATGGGGCGGATCAGCCCGGCCCGGATGCCCTCCTCCCGCAGCCTGCGCATGGCAGAGCGGGCGATGCGGGCGGTGGTGCCGTAGGCAACGATGACATAATCCGCGTCTTCCGTCATTTCCTCCTGCCAGCGGCACTCGGTCTGCTCCATGACGGCATACTTCTCATAAAGATGGACGACATGCTTCTCCAGCACGGCGGGATCGATATAGAGGGAATTGATGATCGCCCGTTCCCGGCCGGACTGGGGCGTCCAGCCGGTGGCTGCCCAGGTCTTGGGGGGCAGGTCGGCCGGCTTCTGATAATCCGGCATTTCCACCGGCTCCATCATCTGACCGATCAGCCCGTCGCCCATGATCAGCACGGGGTTACGGTATTTATCCGCCAGATCAAAGGCCATCTGGGTCAGCTCCACTGCTTCCTGCACGGAGGAGGGGGCCAGCACCAGCATCCGGTAATCCCCGTGGCCGCCGCCCCGGGTGGACTGGTAGTAGTCGCTCTGGGCGGGCTGGATGGAGCCCAGGCCGGGGCCGCCGCGAACCATGTTCACGATGACGCAGGGCAGCTCCGCGCCCACGATATAGCTGATGCCTTCCTGCTTCAGGGAAATTCCCGGGGAAGAAGAGGACGTCATCACCCGGGCGCCGGCGCCCGCGGCGCCGTACACCATGTTGATGGCGGCAACTTCACTTTCCGCCTGCAGGAAGCAGCCGCCTTCGATCTTCGGCAGCCGCTTGGACATATACTCGGGAATCTGATTCTGAGGGGTAATGGGGTAGCCAAAGAAGAAGCGGCATCCCGCCTGGATGGCGGCTTCGGCGATGGCCTCATTTCCCTTCATGAGCATTTTCTGACCCATGGTAACGCTTCCTCCTTATTCCTTTTCGACTTTGATTACGGCATCAGGGCACATCCGCGCGCAGAACGCGCAGCCGATGCACTTGCTCTGATCCGTGACAGCGATGGGATGATAGCCTTTGGAGTTGATTTCCCTGCTCAGGGCAAGAATCTGCTTCGGGCAGACATCGGCACAGAGTCCGCAGCCCTTACAGGTTTCCTGCGCGATGGTCAACAGAGCCATGGCTGATACGCCTCCTTCGTTGGGTTTAAAACATATTATACCGGCCGGGACCGATCTGCGTCAAATGAAATACAGGAAAAATGCGGAAAACCGTCCGTGTCCGGCCTGCTTTCCGTATGGATCCGAAGCTTCCCGGAAAGATGGATGATTACAGCCCCCGCAGGAAATTCCCCAGCAGTTCGCCTGCGGTCCGGTTCCACTCGGCACTGGGGTGGAAGCGGGCGCCGCAGTCCTCCGCGTGATAGTCCGGCAGGGCGAAGGTGTAAATCTCCCGGATCCCTTCCTGCCGGGCCAGATCCGCGGCTTCGTCCGCGACCTCGGGATGGCAGTCCGAGGCGGGCTTGATCCAGACGATTTTTGCCTTCGGATTGCATTCCCGCACTTTCCGGATCAGCCGCAGGCAGCCCTGGACCAGGGGACCGTGATCCCGATCAAAGGACTGGAGGTGATTCATGCCGCCGGCGTCGTTGCTCAGCAGACGGATGCAGACGATATCCGCCGGCCAGGAGGAAAAATCATAATCCTTCCCGCAGCCCCGGGCTTCCGCCTCCGGACCGCGGAGCACACCCACGATTTTCCCGTACCCGTCGCTCATGTTCCGGTCTTCCTCGTGAAGATAGTTCCAGACGGTGCCATATCCGCTCTGGCTGAGAATCCGGCGCTCCGCGTTCAGCATCCGGCAGGCGTACCAGGAATAATTGCCGCGGGCAGTGAACCAGGGGGTGATCCACTCCTCGTTTCCCCGGGGCGCCAGAGCGCCTTCCCCGCTGGTCAGGCTGTCCCCGATAAATTCGATGCGGAGATCCCTGGGCGGGAGGGGGAGAAGCGTACCCCGGAAGCGGAGGGAATGGAGGCGCACGGTGGCCGCGGGGCTGTCCGGCATGCACTGGGTTTCCTTCATCAGCGTAATGGTCCGCTCCCTGTCCGGCTCCATGCCCAGAATCAGGGGATAAAAGCGGAGGCCGGGCTCGACGGGAAAGCGGCAGACCGGGCATCCGTCGGAGAGTACGATCATATAGAAGATGGGGGAAGCTTCCGTCGCCTCCAGCTCCGCCCAGACATCGGAGCCCTGATGCCGGAACTCCAGGCCGGAGCCGGTCCAGTCGAGACTGAGGGGAGCCAGGGAGGTGTCCATGCGCCCCAGAAGACGCAGATCCGGATTCCCGGAGGTGACGGGAATGGTCTTTTCACACGCGGTATCGATGGCGGACATAGATAATCTCCTTTCAAATTTCTGTGAATCTGATTTTAGCATAAATAGGAAGCTAACGATGCTTTTCCGCGGCCTCCAGAGCGGGGCCGGCGAAGCACAGCAGGCCGAACAGACCGTAGGCGCCGATGCTCTGAAGGGAGACTTCGGGAACAATGAGCCGGGGATACCATTCATAGCCGATCCATCCCAGAAGCTTTGCCGCCAGGACGGCGGCCAGGATTCCGAGACTGCAGGCCGCCAGCAGGGAATCCCCTCTCTCCCAGGAGAACAGCGGATAGCGCGTGCGCTTTCCGGTGCCGTATCCCCGGGCGGCCATGCTGTCCGCCATGGTGATCCCGTTTTCCAGCCCCCAGGTGACCAGACCGTCAAAAACCCGGACGGCCCCCTTCATGCGATCGATTCCGTTGTCCTCCCGAATCAGTCCCAGTCCCTTCCGGGCTTCCCGGACCTTTTCCGCCTGCCGGCGGAAAAGAGGAATAAACCGCAGAGCCATGCTCAGCATCAGGGAAAACTTCGGGCTCAGCAGGCCTGTTACGGTCAGGAGCCGGTCCGTGTCCATCACCAGCATGAAGCAGCGCGACCAGAGCAGCACCGCCGCGATCAGCAGGCCCATGACCAGCCCGTACAGCAGCGCTTCCAGGGTCACGGGATTCCGGTTCAGGAAGAACAGGGGAGTCTGGCCGTTGTGGTTGAACAGGGGATTGACGATGCCGCTGAAGGCTGCGATGCCCAGATATCCCAGCCCTTCCTTCCAGGGAAGGCGGCGCAGCAGCCGGGCCAGCAGAAAAAAGCCGGAGAGGAGCCCCAGCCCCGCGGTCACGGGATTCATGCCAAAGAAGACGGGCAGCAGCACGCACAGGAAATATACGCATACCGCTCCCGGATGCCGGCCCCGCAGTCCCCGCATTTTTTCTCTCCTCTTCCTTTCGCTGAATTACTGTCCCTACAGGCTTTTCCTTCCGGAGGGCATGCCGCCCGCCGGGCGTTTTTTATTCCGCCGGAGTCTGCTCATCCCGGCCCAGATTCCGGGTATAGATCCACTCCACCCGGTCCCCCGGATGGAGCCGGAACTGGCTGCAGCCCACATCGGCGTAGACCCCGTTGACCCGGTACATCCAGCCGGAGAGGCTGCCGAAGTCATACTCGTACAGGTAGCCGATTCCCCGGACATAGGCTCCGGCCGTGGTGCCGTCGTATTCCATCTGAATCCGGCCGCGCCGGGTCGCCTCCAGCAGCTGATCGAAGGCGGTTCCGTCCTCCGCCAGCAGAACCGGGGTTTCGGAAAGCAGAATTCCGTCCGCCGGCGCGTATTCGTTCTCCCCGGCGACGCTGTCGCAGCGGATGGAGATGACCGTCTCCATGGTCCGCTCCCCCGGGAGGGAACGGGATGCGCCGTAATAGCTTTCCGGGGACTGAATTTCGATGCCCAGCGCCGCTCCGGCCGCGGCCAGACCCAGCAGCAGGGGGAAAACATAGCTGCGCCAGTTCCGCTTTTTTCGAACCGCTGCCAGAATCCATCCCGAAACAGTCAGCAGTCCCGCCAGAATCAGCAGCCAGGTTCGGACGGGTATGCCGCGCGGAAAGAAAGCCGCGTCTTCCCGCAGGGGTTCAAAACGAAAAACATAATAGGGGCCGCCGCCCTGCAGGAAGCTTTCATAGCCGGTCAGGGCGTAAAAGCACTGCACGGTCGCGGTGTCGTTCCGGGAACCTCCCAGGCTGTGGGCAAAGCCGTCTCCGGGAAGGCGGAAACGGAGCATGGCATCCAGGGCGGAACAGCCGCCCTTGATGAACCGATCATCGCGCCGGGCATCGATTCCCAGATCGGACAGCGCCAGCAGGACCTGGGCGCAGCTTTCCGCGCTTTCCATACCAAGGCCCAGGAATCCTCCGTTTTCCTGCTGCACCCCGGAGAGCACCGCCACCCCCCGGGCGGCGGAGGCCTGAACCCGTTCGCTGCCCTCCCTCAGGGGCGCCAGCGCCTGCAGCACCATGGCCGTACAGTCCACGTCGCAGGTGTTTCCGATGACGGCCCAGCCGCCGTCCTCCAGCTGCAGATCCAGCACCCGGCCCAGAATTTCCTGCCGGAGGGGTTCCTCCTCCGGCGCCAGATTGTTCAGCAGATGCAGCGCAAAGACCAGCGGCATCAGGGTGGTTTCCTTCCGGGCTGCCATCACCGTTTCCCGGATGAAGGGGCTGGTGCTTCCCAGCGCCTGCAGGGTCAGCGCCATCCGTTCCCGTTTGGTGATGCTTCCCTTCTCTGCGGCGGCTTTTTCCTCCAGGGCGCTCCGGACGGAAAGAAGATTCATGCCGGAGACCGGAGGAAGGCCGGAAGCATCCGCATCCAGGCTCGCCAGCCTCCGGAGAGCAATCAGGTACCAGCCGCCGATCCCCTCCGCACTCTCCGACAGGGAGGTATCGATCCAGCCCTGGAGATCGGATCCGGGACTGAGCCGGATCTGCTCCTGCAGCATTTCCGAGATCAGCGCGGCGGGAGCCTCCGCCCGCGCGGGGCAGGGAATGAGCAGCAGAAGGACCAGGATCCGGATCAGAAGCTGTTTCATCCGCAGCCTCTCCTTTCATGTGCTGATGGGAATTCTCCGGGAAGCCGCCGCTCCGCTCAGACGCCGTACTTGATCCGGATCCGCTCCAGCTTTTCTCCGAAGGGCCGGCCCAGCAGCAGCAGAAAAATCACGTTGCTGGCGGCATAGCTGGCCATATAGGGCAGGGCCGTGACGACGGCGGCGGCGTAGAGGGGCCAGCTGAGTCCTCCGTTGTACCAGAGAACGGTCCAGATATCCATGAAGAGGGAATAGGCTGCGCCGGCGAAGACACCGTAGGCCGCCAGGGCCGGCCGGCTTTTTTTCAGCCGGGGCGCCAGAAGCCCCGCGATCAGCCCGATCATCCCCCAGGCAAACATCTGGAAGGGGGTCCAGGGCCCCTGCCCGGAAAAGAAATTGGAGATCAGCGCGGACAGGGAACCGACCAGGAACCCGGTCTCTCCGCTGATCCAGACGGCAGCGATCACCACCATGGCCGTAATGGGCTTGAAGCCGGGGAGCGGAGCGAAAAGAATGCGCCCCAGCACGCTCAGGGCGGTCAGGACCGCGGCGATGACCAGCCGCCGGGATCCGATGGTCTTTTTCTCGAATCCGGTCAGAAACAGCAGCTGGGTCAGGATGACCATGCCCAGAATGCCCCATGCATAGAACCGGTCTCCCATCTTCCAGCCGCCCAGGATGACCAGGAGGGGCATCAGCACCAGGGCTGTGATCCAGCGCAGAATGGTTCTGCTTTTTTCAGACAGGGTCCATTTTTCCGGCCCCAAGGCATGCTCCCTCCTTTCCGGGAAGATCAGGGAAAAAGGATTCAGATCACCCTTCTGCGGCGTTTCCGGGGCCGGAAGACGCGCCAGGCTCCGTCAGGCGCTCCACGGCTTCCGCCACGGTGATGCATCCGGGAAGCATCCGGCTGACCGACGTGGTATAGTAGCTTCCCCCCGCGAAGAAGGCGTGGGGCTCCGAAGCCGCTTCCATCCGGCCCCGGAACAGCAGGCCGCACCGGTCCGCCGTCTCCGCGGCAAACTCCGCGTCATGGGTGACCAGCAGGATGGTGATTCCCTGTTCCCGAAGACGCCGCAGCAGCAGGCGGAGGTTTTTCCGCCACTCCGCGTCCAGACCTCCGGCGGGCTCATCCAGAAGGAGAAGCCGGGGCCGGACGGCCAGCACCTTGCTGAGACCCAGCAGCTGCTGTTCTCCGCCGGACAGATCATAGGGATGCCGGTCCAGCAGCGGGCTCAGGTCAAAGGGAAGATCCTCCGGCTTCAGGCCGGAATCCTTCAGCTCTTCCCGTACGCTGGCGCGCAGGAACAGGGTCTGGACATCCTGGGGCAGCAGGGCAACGCCTTCCTGCCGCAGCGTACCGTGACGGTATTCCCGGATCCGCTTTCCGAAGAGCCTGATCTCTCCCCCGGAGGGGGAAATCAGGCCGGCGGCCGCCCGAAGCAGGGTCGTTTTTCCGCTGCCGTTTCCGCCCAGCACGGCGAATATTTCTCCCTGCCGGACATCCAGATTCAGGGAGCGGAGAATGTCCGGACCTTCCCGGCTGAAGCGGAACCAGGTTTCCCGGAACGACAGCGCGGGGGGCGGGGACTGCTTCTCCGGCGCGCATCGGAGAAACGGGGCCTTTCGGGAATTCGCTGCGGCCGTTTCCCGCGCTTCCGCAGGCCCGGACGCCGCGGGAAAGCGGCGGAGAACCCAGGCCCGGCCTTCCCCGGTGCTGAGGGGGCAGTCTCCGATACGGCCTGTTCCGCGCCAGAGGCGGGCCGCCGCGGGCAGCGCGCCCTCGGCGGAGCTGCCCGGAGCCAGCCTTCCGCAGACCTCCCGGGGAGTTCCTCCTTCCGTAATCCGCCCTTCCTCCATCAGAAAAAAGCGCCCGGCCCGGCTCAGGCTGTCCTCCAGGCGATGCTCCGCCAGAAGAATGGCCATGCCCGTTTCCCGGTTCAGGCGCTCCAGAGCGGCCAGAAATGTTTTTGCCGCGATGGGATCCAGATGCGCGGCAGGTTCGTCCAGCACCAGCAGGTCCGGCTCCATGACCGTGGCGGCAGCCAGGTTCAGCAGCTGCTTCCGGCCGCCGGAAAGCTGGTCCGGGGAAAGGTCAAAGCAGTCCTCCAGCCCGAAAAACTGGGCGGCTTCCGCAACCCGGCGGCGCATTACGTCCCCGGGAACGCCGAGACTCTCCAGACCGAAGGCGAGCTCATGCCAGACCCGGTCCGTCACGATCTGCTCCTCCGGACGCTGAAAAACAAAGCCGATCCGGGCGGCGGATTCCCGGGGAGACAGATCCTCCAGGGCTTGCCCCTGAAAGAGAACCTGCCCGGTGCGATCCCCCCGGGGCGTCAGCTCCCGCTTGATCTGGCGCAGCAGGGTGGATTTTCCGCAGCCGGTCCTGCCCGTCAGAAGCGCAAAATCCCCCGGCTCCAGACACAGGGAAACATCCTGCAGCGCCGGCTTTTCCGCGCCGGCGTAGGTAAAGCTCAGGTTTGTGATCTCGAGTAAAGGCATAGGTTTCCCTCTCCGATCTTCAGGGGATTCCGCCCGGATTTTATTTCCGCCACCTGCGCAGGAACAGGGACAGGGCATAGATGACGGCGGCTACAAGCACAATGGAGGCACCGGCGCTGGTATCCTGGGTATAGGCCAGAAAAAGCCCGGCAATCCCGCTGCATAGGGCTATCAGGACGGAAAAAACCGCGTGCTGGCGGGTATTTCTGGCCAGATTGCGCCCCGCGGCGGCAGGCAGAATCAGCAGCGCGTTGATCAGCATCACGCCCACCCAGCGAATGGCCAGCATGACAGCCACAGCCACCAGCACCACGAAAGCGCATTCCACCAGCCGGGTCCGGATCCCCCGGGAACGGGCCAGGGAGGGGGAAACGCTGGCCATCAGCAGCTGATTGTACATCCCCGCCCAGAGAAGGATCCCGACGGGCAGGGCAATGGCCAGGGAGAGCAGGTCCCCGGGGGTGACCGCCAGAATGTCGCCGATCAGCAGGGAGGAATACTTCGCGAACTTGCCTCCCCGGGCCAGAATCAGCAGGCCGGCGGCGATGGAAGTGGAGGAAAAGACGGAGATAATGGTATCTACCGAGGCGGAGCCGCTTTGCCGGATCAGGCAGATCAGGACGGCCCAGACGATGCCGAAGATCAGCATGGCCAGAAGGTCATTGCGCAGGCCCAGCAGCATGCCCAGACCGATCCCGGTGATGGCGGAATGACCAAGGGCATCGGAGAAGAAAGCCATCTCATGGTTGACTGCCATGGTTCCCAGCAGCCCCAGCAACGGCGTCAGCAGCAGCACGGCCAGGAAAGCGTTCTTCATGAAGGAGAAGCGGAGCGCCTCCAGAGGGAGAATCGCGTCCATCAGGGAATATACCGCGTCCATCAGTTCTCCTCCTTTCCGGAAGCCTTCCAGCCTTCCGCCAGCTTTTCGGACAGGGGTACCATCCGGCCGGAAGCCGCATGGCCTGCGCCGGACTTTTCCTCCCCGGATCCGAAAACACCCTCAAAGGCCGGGGAGGAGAACACCTCCTCCGCGGAGCCCTGGGACAGCACATTCTTGTCCAGCAGCACTACGTGATCCGCGTACTCCCGGACCAGCCGCAGGTCATGGCTGACCAGCAGGATGGCCATGTGCCGGACCTCCTTCAGATGGGTGACCGTATCCATAAACAGCTTCAGGCCGTTCCGGTCCACCCCGCTGACAGGCTCGTCCAGCACCAGCAGATCCGGAGCGGGGTGCAGGGCCAGCGCGAGCAGCACCCGCTGCAGCTCCCCTCCGGAGCAGCGGCCCAGAAGACGGTCCCCCAGGCCTGCGGCTTCCACGTCCGCCAGAGCCTGATCCACCTTTGCCCGGACCGCTTTGCTGACCCCGGTCCAGACCGGACGCCGGGTCATGGAGGACGCCAGAAAATCCCGGACGGTCAGGGGCATCTCCGGGTCAAGGGACAGATGCTGAGGCACGTAGCCTGTGGTCAGGTGAGCCAGATCCCGGCCGGCGCTGTCCACATGGCGGATGGAACCGCCATGCGGTATTTCCCCGAGCAGGGCGCGGATCAACGTGGTTTTTCCGGCGCCGTTCTGGCCGATGAGGACGGTCAGCTGACCGCAGTGAATATGCATGGAAACGTCCTGCAGCAGGGTCTGGCCGCCCCGCCGGACGGAGACCTGACTCAGGTCGATATGGCACAGGGCACAATGTTGAGGATGCATGGCTGAACACTCCTTGCATGGCTTTCCGCAAGGCGGAAAAATACAGTATGCATTATATCAGAAGCGCTTTTTGCTGTAAACCGGGCGGAACACAGTCGTTTCAGGCTGTTATGAATAAACCATACTCAATGCAGTAGGAAAGACCGGCAGGGCCGGGAACGATTCTTGAAAAACCCCGTACAATGATGTATGATATAGGA
>CAMNKK010000027.1 GCA_946542235.1 uncultured Clostridia bacterium | reverse complement strand
TTCACGGTCTGGCCGACCTGCACCGCGTCTTCCACCTTGGCGATCCGGACCTTCGCGCACTGGCTGATGTGAACCAGTCCGTCCAGGCCGGGCTCCAGCTCCACGAAGGCGCCGAAGTCCGTGATGCGGACAACCTTGCCCTGGACGATGCTGCCTTCCGGATACTTCTCGGCGGCGTTGTCCCAGGGCCGGGGCTGCATCTGCTTGTATCCCAGCTGAATGCGGTCGCGCTCCGGATCCAGGCTCAGGATCTTCACGTCCACTTCCTGGTTGGGCTTCACCACGTCGCTGGGATGCTTCACGCGGCCCCAGCTCAGGTCGGTGATGTGGATCAGTCCGTCCACGCCGCCCAGGTCAACGAAGGCGCCGAAGTCCGTCAGCCGGCGGACGATTCCGTGAATCACCATGCCCTCTTCCAGCTTCTCCCAGACTTCCTTCTTCTTCGCGGCAGCTTCCTCGGCAACGACCGCCTTGCGGCTGGCCACGATGCGCTTCTTCTGCTCGTCCACTTCAATGATCTTCAGCTTCATGGGCTTGCCCACGAAGTCGGCGATCTTTTCGACATAACGCTGGCTCAGCTGGCTGGCCGGCACAAAGGCGCGGATGCCGTCCACGTTGGCAATCAGGCCGCCCTTGACAGCTTCCTTGCCCACGCCATCCACGTACTCGCCTGCCTGATACTTAGCCATCAGGGCGTCCCACGCTTTGCGGTTGACGATGTTGCGCTGGCTCAGCAGCACATTGCCTTCGCCGTCGTTGACCTTGACGACTTCGACTTCAATCTCGTCTCCCAGCTTCACATCCTGATCCACCAGCTCTTCCCGCTTGATCAGGCCGTCGGCCTTGTAGCCGATGTTGACACTGACTTCATCCTCGGTGATCTGAACAACCTTGCCGGTCACCGTCTGTCCGGGACGGATCTTGACCATGGTCGCTTCAACCTGCTGCATGAAGTCTTCGTTGTTTTCCTCCTCGGGGGTAGGGGTCAGGTTTTTGTTCTCCAGTTCGCTCATGCGTGTGACAACCTCCTTAAGTGAATCCGTCGGGGTGGACGCTCCGGCGGTGATCCCAATCATACCGGGATCTGTATTTGCAAAGGCTGGCGGAATTTCCGCCGCGCTCTCTACCAGAATGGTTTCCGGGCAGGCTGCCCGGCAGAGCTCGTAGAGCTTCTGGGTGTTGGCGCTGTTCCGGCCGCCGACGACAACCATCCGGTCCGCCCGGGCTGCGAGCTCCGCAGCCTCCCGCTGGCGCACCTCCGTCGCGCTGCAGATGGTGCAGTGGCTCTCCAGCTGCCCCACCTTTTTCTCCAGCACCTCCAGCACCGCCTGCCATCTTTCCGGGGGGAAGGTCGTCTGCGTCACCGCCAGCGCGCTTTCGAACGCGGGCAGCTGCTCCGCCTCCTCCGGCGTGGCTACCACCCGGACCTCGCCGCCGGCCCAGCCGGCGGTTCCCCGGACCTCAGGGTGCTCCCGCTCCCCCACCAGGATCACGGGCTTTCCTTCCGCGCTGCCCTCCTGCACGATCCGGTGCAGCCGGGCCACGAAGGGACAGGTCAGATCCATCACCTCGCACCCCAGCTCCTGCAGACGCCTCAGCGTCTCCGGCGCTACGCCGTGGCTGCGGATCAGCACCCGGCGTCCCCGGGCCTCCTCCGGCGTCCGGACCGGGGCCAGGCCTTTTTCCGCCAGCTCCCGGACCACGGTCGGGTTGTGGATCAGTTCCCCCAGCGTACAGGAGGGAATCCCGTCCGTTGCCGCCGCCTCGGCGGCCTCCACCGCGCGCGATACGCCCATGCAGAACCCAGCGTGCGCTGCGATTTCAACGGCCATGACAACATCCTTTCGCTGAAAAAAGCTCTAATTCATTCCTTTTCGACTTTCCTGCTGGAATTTCCTGCAGAAAAATCATCTTTTTTCAAAAAAATTTTTTTGGCTTTCATCCCCGGAGTCAGCCGGCGCCGTGCTCCGCGATCATTTTCCGGTAGGTTTCGCGCATCCGCTCGTTCAGCGCCTCGCAGCTGTTCCGATTCGTCCCCTGCTCCAGCAGGTCCCCGTACCCGATGGGCTCCCCCACCCAGGCGTTGCACCTGCGGAAAAGCTTCAGCGGCCGGTCGATGTAAACCGGAATCAGCGGCACCCCGCCCCGCAGCACGATCAGGCTGGTGCCGTTCTCGATCTGCTCCATCTGGCCTTCGTGGTGCCGGGTTCCTTCGGGAAAGATCACCAGCACCCGCCCGTCCCGGATCACCTGCATGCAGGCCCGCATGGCCTCCATGTCCGAGTTGTGCCGGTCCACCATGATGCAGTGCAGCTGCCGGAACATCCATCTCAGAAACCCGTTCGCCGCCAGCTCCTTTTTGGCCAGGAATACGCATTGCTCCCGCACGCACAGCGCCAGCACGACCGGATCCAGCGCATGCTGATGATTGGAGATGAGCACGAAGGGGCCTTTCCTGCCCCGGAGCTTTTCCTGTCCGTGATACCGTACCGGTATGAACAGCCTGACCGCCACCCACGCAAGGACCCGGCCCACCTCGTACAGGAAGGTGTCCCTTTTGGCGGCGTCCGCTTTCGCCATGCTGCATTCCCCCCTCTCCGCAAAATCCGGGATGATTTTCCGGCTCAGCCCTTCCGCCGCGCCTCTTCCGCCAGTGCCGTGATCCGGTCCACCACCTGGTCAAAGCTCAGGTCCGTCGTATCCAGCAGCACCGCGTCCTCCGCCTGCCGCAGGGGCTCCACGGGGCGGTTCATGTCCTGCTCGTCCCGGGCCCGGACCTGGGCCAGCACCTCCTCGTAGGTGTCCTTCTCGCCCTTTTCCTTCATTTCCAGCCACCGGCGCTTCGCCCGCTCCTCCGCCGTGGCGGTCAGATAGATCTTCACCGGAGCGTCCGGCAGCACCGTCGTGCAGATGTCCCGCCCGTCCAGGATCATGTCCTGTTCGGCTGCCAGCGCCTGCTGCAGCTGCACCATTCTCCTGCGCACCTGGGCGTACCGGCTCACGGTGCTGGCGGCCATGCTGACCTCCGGCGTGCGGATCAGGGAGCTCACGTCCTCCCCGTCCAGCAGGGTTTCCTGTCCCCCCGCGCCGACGCGGACCGCCAGGTTCAGCCCCCGGCACAGCTCCACCATCTTCTCCTCATCCTGCAGGTCCATTCCTTCCCGCAGCGCCTTCAGTCCCAGCGCCCGGTACATGGCTCCGGTATCCAGATGCAGGATCCCCAGCCTTTTTGCCGCCGCGTCCGCAATCGAGGATTTTCCCGCGCCCACCGGCCCGTCCATGGCAATATTCAGTCTCATGACGTCTCCTCCTTCTTTTCCTGCTATTATACGCCCCCCTTTCCTTTCCCGCAAGACTCACTTGAATCCCCGCGGGAAAACGGATATAATGAACTCCGGATATCCGGGGATCGGAGGCGCTCTGCGGCGGCAGGCGCAAAGGCGGCCCCGGTTCCGTGGAGGTTATGGCATGTCATCCTTTTTTGCTTACCTTTCCCGGCTGAAGCTCATCAGCCGCTGGTCCCTGATGCGGAATACCCAGCCGGAAAACGACGCGGAGCATTCCCTCCAGGTCGCCATGATCGCCCACGCCATCGCCGTGCTGGGCCGGGACCGCTACGGCCGTTCCGTCGATCCCGAGCATGTCCTCTCCCTGGCGGTCTACCATGACGCCACCGAGGTGATGACCGGCGATCTCCCGACTCCGGTAAAGTACTATTCCGATGAGCTCCGCGGCGCCTACCGCCGTCTGGAGGATCTTTCCGCCGACCGGCTGCTTTCCCTGCTGCCCGGGGACATGCGTCCCTCCTTCGCCCCGTACCTGAAGCAGGCTCCGGGGTACGAAAAGGACGTGGTCCGGGCCGCGGACAAGATCAGCGCCTACATCAAATGCCTGGAGGAGCAGCGGGCCGGAAACCATGAATTCGACTATGCCGCCGATAACATCCGCCGGGCCCTGGACGCGGTGGATTACCCGGAGGTAAAGGATTTCATGGCGGAATTCCTTCCCGCCTTCCGGATGACCCTGGACGAGCTGAATCACCCGACGGTGTAGCGGGCTTTCCGCCCCTCTGCCGCCGGCATCACCTATTTTATCAGGAGGTTCCCGCATGAAAAAGCTGCTTTCCCTGCTTCTGGCCCTTTGCCTGCTCCTGCCCGTTCTCTCCCTTGCCGAGGAGGAAGAGGAGGAGGATCTGCTCATCGAGGAGGTGGTGGAGGAGGCTCCGCCGGAGGAAGTGCCGGAAGGCACGGACAGCGACAATGTCTATGTGGATGAGGATACCGGGGAAACCTACTACCTCACCGAGGAGGAGCAGCAGAAGCTGGATTCCTATATTGAGGAGGAAGTCGAGGAAGACGAAGCGGGCATCGATCCCGACTCCCTCGACCTGAATCCGAACCTGCCGGACAATGTGGTCAATATCCTGCTGATCGGGGTGGACACCCGCAGCAACGATCCCCAGGAGATCATCGGCCTGGGGGATACGGAGATCATCGTCTCCGTCAACCGGGACACCGGCGCCATCAAAATGACCTCCATCCTGCGGGATTCCCTGGTGTCCATCCCCGGCTACAAGAACCAGACCAAGATCAACTCCGCCTTCCAGTACGGCTGCAACAAGGTCAAGAACGGCACCGTGAAGGAGAAGACCCGCAGCGGCGCCGCCCTGGCCATGCGCACCGTGAACCGGAATTTCCAGATGAATATCGAAGACTACGTGGCCATCAACTTCAACGGCCTGGCCTCCATCATCGACGCCCTGGGAGGCATCGATATCGAGCTGACCAAGGGCGAGGCCTGGTATATCAACAAGTACCTGAAGGAGCATCCCCCGGCCTATGACAACAAGGCCAAGGGCGAGCGCACCCCCCTGGAGGTCAAGGCCGGCGTCCAGCATCTCGACGGCGTTCAGGCGGTCATGTATGCCCGCACCCGCTCCCTGAAGGGCGAGAATGACTTCAACCGCACGGACCGCCAGCGCCACCTGCTGGAGCTGCTGCTGCAGAAGGTCCTGCAGAACATGGACTTCAGCATGCTGATGGATCTCATCGACGTGGCGGTTTCCTATTCGGACACCAGCATGAATTTCCAGACCATCTTCGACCTGGCCCGGTCCCTGCTGCCGGTCCTGACAAAAATGGAACCCGGCGCTGCCCTCTTCGAGCAGATGCGGGTTCCCATGGACGGCTCCTATTCCTATGCCACGGTCCGGGGCTCCTCGGTGGTCAAATACAACCTCACAAAGCACGCCAAGGCCATTCACGAATTTGTCTACGGCCAGTTCTATCCCGCCAAATAAGCGGTCCTGTTTTCCGGTTTTTCACATTCCCTGGAGAATCTTCTCCAGGGCGTTTTTTTTCACCCCCGGGGTCAGCCGGAACCGGGTGGGGTCGAAGTCCGGCTCCTCCGGAGTCTTCCGGAGAATGGCGAACTTGATGGGCACTCCCTTTTCCATGTACATGATCTCGTGCTCGGACAGATAGTTGGGCTCAAACCCGCTGCCCGCCAGGTCCCGCGTCAGGTATCGCAGTTCAAACCCGCACAGGGCAAAATAGGCCAGGGAGTCCTCGAAGAGCCGGTCATCGTCCGTCTTGAACCAGATTTCGCCCCCGTCCCGCAGCATCCTCCGGTACTGGATCAGCTGCCGGGGGTGGGTCAGCCGCCGCTTCTCGTGCTTGGGCCGCTCCGTCCAGGGGTTGCAGAAGGAAATGTAGATCCGCTCCGCCCCGTCCCGCTGGTCGAAGTACCGGTCAATGAAGCAGATATCGCAGCTCAGGATCATGATATTGTCCGGCTCCCCGCCGCATTCCCGGACCAGGTTCCGCCGGGCGTCCCCCAGCACGTCGTTGCTGATGTCCGCCGCCACGTAGTTGATGTCCGGGTTCGCCGCGGCCATCTTCGCGGTGCTGACGCCCTTTCCGCATCCCATCTCCAGGTGCAGCGGCGCCTCCGGCCTCGGGAAGGCCTCCCGCCAGTGCCCCTTCCGCTTTTCTCCGTCGTTTTCGTACCAGGCGCAGGCATTCAGCTCCGGCCGCGCCCATTTTTTCTTTCGTATATGCAAAGTCCGTTTATCCCTTTCCGGCCCCTTCCCGGCGGCCTTTCCGCCGTCCCCGGGGCATTTCTCCGCCGCGGCCCTGTCAGTCCCCGGCCCGGGGCTTTCCCGCCCCGCAGTGCTCCTTCAGATACAGCATTCCCTGCCGGTATCCCTCGAATCCCAGGCCCATGTAGGTCTTCACGCAGGCCTGCCGGATGTAGGAAACCTGGCGGAATTCCTCCCGCTTCGTGACGTCGGATATATGGACCTCCACCGTGGGAATGTTCACCGCCTTCACCGCGTCCAGCAGCGCGATGCTGGTGTGGGTGTAGGCCCCGGGATTGATCACGATGCCGTCGAAGACGCCCAGCGCCTCCTGAATTCTGTCCACCAGCGCCCCCTCATGGTTGGACTGGAAGCACTCGGCCTCCAGCCCCTCCTCCCGGGCGGTCCGCTGAATAAACTCCACCAGGTCCGCATAGCTTTCCCGGCCGTAGATTCCCGGCTCCCGCTTTCCCAGCATGTTCAGGTTCGGGCCGTTGATCACCAGTATCTTCATTTCTTCGCCATCTCCCTGTAGATTCGTTCCGTCCGTTCCTCCGGAATGCTTTCCCCCAGAAAGAGCTCCGCGCTCCGCCGGGCCTGGGCCACCAGCATATACAGCCCGCCGCAGACCCGCAGCCCCATTTCCCGGGCCTGGCGCATCAGCTTCGTTTCCGCGGGGTTGTAGATGATGTCCATCACGCCCCGCAGCCCCGGCAGCGCCCGCAGGTCCAGGGGCGCTGCGTCCGTGTTCGGATACATGCCCACCGGCGTGGTGTTGACCAGGTATTCCGCGTCCTCCTGCAGCTCCAGGTTTCCGTAGTTGTATTTTCCGCTCCGGCTGATCACGATCGGCTCCGCGCCCATCCGTCCCAGCGCCTCGCAGACGGACACCGAGGCCCCGCCGCTGCCCAGCACCAGGGTCTTCCGCCCCTCCGGCTCGAACCCGAACCGCCGGACCATGGCCTCGAAGCCGAAGACATCCGTGTTGTCCCCGAAGAGGCTGCCGTCCTCCCGGCGCACGATGGTGTTGACGCTGCCCAGGGCCGCCGCGGCCGGGGAAAGCTCGTCCAGAAAGGGCACCACCGTCTTCTTGTAGGGGATCGTCACGTTCATCCCCCGCCAGTCCCGCCGGGCCAGGAATGCGGGGATCTCCTCCTCTGCCAGCTCATACAGCCGGTATTCGTAGTCCCCCAGCCCCCGGTGGATCTCCGGCGACCAGCTGTGCCCCAGGGTTTTGCCGATCAGGCCGCATTTCATCCGGCTCATGGCTCCGCTTCCTTTCTCCGCCCCAGCAGGGCGTCCGTCACCGCCAGGGCCGCCGCCGCCTCGATGACGGGCACGGCCCTCGGCACGATGCAGGGGTCATGCCGTCCCGGCACGCTCAGCTCCGTGTCCTCCCCGGTTTCCAGGTTCACGCTCCGCTGGGTTTTCGCGATGGAGGGGGTCGGCTTGAAGGCCGCCCGGAAGACCAGCGGCATGCCGCTGGTGATGCCCCCGAGGATGCCCCCCGCGTGGTTGGTCAGCGTATGAATCGCTCCGTCCTCTGCCGTGTAGGCGTCGTTGTTCTCGCTCCCGGTCCGCCGGGCGGCCTCGAATCCGTCCCCGAACTCGATGCCCTTCACCGCCGGAATCCCGAAGACAATCGCGGAGATCCGGTTCTCCATCCCGCCGAACATGGGATCCCCCAGCCCCGCGGGCAGCCCTTCGGCGACGCATTCCACGATGCCGCCCACGGAGTCCCCCTCCGCCCGGGCCCGGGCGATGGCCGCCTTCATCTCCTCCCCGGCCGCGTCCCCCGCCGCCGGGAATTCCTTCTCCGCCACGCTCTCCGTAAAGGGCGCCGGGTCCGTCACCGTGCCGATGGACAGAATCCGCGCCCGGATCCGGATGCCGTGCTTTTCCAGATACTGGAGGCAGATGCCTCCCGCCGCGCACAGGGGCGCCGTCAGCCGCCCGGAGAAGTGTCCTCCCCCCGCGGCATCCTGGTGTCCGCCGTATTTGATCTCCGCCGTATAGTCCGCGTGCCCCGGCCGGGGCACGGTCTTCAGCAGCTCGTAGTCCCCGCTCCGGGTGTTGGTGTTCCGGATGATCGCGCTCAGCGGCGCCCCGCAGGTGGTGTCCCCCACCAGCCCGGACAGGAATTCCGGCGCGTCCGCCTCCTTCCGGGGGGTGGACCAGGCGTTCCGCCCCGGCGCCCGCCGGGCCAGAAACCGGCCCAGGGCCTCCATGTCGATGGTGAATCCCGCCGGAATCCCCTCCAGGGTCATGCCGACGGCCGGCGAATGGCTCTGGCCGAAGATCGTCAGCCGGAGGTTTTCTCCAATGCTGGAACTCATGCTTTCCGCTCCTTTTCCTTTGAAAACCGGCTTCCCGGTCTCAGACTGTTTTCCTTTCGGCTCCGCCTTCCGGTCTCAGGAGATGACCTCCAGTTCCCGCAGGGTTTCCCAGAACCCGGGATAGGATTTCTCCGTGCATTCCGCGTCCTCGATCACGACCGGCTCCCGGCAGGCCGAGGCCGCTACCGCCGCCGCCATGGCGATCCGGTGATCCCGGAAGGAGGACACCGTGCCGCCCCGCAGGCTTTCCCGGCCCCGGATCCGCAGCCCGTCCTCCGTCTCCCGGATGTCGGCTCCCAAACCCGCCAGCATGGCGCGGGTGGTCTGCAGCCGGTCGGATTCCTTCAGCCGCAGCCGTTCCGCGTGTTCGATGACCGTCTCTCCCTCCGCCGCCGCGGCCACCGCCGCCAGCACCGGCACCAGGTCCGGGATCCCGGAGGCGTCGATCCGCTGCCCCCGCAGGGGCGCGTGCCGCGCGGTGATCTCTCCGTCCCCCGCCGTAATCTCCGCCCCGAAGCCCCGCAGCAGCTCCAGGATCGCCCGGTCGCCCTGCCGGGATTCCGGGTTCATGCCCTCCACCGTGACCCCCGCCGGGCTCAGGGCCCCCAGGGCCAGCAGAAACGCCGCGGAGGACCAGTCGGATTCCACCGTCATCTCCCGCGCTGCCCCTGATCCGTCCTTTGCCGCCATCTCCGGTTCGTCCTTTTTTGCTTCCCGGCCGAAGGGACCCTGCCCGCCCGGGATCCGGTATTCATTTCCCTCTTTTTCCTCTTTCTCCGCCCGCAGGCCGAACTGTTGGAGGGCCTCCTCCGTCATCCGGATGTATCCGGCGGATTCCGTGTTTCCCGTCACCCGCAGCCGGCTTTCTCCCGGCAGCAGGGGCAGGGCGAACAGCAGCCCGGAGATATACTGGGAGGAGATGTTGCCGGGAATCTCATACTCCCCCGGCCGCAGCCTTCCGGAGAAGATCAGCCGATCCCCTTCCTTCCGGAGGCGCATTCCCTGCTTCTCCAGCAGATCCCCCAGGGGCTGCAGCGGCCGCTCGGGCAGCCGGCCCTCCATCCGGAATTCTCCCCGCAGTCCCAGCGCTCCGCACACGGGCAGCAGAAACCGCAGCGTGGATCCGCTCTCCCCGCAGGGCAGCACAGCCTCTCCTTCCGCTGCCCGGATCGGCCGGACCCTGATGCCGTCCTCCCCCAGGGTGATTTCGCTCCCCATGGCCCGCAGGCAGGCGATGGTAGCCTCGATGTCCCGGGAGATTCCCCGGCACTTCAGCACGGTTTCCCGGCCTCCCGCCGCCGCGCAGATCAGCAGCCGGTGCGCCCGGGATTTGGACGCGGGCACTGCCGCCCGCCCGGTCCGGGGGCCCGGCGCCACAGTCTGTCTCATGCCGCGCCTCCCTGCCTGAGCCAGGTCTCCAGCTCCTCCGTCTTCACGGTCTGGATCCGGCACTTCCCGATCTTCTCCGGCACCACAATGCGGATGCTGCTCCCGGCAGCCTTCTTGTCCGCCCGGCAGGCCTCCGCCATCTCCGCCGCCGTCCAGCCCGCCTCCGTCGGCAGCCCGTACTTCCGGATCAGCCCGATCAGCGCATCCTTATCCTCTTCCGCCAGAATCCCCCGCGCTGCCGCGGCCCGGGCCATGAGGCTCATGCCCATGGCGACCCCCTGCCCGTGCAGGATGGAAAACCGGCTCAGCGCCTCGCAGGCATGCCCGAAGGTATGGCCGAAGTTCAGCATCATCCGCTGCCCCAGGTCAAACTCGTCCGCCTGCACATAATCCCGCTTCATCCGGACGCATTCCGCGATCACCTGCTCCGCCTGGTCCCGCACCGGGGTCTTCTCCAGGCTCGCAAAGAATTCCGCGCTGCCGATCATCGCGTATTTGATAATCTCCGCGCATCCGCACCGGTACTCCTCCTCCGGCAGGGTGCCCAGCGTGTCCGGGTCGCAGATCACCCGCTTCGGCTGCCAGAAGGCGCCGGCCTGGTTCTTGCCCCCCGCCAGGTCCACGGCAGTCTTGCCCCCGACGGAGCTGTCCACCATGGCCAGCAGCGTCGTGGGAATCTGCACGTAATCGATTCCCCGCTGGTAGCACGCCGCGGCGAATCCGCCCAGGTCCCCCGTCACGCCGCCTCCCAGGGCCACCAGCACGTCGCTTCGGGTCATCCTCGCCGCGCACATCGCCTCCATGACCCGCGCCCAGGTTTCCACGGTCTTGCTCGCTTCCCCGTGGGCAAAGACCAGGCGCTCCGTCCGCAGCCCTTCCGCCCGCAGGGTTTCGATCACGCTTTCCCCGTAAAGCTCCGCCACCCGGTCGTCCGTCACCACGAAGGCCTTCTCCGCCTTCGGGCAGGCCTCCCGGACCTGCCGTCCCGCCTCCGCCAGCAGCCCCCGCCCGATCAGCACGTCGTAGGGTTTTCCCGCCGGAATATGTATCCTCTCCGTCATCCGTCCAGCTCCTCTTTTCTTCTCTTCCCTTCCGTCAGCAGCCGCACCAGATCCTCCCGGTCCCCCTTCTCCAGGTCGTCCCTGTATTCTTCCAGATGACGGATCAGGGTATCAATCTCCCTGATCAGGTTCTCCCGGTTGTCCAGAAACAGCTCCGCCCACATCTCCGGGTTCAGCCAGGCCACCCGGGTCAGATCCCGGTAGCTCCCCGCGGAAAATCCCTTGTGCACCTGCGCCGCCGGACTCTTGACATACGCGTTGGAAACCACATGGGCCAGCTGGCTGGTGAAGGCGATGATCCGGTCGTGCTCCTCCGCCGTGGTCACGGTAATGCTCCCGAACCCCACCGGTTCCAGCACCTCCCGCACCCTCGCCATCAGGGCTTCCTCAGCCCCCTCCGGCGGCACGATCACCATCGGCGCCCCCCGGTACAGATCTCCCCGGGAATGCGCAAAGCCGGAAAACTGCGTCCCGGCCATGGGATGCCCGCCCAGAAAGGTAAATCCGTACTTCTTCCCGGCTTCCATCCCCGCCTCCGTCAGCTTCCGCTTCGTCCCGCAGCAGTCGATCACCAGCGGATGCCTGCCGAAATACGGTCCGTATTCCTCCAGGAAGCGCACCGCCGCCAGGGGGTATACGCACACCAGAATCAGGTCGCACGCCTTCGCCTTCTCCCGGTCCAGCGTTCCCCGCGCCGCGCCCTCCCGGACCGCCGCCTCGTAAACCGCCGGATCCTTCTCCAGCGCCAGCACCTCGTGCCCCGCTCCGCTGTACGCCCGGGCAAAGGATCCTCCAATGAGTCCCAGCCCCACGATGCCAATCTTCATATCCCGTCACCCCCGTCTTTTCAGTGGGGAATTCTACCATATTCATTCCCCCGAAACAACCCTTCCCATTGTTCCGCCGTTGTTCTCCATGCATCAGGAGACAGGGGACGGTTCTCTGTCTCCTTAAGAAGTCTGAGGAGACAGGGGACGGTTCTCTGTCTCCTTTGCAAATGTAACATTTAAATCCGCCCTGCTCAAAAATTTCCCTTTGCTTCGAAACTGTGCTATAATACCCTGTATTTCTTTAGGGAGGTATGAGGTATGCCTGCGCACACCAACCCGCTGATTCTGGCCTCCTCCTCTCCCCGGCGCCAGGAGCTCCTGGCCCTGACGGGCGTTCCCTTTGAGATCTTTGTTCCGGAGGTGGACGAAACCTGTTCCCTCCCGCCCCGGGAAGCTGTTGCCGAAATCAGCCGCCGCAAGGCCCTGGCCGTCGCCGACCATCATCCGGCCCGCTTCGTCCTGGCTTCGGACACGCTGGTTTCCGTGGACGACCGGGCTCTGGGCAAGCCCTCCGATCCGGAGGACGCCGCCCGGATGCTCCGCCTGCTTTCCGGCCGCACCCACCACGTGTTTACCGCCGTATCGCTCCTCTCTCCGGACGGAACCCTCCGCACGGAGACGGATGCTTCCTCGGTGACCTTTGACCCTCTCTCGGAGGAGGAAATCTCCGCCTACGTAGCCTCCGGCGAGCCCATGGACAAAGCCGGCGCCTACGCGGTGCAGGGCCGGGCCGCCCTCTATGTCAGCCGCCTGGAAGGCTGCTTCTCCGGGGTCATGGGCCTGCCCCTCTATCTGGTCCGCCGCCTGCTGCGGGAAGCCGGCTGCCCCGGCTTATGACGGGCGGCCGCCGGCCTTCGGTCTCTGACTGCCCCGCCAAACCATTATCTTTGGAAGGAAGATTGCGTTCATGCCATTAACGGCTCCTGATGTCGGCATCGATCTGGGTACCTCGAATATCTCCGTCTACGTCTCCGGCCGCGGGATCGTCATTTCCGAGCCCACCGTCGTGGTCGTGGAGCGGGAGAGCCGCCGTACCGTCCGTGCCGTGGGCGACGAAGCCCGCTTTCTCTACGGCCGCAGCCCCGAAAAGCTCCTGACCGTGTCCCCCATCCGCGGGGGCCAGGTGGCGGACTTTGACATGACCCAGCTGATGCTGAAGTATTTCCTGCGCAAGGCCATTGGCATCAGCTACCTCGGCCGCCCCCGGGTCATCGTCTCCATCCCCTGCGGGCTGGACGACGTCAACCGCAAGGCCCTGACGGAGGCGGTCCGCATCGCCGGCGCCAAGCATGTTTTCCTGATCGAAAAGCCCTTTGCCGGCGCCATCGGCTCCGGCCTGCCGGTCTATGACCCCGTGGGCAACATGGTGGTGGATATCGGCGCGGGCACCACCGATGTGGCCGTCATCTCCCTGGGGGGCCTTGTGGTTTCCCAGAGCGTGCCCGTGGGCGGCGAGCGTATGGATGAGGCGCTGATGAACTATCTGAAGCGCGAGTGCAATATCATCGTCGGCCGGAATACCGCCGAGAATGTGAAGAAGGACCTGGCCACCGCCATTCCTCTGGAGGAGCCCCGGTCCATTCTGGTCCGCGGAATCAATCAGCTGAACACCTCCGCCGGCACCATCCAGTTCAATTCCCAGCAGGCCTACGAGGCGCTCAAGGAGCCCTGCGAGGCCATCCTGAAGTCCATCCGCTGGGTGCTGGAACGCACGCCCCCGGAGCTCTGCGCCGATATCATGCGCTCCGGCATCCATCTGACCGGCGGGGGCAGCATGCTCTTCGCCCTGGACCAGTATATTTCCGAAAAGCTGGATATCCCGGTGCTCCTGGCCCGGGATCCCGCGGACTGCTGCATTCTGGGCATCGGCTATCTCACGGAGAATATCCAGCTGGTCACGCCCCAGGACCGCCGCGGCGCGGAGGCCTGACCCCCGTCCCCTCCGGGCAGGTCCCGGTCCGGACCCGGTCCGGATCCCAGCCGGCCCAAAGCAGGACCCCAATCCATGAAGCATAAGGAGGTGAAGCCCGATGGCCCGTTTCCGTCCCCTCTCCCGCGGTAAAAAGGAAGATCCCCGCCCCGATGTGACGGATGATTTCATCTATGATGAGCCCGCCGTCGATCCCGCTTCCGCCTTCTCCCAGTCCGACACGCCGGAGGAAGCCCTCCGCAAGCTGCGGGGTTCCCGGCCGGAAGAGGCAGGCACCTCCTCCCGCAGGGCTTCGTCCTCCGCCTCCGCTTCGGAGGCCGGGGATGCTTCCGCCGCTTCGGCGGATTCCGAGTCCGCCGCTCCGCCGGATTTCCGGGACCGTCTGGGGGATTTCACTCCTCCCGACGACGATCCCCTCCAGCCCATCCGCGCCCGCCGCCGGGCCGACCGGGGGCATCCCACCCTCCGGCTCATCGTGCTGATTCTGATCACGGCGGCCCTGGTGCTGCTCTCCGCCGCCTATATTTTCCACCGGATCATCCCGACGGCGCCCATCCTGGGGGAATCGGAGGTGCTCATCGGCGAGGCCGTGTCCCCGGTCCAGTCCTTCTTCTCCGGCATCACGGAGACCTTCGCCGGCTATTTCCGGTCCATGAAGCTCCGGGCCAATATCGAGGCGGAATACAATGCCCTCCGGGCGGAAAACGAGCAGCTGGTCTACAAGGCCATGCTGGCGGACGAGCTGCAGCAGACCCTGTCCCAGTATGAGGACCTGAGCGACGAGATTGCCGCCAACGCCAACATGCAGCCCATCGTCTGCACGGTGATCGGCAAGTCCGACAGCAATTATTTCTCCACCTTTACCATCAACAAGGGCTCCGAGGACGGGCTGGAAAACTATATGGCCGTCACGATCTCCGGCGCCCTGGTGGGCTATACCGAGTCCGTCCAGCCCACCGTTTCGACGGTGCGCACCATCATCGACTCGGAGGCCTCCATCGCCGCGCTGATCTCCTCCTCCCGGGACCAGGGCACCGTCCGCGGCACCCTGGGCATCGACGGCACAGCCATGTGCCGCATGTATTACCTGCCGGAGAACAACCTGCCCCGCCCCGGGGACCAGGTGGTCACCAGCGGCGTCGGCATGTCCTTCCCCAAGGGCATCCCCATCGGCACTGTCCGGGAAAGCACCCGCGGCATGGAGTCCAACAAGCAGTATATCATCCTGGAGCCCCTGGCGGACTTCCAGCATCTGGAGTACGTGATCGTCCTGCGCTACAAGCCGGTGCCCGAGGCGATCCAGGGCCGGGAAAACGGCCGGGCCAATGTGGAGCTGGTGCCCCTGGAAAGCGCCCGCCCCTCCCCCCAGGTGCCCCAGATCGCCTCCTCCCTCTTCGAGAGCCAGAACACTCCGGATCCCAATGCCACGGAGACTCCGACTCCCGAGCCCACGGAGACTCCCTCGCCGACGCCGGAGCCCACCCCGGTTCCGACCCCGACCCCCGAGGTGAACAACTACGAGTATGTGCCCGTGGCCATCAATTCCGAGCCGACGCCCACGCCGACGCCGACCCCGGTGCCGACGCCCACGCCCTATGTGACTCCGGATCCCGACGCCATGACCTACGAGGAGGATGACGAATGAGCAACGCCCCTCTCCGGGAGACCCGCGCCAGTCCCTTCCGGCGGTATCTGGTGCTGGCGTTTCTGATCCCCCTGGGCTATCTGTTCCATGTCTGCGTCATGCCCTATTTTCCCATCGGCGGCGTCACCCCGAATCTGCTCTTCGCCGTCATCGCCATCATCACCGTCGCCTACGGGCGGCTGCAGGCGCTCTGGGCAGGGCTGATCTACGGGCTGCTGCTGGAGATTCTCCTGCCCTCGGTCACCTATTTCAACCTGGCCGTCTATCCGATTGCCAGCCTCTTCGTCTCCTTCATTTTCGCGGACAAGTCCCTCCGCCAGCTGCAGATGGACAAGGCCCTGCGGAAGAAGAAGCGCTATATGCCCGCCTGGCTGCGCACGGTGCTCTGCGCCATGGCCAATGTCCTGGTCTATGAGACCGTCAACGTAGCCTATATCTATCTGGGCGGCACGGACCTGACCTTCCTGCATTTCCGGCGGGCCTTCCGGGATATTTATCTGACGGGCCTGCTGACCCTGGCCATCGAGCTGCCCATCCGGCGGCTCATCCTGGGCAGGCGGGAGGAGGTCCCCGTCCTGAAAAACCAGCCCATCGTCTTCAGCCGGAAGTAACGGCATTTCCCCTGAATGCCCCTCCCCGGGAGAAAGGAGTGAGAAAGATTGGAAAACAGCGGTGCCCCCAAGCCGAAGAAGCGCCAGGGCCTCGGCCGGTATCTGGGCTTCCTGGTCGTGCTTTTTATCATGTTCATCTATCTGGTTTCCGGTCTGGTCAATCTCCAGCTCCGCCAGGAGGAGCTCTATCAGGAGAAGGCGGAATCCACCCGCACCAAGACCATCGCTCTCCGGGGCAAGCGGGGGAATATCATCTCCTCCGACTCCGTGATTCTCGCCGAGGATGAGCTGATCTACAACGTCACCTTCTACAAGGACGCCTCCACGGTCTCCGCCTCCTCCTACAAGGCCTACACCGCCTCCATCATCGACACCATCGGCATCATCGAAAAGAACGGGGGCGAGATGGCCATCAGCTTCGTCATCGAGCGGGATCCGGAGTCCGGGGAATGGGTGTTCAATTTCGGCTCCGGCGTGTCGGATTCCGTCCTCGCCACCCGGGAAAGCCAGTGGCGCTCCAATAACTACCTGACCAACCTGACCCGCTATGACACGGCGGAGAAGTGCATCGAGCGCCTGAAGGCCCGCTATCAGATCACCGACGACATTCCGGAGGAGACCATGCTGAAGATCATGGCCATCTATTCCGAAATGCAGATGAATATCTTCAACTCCCAGCCCATCATCATCGCGAAGGATGTCCGCTACGAGACCGTCATCGAGATCGAAACCCGGTCCATGATGCTCCCGGGCATGGAGATCGAAATCGGCACGAAGCGGGTCTATCCCCGCTCCACCCTGGCGGCCCAGATCATCGGGTACACCGGCGCCATCCCCTCCCGGGCCATGTGGCTCAATCTCCAGGCCAAGGGCTATTCCTACAACGATACCATCGGCCGGGACGGCATCGAGTCCTCCATGGAGGACTGGCTCACCCAGAATTCCTCCCTCCGCAAGGGCTCCCGCGTCGTGGAGCGGGACCAGATGTCGAAGGTCGTCCGGGAGCTCAGCTACACGGAGCCCCAGGACGGCAACAACGTCAAGCTGACCCTCAACGCGGCCTATCAGGCCGTGGCGGAGCGGGCCATCGCCGAAAATGTGTCCACCACCCGGGACCTGCAGGAGCGCTATCTGGCCTCCGACTCCTGGCTGGAGGCCAACAAGACGGATATCCATAACCGGAACTGGGCCACCTATCCCCTGGACCTGGCGGAGCACGGCTGCCTCGTGGTGCTGGATATGCAGTGCCGCGTCCTGGCCCTGGCCAATTATCCCACCTATGACCTGAACGCCCTGGTGGCCGGCGGCAAGGAAGCCATGGCCATCCTGGGGGACAGCCGCAACCTGCTTCTGAATTACGGCATTCACGCCCGGGGAACCCCCGGTTCGATTTTCAAGATGGTCACCGGCACCGGCGCCCTGGTGGAGGGCGAGCTGCAGCCTACGGAGCGCATCTCCGACGGCGGATATTATACGAAGTACAACCAGGACCTTACCACCGCCCCGAAGTGCTGGATCAACAAGAATTATATCTACAAGCACGCGAATCAGACCATCGTCGACGGGCTCACGAACTCCTGCAACTACTTCTTCTATGAGCTGGGCTCCCGTCTGGGCGAGGAGCGGCTGTACCGCTATGCCTCCCTCTACGGGCTCACCTCCAAGACCGGCATCGACCTCCCCGGCGAGGTCCGCTCGGTGGTGGGCTCCCAGAATACGCTCTATGACCCCACCCGGGCCATGAACGAAGCCAACCAGGACACCTCCCTGCCCATCATCGTTTTCAACTCCATCAAGACCCACCTGAAGAACTGCGGCGCCTCCCGCAACATTGAGTATGACGACGCCCGCCTCTCCGCCTGCGCGAAGCGGCTCATGGACATGGCCGTCAACTACAATGAAAGCGAATGGCTGGACCATATGCGCACGATCCTCATGGAGGAGCTGAACATGACCCGGGAGATGGTCTATCTCCAGTCCGTCATCGGCGATACCTACAACTATATGAACGATATCAAGTGGGGCGGCGGCCAGACCATCCTGACCGGCATCGGCCAGTCCGTCACGGTGCTGACCCCCGTCGCCGTCGCGCGCTATGTCTGCACCGTCGCCAACAACGGCTATCTCTACAATGTCTCCCTGATCGATTCCATCTCCTCTCCCGAGGGCGAAATCCTCTCCCAGCGGGAGCCCACCCTGATCCACCGGATCGACAAGTCGGACGAGTTCCTGCCTCTGATCCGGGAAGGGATGAAGGGCGTGGTTGACGAGTCCGGTACCGCGGGTAAGTATTTCCGCAACTGGGCCTACACCGACCAGATCGCCGCGAAGACGGGAACCGCGCAGGTAACCAGCATCGACCTGGAGAACAACTCCTGGTTCGTCTGCTTCGCTCCCTTTGAGAACCCCGAGATCGCCATCGCCTGCTTTATCCCCAACGGGTATTCGGGCTCGGAGGCCTCCAAGGCCCCCAAGGCGTTCATCGACTGGTATATGAACCAGAAGACCCTCCGCTCCGTGGAGGATTCCCTGCCCTCCGGCAACTCCCTGGCGCCGTAAGCCGCGGCCGCCCTCCGGAGCCCGGATGTTCCTGTTTTCCCCGATCACCGTCCATGGAGGTTGCTTTCGCCATGTCCAGCACCTTTGTTTTCGCCTCCGGCAAGGGAGGCGTCGGCAAGTCCACCCTCTCCGCCAGCCTGGCGGTGCTTCTGGCCCGGGCCGGGCGTTCCGTCGTTCTGCTGGATGCGGATCTGGGCCTGCGTTCCCAGGATCTTTTTCTCGGGCTGGAAAACAGCGTGGTCTATGATCTGATGGATGTCGCCTCCGGAAAATGCCTCCTTTCCCAGGCCCTGCTGGAAGCGCCGGACCTGCCCGGGCTCTCCCTGCTGCCCGCGGCCCAGTTCGTCCGGGCGAAGGACCTGGATCCCCGGAAGCTGAAGAAGATGCTTTCCCTGCTCCGCAAGGAGCATGATTTCATACTCATCGACTGCCCCGCCGGGCTGGAGCGGGGCCTGCGCAATGTGCTGAACGCGGGCCGGGGGCTGGAGACCATCCTGGTCCTGACGCCGGATGATCTCTGCGTCCGGGACGGGGAGCAGGTCATCTCCCTCCTGGAGGAGAAGAAGCTTCCCCCGCCCCGCCTGCTGGTCAACCGTCTGCAGCCGGACCTGATCCACGCCGGGGAGATGTATTCCGCCCGCACCGTCGCCCAGGTGCTGGATGTGCCCCTGCTGGGCGAAGTCCCGGAGGATCCCATGGTCTACCGCGCCCAGCTGCGCCGCCGGCTCCCGGTGGATTTTCACTGCGAAGCCCGCACAGCGCTCCTGCGGATCGCGGACCGCCTCCAGGGCAAGGATCCGCCCTTCCCGGATTACGGCAGGAAGAAGCTTTCCTTCCTCCGCCGCCATTTTGCCCCCAGGCCCCGGGAGCTCGCGCCTGTTCAGGGCGCCCCGGCGGACCGGGACAGATAAATAATTGACAGTATTGGGAGGTGAACAGCCCTTGACCCGCTCCTCTGAGAGCCGCGCCTATCAGGCGCATACCGACATTCCGCTGATCATTCTGGTCGCCCTCATGTCCCTCATGGGCATCGTGGCTGTCTGCGTCGCCACCTATTCTCCGGATTCCAGTCCGGATGTTTCCTTCCTGAACCACGTGGTCGAGTCGTCCTACACCATGCGCCAGTGCCTCTTCGTGCTGGTCGCGCCCCTGGTCGTGGGCGTCATCATGGCCATTTCCTATAACTGGCTTTACTCCCGGGCGGAGTGGATCTACTGGGGCATGGTCATCCTGCTGGCCGTGGTTACCGTCACGAACCGGGCCCAGGGCGTGAAGGCCTGGCTGGACATTATCTGGGGCTATACCATTCAGCCTTCCGAGTTCGCCAAGCTGGCCATCATCCTGATCCTGGCCAAGCAGCTTTCCCGCTCCAATCAGCCCATGAGCAGCGTCCGCTCCTTCCTGCGGGTCATGCTCACGGTGCTCCTGCCCGCCGCCATCATTCTGGCGGAAGGCGAAACCGGCTCCATGCTGGTGATCGTCTTCCTCACAGCCGTCATGATGTATTTCTCCAATGTGCCCATGAAGGTCCTGGCCGGCCTGGCCGGCACGGCCGTCCTGCTGGTGCTCTCCATCTATGCCCTGGCCGTGGCCACCGGCTCCAATGACTACCGTCTGGCCCGGATCTACGGCTTCCTGAATCCCGAGCTCTATTCCTCCTCGGACTCCTATCAGATCCTGCAGTCCCAGATGGCCATCGGCTCCGGCGGCCTGCGGGGCATCGGCATGTTCGTGGACGGCTCCATGAGCCAGCTGAACTACGTTCCCGCCGACTGGACGGACTTTATCTATGCCACCATCGGGGAAGCCTGGGGCTTTGTCGGCTGCTTCACCGTCCTGGTGCTGTATATCCTGATTCTGCTTCGCATGCTGTATCTGGCCTGGTTCACCCGGGATAAGTTCGGCCGCCTCATCATCTGCGGAGTTATGGGCATGCTGCTGTTCCACGTTTTTGAAAATATCGCCATGACCCTGGGCCTGATGCCCATCACGGGCATCCCCCTTCCCTTCCTCTCCTACGGCGGCTCCAACATGGTCACCAACATGGGCGGCATCGGCCTGGTCCTGAACGTGACCCGCAACCGCTCCCTCTCGGATGCCATCAGCACCCCCCAGACCTTCTACAATCCCTACCGCTTTTCCACCCGCTTCAAAACCCGTCCCTACTGACCCTTCTCCCTCTCATCTCTTATTTCCATCAGTGTCGCAATATCATCATGCCCGGG
>CAMNKK010000026.1 GCA_946542235.1 uncultured Clostridia bacterium | reverse complement strand
CCGGTTCTTCGGGCAGTGTATCCTGGTCAGGTGCAGCATTCTGCTGCGCCTCGGAAGCTTCCTGATCAGCAGATACTTCTGCAGCATAAACTGGTCTGGCCGTGATAACGTCGCCAAACAGCATGGATACCGCACACAGAACCGCCAATAACCGCTTCGCCTTACTCAACTTCATTCCCCTCCCAAGTACCGGTATGGTTTAAGCACATTTAACAAAAATGTAACATTTAGATCATTACCGTATTCCAAGGTATAATATCAATTTTTCCGCAGATATGTCAATTTTAATCACTAAATTCGTAAAATTGCATATGATATGATCATTTGCACAGCAATTACTGCGCATTGTTGCCTGATAAATCGATTCAAAAGGAAAAACGCACGGGCTTCTTCATATATTACGGGTTCTTGTGTTTTGTTTCTAAATAATGTCTGTGTTGTAATTTTTTCGTAATATTTTTGCTGTTCCCTGCTCTCCGGCAAACCGGTTCGTTACTATGGAAGGTTCCCGTTCTCGATCCTTATTTTGTATATTTGTCAAACCAGCCGGTAATTTCCTCCAGGCGGCGGAGCCGGTGCGCCGGTTTTCCGGTCCGGGAAAGCTCATGGTTCTCTCCGTGGAAAACCACCATTCTGGCCGGAACGCGCAGATAAACCAGGGCGGTATAAAGCTGGTAACCCTCCGCGATGGGGCAGCGGTAGTCCTCCTCACTGTGAATGATCAGCGTGGGCGTTTTGGCATTCATGATATACTTCAGCGGAGATACATTCCACATTTCCTCAATGCCTTTTTCGGTATAGGGATCTGCGCTGCAGACCTCAAAGTTGGAGATCGGAGGAATATCGCTCAGGCCGTACATCGTTACCCAGTTTGAGATGCTTCTCTGTGTGGCGATCGCGCAGAACCGGTCCGTATGTCCGAGAATCCAGTTACTCATGTAGCCGCCGTAGGAGCCGCCGGTGCAGCAGATTCTCCGGATATCGATTGCCGGATATAATTCCAGTACCCTGTCCGTAAAAGCCATGATCTGTCGGTAGTCTATGCTGCCCCATTGCAGATCAAGATAAGCGAAGGCGCTTCCCCTTCCGTCAGAACCATGGGGATTGCAGAAGAACACAATGTATCCCTTTGCAGCCCAGGCCTGCATTTCATGGAAGAACACCGGGCCATAGGCACATTTCGGTCCGCCGTGGATATCCAGCACCGCCGGATATTTCTTCCGGGGATCATAATCCTCCGGCAGAAGAACCCAACCGTCGATCTCTTCCCCATCCAGCTCCGCCGTAACAGGCTGCGGCTGTGCTACATAGGTATCCTTCAACACTTCCGCATTCCACGCTGTCAGGCAGCGGTTTTCATCCTTTTCCGCCTGATAAAGCTCGGGCAGCTTCATGTTGAGCATTCCCGCGAAGATGACCTTATCCCCATGCACATCATAGTCGCTGATAATCCCGTCCGCGGAAGCCACTGTCTCGATCCTGCCGTCCAGGCTGAGGCGTTTCAGCCTGCATCCATCCCTGTCCAGCGCGGGAAAATAGAGATAATTGCCCTCTGCCTTTGTGAAGCGGGCCGCCCCGTATTCCACATCTGTCAGCATCGCATTCCCCAGGCTTTCATCCGCGTCGGTGAGCAGCTTCAGCTCCCGGGTCCCGATGTCGAAGGTATAGAAGCAGGGGTTTCCGTTTTCTCCGTAACGTTTCCCGTCCGCTCCGCTCACGATCAGCGTGTCCCCGATGAAT
Source organism: uncultured Clostridia bacterium (assembly GCA_946542235.1). Taxonomy (GTDB): domain Bacteria; phylum Bacillota; class Clostridia; order Christensenellales; family Aristaeellaceae; genus Aristaeella. Next base: position 20,454 of record CAMNKK010000026.1, on the reverse strand, counting down.
TCGATCGCGTATATGAGCAGTTTCGGTCCCAGTATCTGCTCCGTTTTTCCGGTCTCCAGATTCAGGCGGTACAGGCAGTCCCGGTTGGGGCGGCGGTTCCGGAAGTTCACACCGCTGAAGTAAACATCCTTCCCATGGACGCGGAATGAGCTCACATCCGTATACCTGCCGGTCAGCCGGCGGAGCTTTTTCTCCTTCACCTGATAATGGAAAACCGCACTGCGCTTTCCCTGAATCAGGCCCCGCCCGTTGGAAACGAAGGGAGACTCCGTCAGCACGTCGTAGTCCTTCTCCTCTTCCTGTTTCTCCAGCGCTTTTTTCTTTTTATCCCCTTCCAGCAGATACAGATCCGGATTCTCCGTGCTGATTTCTCCGGTCATCAGCAGGCTGCCGTCCGGCAGGCGCTCAAAGCTGCCGGCATCCAGCGGGAGCTCGAAGGCCTTTTCAGCTTCCCCTCCGGATAGAGGCAGACGGTAGAGCACGGTGGAAGCTTCCTTCTCTTCCTCCTTGTCCTTCTTCTTTTCATCCCGTCTGTCCGTAGCGAAAAGGATATGATCATCATCTTCAAAAATGTACTCTCCGACTTTGCCGTCACTGATCATGGGCCGGTCTTCTTCTCCGGTGCGCAGCCGAAGCCGGCTGACGTATTCCTTCTTTTCACGGTCAATCTCCGTCACCACATAGGCCAGCTTTTTTCCATCCGGGGAAAATGTCAGGGCAGAAAGCATCCGGAAGTCCATAAAGGTATCCAGCTTGATCTTTTTCATGGAGGTCTCCTTTCTTATGAGGAAATCATATATATCATACCATAAAATGAGCGTATCAATTCATGGCAGACAAAAAAAACGCATCCTTCTCCGCCCGCCGGCGGAGAGGATGCGAATCTTTCCGAAAAAATTACTGCTTTCCAAGGACGCCCAGCTTGTGGAGCGGCAGATGCAGCGCATTCATCAGGATCGGAGCGGCAATCGTGGCAAAAACCGCGTTGATCAGGGAGGCCGGAAGCTTGCTTCCCATGGAGAGCAGCGTCGCGTCCATGTTCAGGCCCTTCACGGTCAGGCCCATGATAAATGTCTTCAGCATATACAGTGCTACATACGTCAGCGCCGCGGCTGCCGCGGACAGGAACAGCAGAATCCGTTCCCTGGTCTCCAGCCCGGGCTTGCTCAGGCTCCGCCAGCTGATCAGTCCGGCCACCACGGCGACAGCTCCCTTGGACACCAGCGTAATCAGTCCTTCCAGACCATACCCGGCGATCATGTCATACAGGAAATTCCCGATTCCGGCCGTCACAAACCCGGCCCAGGGGCCGGCAATGTATCCGCAGAGTACGCAAAGCGTATTGCTGATCGTAATATAAGATCCCAGAAACGGAAACCGGATATAGTTTGCTACAAAGGCCAGCGCGGTCAGCAGTCCGTAAACTGTCAGCCGATAGGTCTGACTCATGCCTCTCACGTGATTGCTCATCTTCAGAAAACTCCTTTCGTTACTGGATTGCACAGATTTTAATCCTGTTATGGTCTGATGGAAATGATCAGAATTATTCTTTTTTATATAACCAGTTTTTCATTGTATACCTGGTGAAAATGATATATACTCACCATAGCTTGCCTGCGCACGGAAATGCTTCCGCCTGACAGGCCCGAATCCGGAGGATGCCATCATGCCAAAGCCTGCCTATGAATTGCTTTATGAAAAGATCCGCCGGGAGATTCTTTCCGGATCCTATCCCCCCGGAAGTAAGCTTCCCGGAAAAAGATCCCTGGCTGAGCAGAACGGAGTCAGCGTCATTACCGTGGAGCATGCCCTGGAGCTGCTGTCTGAAGAGGGATATGTTGCCCTGAAGGAACGCAGCGGCTGCTATGTAATCTATCACGAAACGGACACCCTTCCGCAGAAGGTGAATCTGCCGGCGGTTCCCATGTTCACCGGATACCGCTCCTCCGCGGATATGGATGGGTTTCCCTTCTCCGTCCTGGCCAGAACCATGCGCCGTGTGCTTTCGGACCAGGGAGCTCATCTTCTGGAAAAGTCTCCGAATCAGGGAATTCTTTTTCTCCGGCAGGCGCTTTCCCGCTATCTTTCCCGCAGCCGGGGGATCTCTGCCGCTCCGGAGCAGATTGTGATCGGAGCCGGGGCTGAATATCTGTACGGCCTGCTGACAGAGATGCTGCCAAAGGGCCGGATCTGGGCCATTGAATCTCCTTCCTATGAGAAAATAGAGCAGGTCTATTCCTCCCGCGGCATCGCGCTGGATCCCCTGCCGCTGGGGCAGGACGGGCTGGTATCGGAACAGCTCTGGCGGACGGAAGCGTCCATTCTCCATGTTTCTCCTTACCGTTCCTATCCGAGCGATGTCTCCGCGTCCGCTTCCAAGCGGTCGGAGTATCTCCGCTGGGGGGAACAGCCGGAGCGGATGATAATTGAGGATGACTATGAAAGCGAATTCTCCGTGCGCCGGAAGCCCATGGAGCCCCTTTTCGCGCAGTCCTCCCGGGGAAATGTCATCTATCTGAACACCTTTTCCCGGACCATTTCCTCCGCGCTGCGGGTCGGATATATGGTGATTCCGTCTTCTCTTCTGCCGCTGTACCGCTCCCGGGTCGGGTTCTATTCCTGCACAGTTCCCGCCTTTGAACAGTATGTGCTCTCCTATCTGATCGACAGCGGAGATTTCGAACGGCATATTCGCCGGGTCAGAAGAAAGCTCCGGGCTTCAGTCGGAGGGCCGGATCAGCGGGCATAAAAAAAACCGGCACATATGTGCCGGTAATGGAATCCAGATTAACGCTTGCTGAACTGAGGAGCCCGACGGGCGGCCTTCAGACCATACTTCTTGCGTTCCTTCATACGAGGATCGCGGGTCAGGAAACCAGCCTTCTTCAGGGTGCCGCGCAGGTCGGGATCGACCTTGCACAGAGCCCGACTGATTCCGTGACGGATCGCGCCGGCCTGACCGGTCAGACCGCCGCCGTTTACGTTGACCAGCACATCAAAATTGTTGCTGCCGGTCAGCACCAGGGGCTGACGAACGGTCATCTTCAGGGTTTCCAGTCCGAAATAATTGTCGATATCGCGCTTGTTGATGGTGATCTTTCCATCGCCGGCAACCAGGCGGACGCGGGCAATGGCCTTCTTACGGCGTCCAACCGCGCTGTGTTCTACCTTAGCCATTTTTTCTGTTTACTCCTTTCCGCGTCACTTCAGATCCAGCACTTCGGGCTTCTGCGCAGCCTGCTCGTACTGATCTCCGGCATAAATCTTCAGTTTCCGGGCCATCTGGCGTCCCAGCGGTCCCTTGGGCAGCATGCCCACGATCGCATGGCGCACAGCCAGCTCGGGGTTTTCGGCCATCAGCTTGCGGTACTTGGTTTCCTTCAGTCCGCCGGCATAGCCGCTGTGATGATAGTAAATCTTCTGATCCAGCTTCTTGCCGGTCAGAACGATTTTATCCGCGTTAATGATGATGACATAGTCACCGGTATCAACATTGGGGGTGTAGATCGGCTTATTCTTGCCGCGCAGGATGTTCGCCACCTGGCTGGCCAGGCGACCCAGCACCAGACCCTCCGCATCCACGACATACCATTTCCGGTCAATGTCCGCGGTCTTCGGCACAAACGTCTTCAAAGGTTTCCCTCCTCAAAAATGGTTCTTGATCATTCCGTCCGTGATGGTCGCACGTCCGGTTTCGTACAAAAGCTACCGGGGCTAGCGGAGCTATTGATACCAACGGCTATTTTACCGCAATATGGCAAGCGCGTCAAGAATAAAATATGTCTTTTTTCCCTGTTTTTTCTTGTTTCTTCACGGTTTCGCCAGTTTTTATCCGCCGGGGCACAGGGCAGGGTCCCCGATCCGGCTCTCCGCCGATGATCATCCGTTTCCCTTTCATTGAAAAACTCCGTCTGATCTGATAAAATGAACCGTATTTTTTGATTGGAGTGATTCCTGTGGAGCACTATCTGGATAACGCGGCCACAACCCGGGTCTGTCCGGAAGCTGCGGAAGCAGCCCTCCGGGCCATGACCGAAGTATACGGCAATCCCTCTTCCACCCACACAAAAGGCCGGGAAGCCCGAAAGCTGCTGGAGCAGAGCAGGCAGACCGTGGCAGACGCCCTGGGTGCCAGGCAGCCCACCGAGATCGTCTTCACCTCCTGCGGTTCGGAGAGTGACAACTGGGCGCTTCTGTCCGGCGCTGACGCCATGCGCAGGCAGGGAAAGCATATCATCAGCTCTCTGGTGGAGCATGACGCAATTCGCCGCAGCCTGGAGGTTCTGGAGTCCAGGGGGTATACCGTCACCCGGCTGAAGCCGGATTCCACCGGCCGGATTCTCCCGGAAATGGTCTCCGATGCGCTTCGGGAAGATACGGTTCTCGTATCCCTGATGATGGTCAACAATGAAACAGGCGCGGTAACGGATATCCACGCGGTTTCGGAAGTACTGAAAAAAGCCGGGTCCCCCGCCCTTCTGCATACGGACGCGGTGCAGGCCTTCAAAAAAGTCCCTTTTCGGGCCGGAACGCTGGGGGCGGATCTGATCTCTGTCAGCGGGCACAAGATTCACGCGCCGAAGGGAATCGGTGCGCTGTATATCCGTTCCGGCCTGAAGCTCAAGCCCTTTCTCGTGGGCGGAAGCCAGGAGTCGGAGCGCAGGGCCGGCACCGAAGCCATGCCCCAGATTGCTGCCTTTGCCGCAGCCTGCGCGCAGGACTCGCGCACGGAATACATCCGTTCCCTGAAAGACCTGGCGGTGGAAAAGCTGACGGAAGCCGTTCCGGAGCTCCGGTATCTGGAGACGGACGCGCCGCATATTCTGAACATCTCCATGCCCGGATGGCGCAGTGAAGTGCTGATGAATTTTCTCGAAGGAAAGGGCGTTTTTGTTTCCAAGTCCTCCGCCTGCAAGCAGGGAAAGCGCAGCCATGTGCTGGAGGCGCTGAATCTGCGTCCCGAAGTGATCGATGGCGCGCTGCGTCTGGGATTCAGCCGGTATAACGTTCCTGAGGATATCCTCGCCCTGGCCGAGGGGCTCCGGGAAGCCCGTCAGCTCGCCCACCGGTAGGCGGGGCGACTTTCTTCCCGATTGCTGTTTCCATGCAGAGCATAGAAAAAAGCACCTGACTGTCAGGCGCTTTTTTGTTTGCGGTTCGGATATCAGAAGGCGAGCCCCATTTTCCTCATTTTTTCTTCCAGCTGCTTTGCGTCCCCGTAAAAAACAATCCCGCTCCAGCCGGCGGCGACCGCTCCGGCCACATTGATGGGCGCGTCATCGATGAAAAGGCATTCCTCTCCCCGCAGGGAGAACTTTTCCGTAAACAGCTGATAGATCTGCGGGCAGGGCTTGACCGTTTTCACGAAGGCGGAGACCAGCGTGCCGTCAAACAGCCTGCTGACCGGCAGCTGGTTCCAGTAGCCGGGCTGATTCACGCTGGCATTGCTGAGCAGATAGATCCCATACCCCGCATTTTTCAGCCGCTGCACCAGCTCCTCCATACCGGGAATCATCTGCCGCGGAAAAGCCCAGTTGTGCAGAAGGTCCCTCACCGGTTCCTTCAGGCGTTCCGGAATTCTGGCCAGCACCTTCGGCTCAAAGGACGCTTCGGTTTCCACACCCATGTCCATCTGCGCCCATTCCACACTGGCGAACAGCTCCTCCCGGACGATTCTCCGGTCCGCCGGATCCGTAATACCGGCCCGCGAAATAAATTCCTCAGGGTCAAACCGGATCAGGACATTGCCCATATCAAACACAATATTGCGAATCATTCTTTCTCCCTGTCCTTTTTGATATTTCCGAGGCTGTCCGGCGGTCTTCCTTTCCCGTTTCCCCGGCGCTACACAATCAGCTTTCCGTTTCTCAGTCCCTTGGGATAATGGTTTCTGATCAGTCCGCCGCTGCCCTTTCCCCAGCCCAGGATCAGCCCGCGCCAGCTCATCAGTCCCCACCCCTGCATATCTCCCGAAATGGCTTCTCCGGCAAGATAGCGCAGCGCGTCCCCATCCGACAGTTCTGCTGCGGGCATCGCAGGGGGGTGGATGGCCATGGCCGCCGCGTGGTCCGGGATCAGGTTTTTTCCCCGGACGGTGGCCAGATGGAGTCCCAGGCGGAGAACGCTGATTCCTTCCAGATCCGGAATCGGACCGATCCGGGTCAGAAGCTGCCCCATCCCGGCGTTCGGTTCCTCTGTCCGGATACCGCTCTCCTTCCAGATTTTCATTTCTTCCCGGCCCGGGCGGAATCTTTCCGCGCCCCGAAGTTCCCGGGGGGTACCGCCTGCCCTTCTGCTCCGGAGCAGCGCGATAAACTGCCCCTCGCCCCGGTTCCGGTGCAGCCAGCAGGTATACATGCCTTCGGGCGCTTCCACGCCGGGAAGCGAGAAGGGTGCCGGTTCAAAATCCGGATGGGACTGCAGGAAATCCATGATCTGATCTTCATTTTCCGCCGGATTCCAGGTACAGGTGGAATACACCAGCCTTCCGCCGGGGCGGACCATCTCCGCGGCCGCTTTCAGAATCCCCTTCTGACGCGCGGCGCATCCTTCCGCTTTGTCCGCGCTCCATTCCAGCCGGGTTTCCGGATGCCGGCGGAACATTCCTTCCCCGCTGCACGGGGCGTCCACCAGCACGCCGTCAAAAGTTTCCTGCCATCTCTCCGCCAGCTTTTCCGGATACGCGCAGGTCACTGCGGCATGAGGAATTCCCATGCGTTCCACATTCCGGCTCAGTACGGCAGCCCGCTGGGGCACAGGATCATTGCAGACCAGCAGGCCTTCTCCCTTCATCGCAAGACCCATCTGCGTTGATTTTCCCCCGGGGGCGGCGCACAGATCCAGGATACGCTCTCCGGGCTGCGCGGCCATCACCGCGGCGGGAATCATCGCGCAGGGCTCCTGCAGATAAAAGGCGCCGGCTTCATGGGCTGCGGTAATCCCAGCCTGAGACTCCAGCGGGATTTCCCAGGCATTCTCCGTCCAGGCCACCGCTCTTTTCGCATCCCGGAAGGGCGAGTCTCCCCCCGCACGGAATGGATTCATCCTCAGGCCCCGCAGGGGCGGCTCGTCCATGGCACATAAAAAAGAAGGCAGTTCGTTTCCCAGCTGCGCTTCCACTCTTCGAAGAAATGCTTCCGGCAGCCGGATCAGTTCTCTATCATCCACTCCGGAATCATCCTCCGTTCAATTGCAAGGATCGGAGTTTCCAGACGGCACTTCTCCAGAATCTGCCGCTCTCCTGCGGTAATCACACTGGAAACGCCCATCTTCTTCGCGCATTGCAGAACCAGCCGCTCTCCCTGTTCCACCATTTCCGGCTCCGTACGGTCCGCCAGATTCGTGTTATTGATCAGCCCGTCCACACCCAGTCTGCCTCTGGCGCCGATCCGGCCGGCAAGATCCAGAATGTCTTCCTCTGTTTCCGTCAGCGGGCGCATGCAGTTGATCACCAGATAGGATAAGGTCTCCGCCCGGTGTTTCCGAAAGCTGGGGGCATAACGGCCCAGCGCGGCCGCGCCGGTATCATCTCCCCCTACGTCAAAAATAACCCGATCCGCAGGTACTTCAAATACGCTCTGAATTTCCGGCGGCAGGGCGGGAATGTCCACGGTTGTCAGCGCAAAGGTCGGCATAAGCACCCGGATTCCGGCTTTCTCCAGTTCCGGGGCCTTCTCTGCGCTTCGAAAGTAGGGATTCACAATATCCAGATCTACCAGCGTCGTCCGAAGGCCTTCCGCCGCGGAGGCCATTGCCAGGTTCAGCGCCAGCTCCGTTTTTCCGCTGCCATAGTTTCCCGTCAGCACAACGAACCGCGGCAGTGCAATTCCATTCCTCATGTTTCATTCTCCCGGTCATCCCCGTCCGTTTTCCAGCTGCGGGGATAGACAGGCCTGCGATAAGCCTCGTAGCGGTCAATCAGCTGATCCGGAGAGGCATATTCTTCCTCGCCGCTGTCCGAAAACAGCCGTTTCACGCTTCTCCGCCTTCTGGGCAGAATCGCCTGCTCGAAGGAGGCTGTCGTTCCTTCCGGTTCATTCTTCTGCCAGGTTACACCCGGCCGCTCTTCCGGATACACGGGCTCCGGAGCAGCCGCTGCCTCCTCTGCATACCGGTAAGGCTCCGGAGTTTCCGCCGTCGGAAAATAACGGCGCGCTGCCTCCCTGCGATCCGGCTGTTCCGGTGAAAGCCTTTCCGCTTCCGTCCGCCGGTCCGGCATACTTCCATTTTCTGTGGTTTCGGGTTCGGATTCTTCTTCCGCTTCTTCCCTGTGCCTTAATCTGTGGAAGAAGCTGCGCCAGACCCGGTAAGGCTGCCAGCGGAAAAGGTAAACCGTCAGATCCGCCGCCAGTCCCACCGCGCACAGAACCAGGGCAATCATCTTCCAGTTGTCCCCGATCCATCCGAACAGCGTACCGTTTCCGGGATTGGAGGCTGCGTTCCAGATTTCGGAACTCACGCTTCGGATCCAGCCAAGCATAATCTGAAAAAGCGAGCTAGCAAGTGTCCCCATTCTTCGCTCCTTTCAGTCATGCGTGTTTCCCGCCGTTTTTTCCGCGGGGGTCTTCCGCCGGATCCGTCTTCTTAATCCTGCTGGACCGTCTGCATCTCCGTGGCTTCCGTCTCTTCCCATTCGACCGGAGCCACCTCCACCGTCACCGTGATGGTATCATTGCTCAGGATTGCGTCATCGCTGGGCTTGGAAACCTTGATCTGGAAGCTTGTGGTTTCGTCCAGTCCGTTCAGGTCCACGTAATGCTCGCTCAGCGCCAGCTCATTCATCTGGTTCAGCACCTCACTCCGGGCCGCGACCGTGATGCTCTCCGGGCTGACATGGAAATCTGTAACGGCAAACCCTTCTGCAGGGGTATTGATCATCCCGATCAGGCTGGGAATATCATAGGTGCGCGTAGGCAGTATCGTGGATTCAAGCACGACGCTGTCCAGCATAACGCCGTCATAGCTGATCTCAAGCAGCTTGTTCTTCACTTCCTCGCCGCTTCGGTTGTAAAGCGTCAGCTCGGAGGAGAAGACCGCCGGTCCTTCCGTCCAATCCACCTCATCCGGCTTCACAAAAGCCCGGGCTCGGCTGATGCTGTTGACCAGACTGCGGGGACCGCTGACCGCCACCAGCGGAGGATCCACGCTGGGCGTGGACATATACCACCCGGCCGGGGTCTCCCCCGCCACCGTTACGGAAACAGGAATCCGATACCGGACTACATAGTCCTCCACATTCACATTCACGGAAGAAGGCGTAATCCCTGTAATCCGGCCATAGACAGAGGAGTTGCTGCTCTGCAGTTTCAGCTCCTGCTCTCCCGTGCCGGTGATCCGGCTCAGATCCAGCCTGATATTGTAGGCGGAAATCTCCGCCCTCTCATACTGCTGCTGCGGCACGGCGGCGGTAGCTGTCACTCCCTGCAGAATTTCCGTCAGGTCGCTGGTCACGATGTATCCGTTCCGCTTCATGGTATCAGTGCCTGTTACATTGACACTGACATCATTGAAAACCTTATCCCGCGTCAGAGAGACATCCTGACTGATCAGGCCCGCCCACAGCACCACGCTGATCAGGACAGCCAGCAGCTTGAACCATGCATTGTGCAGCACCAGGTGCTTCAGTCCCCGGAGGATCAGCCTTGAAGCCTTTTCTCCTCTTTTCTCCGTGCTGTTCATGCCCGGGCCTCCTTTCTGTCCTTCTTCAGGCGATTCCAGAAGGTGAGTATCCAGGAAGATTCGGGCTGATAAAGATCCGTAAGAATTGTTTTCACGTCATCCTCGGTCAGCGGGCGCTGGATCAGGCCTCCGCGGGCGAGGCTCATGGTTCCCGTTTCCTCCGATACGATCAGCACCGTCGCGTCGGAGTTTTCACTCAGGCCGATTCCGGCCCGGTGACGCGTTCCGAGCTCTCTCGAAACCCCGCTGGCTTCCGTCAGCGGAAGAATGCAGGCTGCCGCTTCCACCCGCTCCCCGCGGATCACAACAGCTCCGTCATGCAGGGGTGTGTTTGGTTCAAAGATATTCTCCAGCAGAGGGGCAGAGATCTCTCCGTCCACGCGGGTCCCCGTATCGATGACATCCTGCAGTCCGGTCATATGTTCAAAGCAGATCAGCGCGCCGACCTTGCGCCGGCTCAGATCCACCATAGTCTGAGTAATCTCGGAGACAATGCGCTCATGACCGTCCTGATCGGTTTTATGCTGCTTTCCCTTGTTCAGGATCGTACTGCGGCCCATTTTTTCAAGTCCCTTCCGGATTTCCGGCTGGAACAGGATGAACAGTACCACGGGACCGTTGTTCAGAATCGTCGTCAGCAGCCAGTTCAGACTGGTCAGCCCCAGCAGGGAGCTGAGCATCACAATGACCAGAAGCAGAAAGACACCCTTCAGCAGCGCGCTGCTGCGCGTACGGCGCAGCAAAATCAGCAGCTCGTAAATAATCAGCGCCATGATTATGATGTCAACTATATCCACGATGCCCAAACGATGCGTCAGGTTCCATCCCATATTGTTGATGGTGGTCCACACGTCATTCATCCCAGGCACCCCCTTTGCTTCGGTCTTCGGAAAATTATATCATGAAACGAACCGGTTTGGAAGGCATGTTTCTGAGAATATTTTTCAAATTATGTAACAGTTCTGAAACTTCCCGGACATAAAACAAAACCCCTTTCATCATCCGACGAAAGGGCGTTTTATTACTGAATGGGAAGAGGCTTCCTCTGTTCAGACAGCGGCCTTGTTCAGCTGCTTGGCCAGACGGGCCTTTTTCCGATTGGCGGTATTCTTATGCATAACGCCCTTGGCCGCAGCCTTGTCAATCGCCGCGACAGTCGCGGACAGCTGAGCCTGAGCGTTCTGGGGATCAGCAGCAACCGCAGCATCAAACTTCTTGACAGAAGTACGGACACCGCTCTTCACAATACGGTTCCTCAGATTCTTCTTCTCACTGACCTTAACGCGCTTCTTGGCGGACTGGATATTCGGCAACGTGGTTCACCTCCCTCAGGAATCCGGATAAAAAATCACCGGCTCGTATAGTATCACGGTTCCGGATGAAATGCAAGCGTTTTTTTCGTATTTTTTGATATTTCCCCTTTTCTCCCGGGTTCCAATCGATTATAATAGCTTCTGTGAGAGAAGCAAGGAGGGCGTTCATTTGGGCAAAGAGCGTATTGGGATCCTTGGAGGAGCCTTTGACCCGATTCACCAGGGGCATATTCAGATGGCTGTCAGCACCCTTGAGTCCTGCCGGCTGGACCGGCTGTATCTGATTCCTTCCGGTGAGAAAACGTACAAGTCCAGCATCGTGGGAAAGGAAGACCGCTGGAAGATGGTCGTTACCGCCTGTACGCAGGACCAGCGTCTGATTCCCTCCCGCTTTGAAATGGATCAGGATGTTCCCTTTTATACGGTGGATACTCTTCTGGCGCTGAAAAAAAAGCATCCGAAGGCGGATCTGTTTTATATTATCGGAGCCGACGGAGTCCTCAAGCTTCACCGTTGGCACAGGCTGGAAGAGGTGCTTCCTCTCTGCACGTTTCTGATCTGTCCCCGGGCGGGAGATATCCTGCTGGGAGACTTCAACGCTGAAAAGGCCCGTCTGACCGCGCTGGGCGGTAAATTTACCATGATCCGGATGCTCCCGGTGCCCATCTCCTCCACGGAAATCCGGGAATGCCTGTCCCAGGGGCTTCCCACCCCGAATCTGTACTCTCCTGTCCGGGAGTACTGCGCCCTGAAGGGGCTTTACGGCATGCCGCAGCGGGAGATATGCCCGGAGGAATGGATTGAGAAGCTTTTTGCCGCGCTGAATCCCCGCCGTTTCGCCCATTCCCTCTCGGTGGCCAACTATGCCTGCCGGCTGGCCAGGATCCACGGGATCGATCAGCGTCAGGCGGAACAGGCGGGCCTGCTGCACGACTGTGCCAAATGCATGCCCCTGAAGGAAATGCAGCGGATCGCTGTCCAGCATTCTCTGACCAACGATCCCACGATTCTTTCCAGCAATGCCCTGATGCATTCCCTGGTCGGCGCGTGGGTTGCCAGGAATGAATACGGCATGGCGGATCCGGAAGTGCTGGAAGCCATTGCCTACCATAACACCGGCCACGCCGGAATGTCCCGCCTGGCGATGTGCGTCTGCCTGGCGGACTCCATTGAGCCGACCCGCGCAAGCTATCCCCAGCTGGAACAGGTCAGGGTTCTCTCCGAGCTTTCGCTGGAAAGGGCCCTTCTGATGAGCCTCGAGGGAACAGCCGCCTACGTCCGTTCCCGGGGAAAATATCTTCATCCCCGCACGCAGGAAACCATCGCCTGGCTGAAGACCCTTCCCGAGGTTCGCGGCCACAGGAAATAAAACACCATATTCTTATCAGCCATTTATCCCATGTTCAAAAGAAAGGAAGGTTATTTATTCTATGCAGGATCAGGATCTCGTTCTCAAAATCGCCCAGACGCTCTATGACCACAAGGCCGGGGAAATCACAGCCCTGAAGGTGGGGCATCTCACCGTGCTCTGCGACTACATGATCATCGCCTCCGGACGTACCGCCGCTCAGGTCAGTTCCCTTGCGGAGGATCTGGATGAGATGATGGCCCGGGAGGGCATTCCCCTCCGCCGCTCCGAAGGCGCCAGGGAAGGCCGCTGGGTTGTTCTGGATTACGGCCATATCCTCATTCATCTTTTCCACCGGGATGAAAGAGCATTCTATCATCTGGACCGGCTCTGGACGGACGGTACAAACGCGATCGAGCTTCCCTTTGACCAGACTGTTCCGGACTGATTTCAGTCCCTGGCGGCAGCTCTGACCGCCAGGATTTTATCCAGGATCCGATCCGCCAGCTCCCGCTTGGTCTGCAGCGGCTGCTCCTCCATTCCATCCTTTGTGATCAGCGTCGCGATATTGGTGTCGGTTCCGAATCCGGCTCCGGGTCTGGTTACGTCATTGGCTACGATCAGATCCAGATTCTTTTTGGCCAGCTTGGCCTGCGCGTGCTCTTCCAGATGATCCGTCTCCGCCGCGAACCCCACCAGGGTCTGCCCGGGGCGTTTCAGTTCTCCGACGCGGCGGGCTACATCCGGCGTTTCCACCAGGCGAAGAATCATCTCTTCGCCTTTTTTCTTTTTGATCTTGATCCCGGACACGGTTTCCGGCCGATAATCCGCCGGAGCTGCCGCCTGAATGACAATATCCTGCTCCGTCGCTTCCTTTTCCATGCACCGAAGCAGATCTTCCGTGCTTTCCACCGGGATGATGTGAATCTTCTCCGGGACAGGGGCCGTCGTGCTTCCCTTCACAACCGTCACCTCTGCTCCCCGGTCCCTCGCCGCCTCGGCCAGCGCAAAGCCCATTTTTCCGCTGGAGTCATTGGTCAGAAAGCGGACCGGATCCAGCCTTTCCCGGGTGGCTCCCGCGGTGACCAGCACCTTCAGCCCCTCAAGATCCCGCCGGGGATTCAGGATTTTTTCAATGGCTTCCACAATTTCCGCCGGCTCGCTCATCCGGCCCGCTCCGGTATCCCCGCAGGCCAGAATTCCGCTGTCCGGCCCGACAAAGCGGACGCCCCGCCGGCGCAGGATCCGTATGTTTTCCTGTGTCGCCTCCGCGTTCCACATGCCGGTGTTCATGGCCGGCGCCGCCAGAATCGGCGCCGCGGTCGCCAGCACTGTCGTGCTCAGCATATCATCCGCAATTCCGTGGGCCATCTTTGCCAGAATATTCGCCGTGGCGGGCGCGATGACAAAAACCTCCGCCCGTTTCGCCAGCGCCACATGCTCTACATTCCAGTATTCCGGAGCCTGAAAGGTGTCCACGGTTACCTGATTCGCGCTCAGGGTCTGGAATGTCAGCGGAGCGACAAATTCCGTCGCGTTTTTCGTCATGATCACGCTGACTCTGGCCCCCAGATGCCGCAAACGGGAGACCAGATCCGCGCTTTTGTACGCGGCTATGCCTCCCGTTACGCCCAGCACGATCTCTCTGCCGGTCAGATCCATATCTGTTTACCCCTCTTCCGTGGGCCTGTCATAGCTCAGCATCCCGCGATTGATCTCTTCCACCGCAATCTTCAGCGGTTTCATTCCCTCCGCGTTGATCGCCGGTGTGCTTCCGCTCACAATTTCCCTGGCCCGCTTGCTGGCTTCCACCACCAGCGCGTAGCGGCTGTCGGCATGATTTAAAAGCTCCAGGACGCTGGGATCTACAATAGACATCTTTGGTTTCCTCCTGTTTCTTTCTTGGGATTATTCCCCGATCTCCGGAAAGTATCTCACGGAATTCTGTTTTTCCGCCCGGACGATGGCAGAAAGCTGGTCAAAAGCCAGATCCAGATCGTCGTTCACAATCAGGTATCTGTACCTGTTCATCTGGGCGATCTCCCCCCGGGCATTGTTCAGCCTCCGCTGAATCTCCTCCGGTTTTTCCGTGTTCCGGGTATGCAGCCGCACCTTCAGATCCGCATAGCTGGGCGGAAGAATAAAAACGCTGACGCAGCTCGGTTCCTTCTCCATCACCGTTCTCGCGCCCTGCGGATCAATGTCCAGCAGCACGTTCTGCCCCCGTTCCATCCGCTCATAGACCTCACTTTTCAGTGTCCCGTAGCGGTGCCCGTGGACGCTTGCGTGCTCCAGGAAGGCATCCTGCTCCAGCAGTTTATCATATTCCGCCTCAGAAATAAAGTGATAATGGACATCCTCTATTTCATTTTTCCGCTTTTCCCGGGTTGTTACGCTCACGGAAAAGCAGAAGCTCGGATCCTTGTTCAGGAGCCGTTCCACCAACGTCCCCTTTCCGGCCCCGGAAGGCCCGGAGATCACCAGCAGCATTCCCTTCCTCGTTTCCTTCATACCTGCTCAGGCTCCTTTCGGGGGTTCATTCTCCCGGCAATGGTTTCCGGCATCAGCGGCGAAAGGATCAGATGATCCGAGTCCATCATCAGCACGGCCTTGGTCTTGTGCCCGCAGGTGGCGTCGATCACATGCCCCCGGTCCCGTGCGTCCTGGATCATCCTGCGGATGGGCGCTGCTTCAGGCGAAACCACCGCAATGACCCTTTCCGAAGCTGCCATGTTCCCGTATCCAATATTTATCAGCTGCATACTTTACTCCACATTCTGGATCTGCTCCCGCAGCTTCTCAATTTCGCTTTTCAGGTCCACAACCAGCTGCGCGATCTGGGCATCCGAAGCCTTGGAACCGATGGTATTGGCTTCCCGGTTCATCTCCTGAATCAGGAAGTCCATTTTTTTGCCGATATCGCCTTCCGCGTCCAGATACTGGTTCATCTGGATCAGATGGCTCTTCAGCCTGCTCAGTTCCTCGTCGATGGCGCATCGGTCCGCCATCAGCGCGACCTCCTGCGCCAGCCGCTGGGGATCAACTCCGACAACGCCCAACTGCGCCAGCCGGGCTTCCAGCCGCGTTCTGTATTCCGTCACGACCAGCGGGGCCCGGGCCAGAATTTTTTCCCGCAGCACAGCCGCTTTCTCCAGATGCTCCTTCAGATCCTCCCGCAGATGCACGCCCTCCAGGGCCCGCATCTCCTTCAGCTGCTTCAGCGCTTCCTCCAGCGCCTCCCCGCAGAGTCCGAGAACCTTTTCCTGATCCATCTCCCGTTCCGCCAGGGTGACTACGCCTTCCATCTGCATCAGGTGGAGCACGTCCATGCTCTGGGGATCCCGGATGGTCTCCCCGATTGTCCGGGCTGCCTCAACGTAAGCCTGAACCAGACGAAGATCTGTCTGCACCTCCCGGGAGCCCTCTTCCGTATTCCTTACATTCAGGAACACATCCACATGGCCCCTCTTCAGCCCCGCGGAAATCCTTTCCCTGGCTGTCTGCTCCAGGAACAGCAAATTTCTCGGCAGCCGCAGGCTCAGATCCAGAAAACGATGGTTCACCGTCTTCAGCTCCGCGGTCACCTCCCAGCCGTCCCTGCTGGCTTTTCCGGTGCCGCAGCCCGTCATACTCTGCAATCCGCATTCCTCCCGTCAGAAGTCAATCATCTCAATCGATTATTTTATCATTTTCCGCACACTGCGTCAAACAGCCCGCCCAGGGAAAACCTGTCCACCGGCAGGTCGCTCACCGCTTCCAGAATATCTCCCAGATGATGGGCATCCGAGCTCCATAGCCTTCGCCTTCCGGCAATCAGCTTTTCATTGACCGGCAGCTCCGGGCGAACCTCCACCACAGGGAAGTCCACGTCTTCGGGAAACAGGCCCAGGTTGACCAGCAGCCCATGTCCCCGGTTGATATGTGCCGGAACCGCGGCACCTCCGTGGCTCCGGATCAGGGCAGCACACTCCTGCAGGCTCAGGTCCGTGGCTCCGATCAGCAGCCTGTCCTCAATGGCCAGCACCTCGTCATCCGTGTTCATGACCAGCTGATTTCCAAAGTAATCAGGCTTGTTCTTCATTTTCGGCAGATGGCTGCAGAAGATCTCTCCTACCTCCACGGCTGTGTCCACATCCCGGAAATAGCCCAGCAGATGCACTTCTTCCTTCGTGGTAATCTCCATCCCCGGCAGGAAGATCAGCCCGTAATAGTCTGCGGCCTCCTTTACGTAGGGCAGATTCCGTCCCGTATTATGGTCCGTCACCGCAATGGCGTCCAATCCCTTCAGATGCGCCATACCGCAGATGTTTGCCGGTGTCATGTCATCATCCGCGCAGGGGCTCAGGCAGGAATGCATATGCAAATCCACCCACATGCCTTATTCCTCCCTGGGCGTTCCGGGAAGTCCCGCCTCCGCCATCAGCGCGCACAGCTCGTAGGCTGTTTTGCTGCTTTGCAAAACACAGATCTCCTCATCCTTCGCCTTTTCCAGCGTAGGCTCTTCCATTTCAATGTCCTCCGGAATGATTACCGCGGCCATCTCCATCAGACTGGCCACCGCGATCACGTTCATGTGGGTCTGCACCGTGATCCAGGCCATGCCCGCCTTGCCGTGGGCCATGACCCAGCTCAGCAGGTCACAGGTGTATCCGCAGGTCACTTCCGTATCCAGCGATACATCCGGCGTCATATTTTTGGCTCCCGTCAGTTCAATCAGTTCCTTCAGCTTCATTGTTCTGCTCTCCTGTTCCTTATTCTCTGGTTGTCTGGGCAATATCCACCATCTGCTGCGCCATCACCTTCAGCTGGTCCTTCATCCGGTGAATGCAGTCCATTTCCCGGGCGTTTCCCTGTACAATATCTTCCGCAAAAGTCCGGCAGGTGGGGCTGCCGCAGCTGCCGCAGTCATACCCCGGCAGGGTCTCGTAAATCGCTTCGATCCGCTCCATCTTCCGCATGGCTTCCACCAGATCATCATCCAGCTTCATGGCGGAATTGGGCATGATCCGTTTGCTGTCATACAGTTCGTACTTGGTCATCATGCCATTGTCGACATTCAGGTCCGCATCCCGGATATCTACCAGCCTGCGGATCCAGTTTCGGGCCACATAGGTATTTTCAAAATTCAGCGGTCCTCCGACGCATCCGCCGGTGCAGGCGGCGCCCTCGAAAAACTCCAGTCCGTTCAGGCGGTTATCCTCGATCTCCTCCAGGACCCGGATGCAGTTGGCAATTCCGTCCACCGCCATGCTCTCATTCGGGCAGACCGCGTCACATTCGCCTCCGCTCCGGGCCCAGCCTACGCCGAAATCCGAAGAGGTTTTCAGCGGCTCGTCCGTCGGAGCCTTCCGGAGCGCCGCGCTCAGCGGCCCGTAAATTTCCATGACGCTGATGGCACCGTCCACCGCGCTCTTCTCATGTCCGATCGGATTTCGGATCGCCGTTACCTTGGCCGGGCACGGGGTCAGGAAAAAACATCCGACTTCCTTTTCGTCCACCTGATGTTTCCTGGCGAATTCCCGCTTGGCGATCATGGCCGCCACCTCCATCGGCTGGCGGATGTCCACAATGTGGTCAATCAGGTCCGGAAAGCGAACCTGAATCAACCGGACAATGGCCGGGCAGGCGGAGGAAATCACCGGACGGGGCAGGTCCGGCTTTTTCAGTCTCTCCCGGATCGCCCGGCTGACCACGTCCGCGCCCCGGGCCACCTCAAAAACATCATCAAATCCGAGTTCCTTCAGGGCGGCCAGAAGCTGGCTGATATTCTGCAGATTTTTAAACTGTCCGTACAGGCTGGGCGCCGGCAGCGCGATTCGGTACTTCCATCCCTCGATCACGCTCAGAGGATCCGTAACCGCTACCTTCGCGTGGTAGTCGCAGACCCGGATGCATTCTCCGCAGTCGATGCATCGCTCATCGATGATATGAGCGCTGCCGCCCCGGACCCGGATCGCCTCCGTCGGACACCTCTTCAGACAGTTGGTGCACGCCCGGCATTTGTCTTTTTCCAGCCGTACAGAGTGAAAACGCTTTGTCTCTTCCATTACATCAAACTCTCCCCCATGCCCGGCAAAAGCACCAAGGGCTTTCCGGGGTTATCCCTTCAGAGCGAAGCTCATGGTGATGGTGGTTCCCACTCCGACCTCGCTCTGAATGTCAAATTCCGTTGCGTTCCGTTTCATATTGGGCAAACCCATACCGGCGCCGAAGCCCAGCGTCCTGGCCTCTTCGTTGGCCGTGGAGTATCCCTCCGTCATCGCCTTTGCAATATCCGGGATTCCCGGACCCACGTCCCGGGAGATCAGCGTCACCTTCTCCGGCTCCACCTGAAGGATCAGCTCCCCGCCCAGGGAGTGAATCACCAGATTCAGCTCAACTTCATAGCAGGCCACGCTGACATGCCTCAGCACCTCGGCGCTGACGCCCAGCTGCTTCAGGGTCCGCTTGATGGTGGTGGACGCCTCTCCGGCCGTTTCGTAGGCTCCGGCTTCCACCGGGAATGTCTTTTCCATCAACACCGCCATGGTCTCACGCTCCCTCCAGCCCGGCCCGCTTTTTGGTTCCGGGCAGCCCATGAACATACAGTTCCCCGCAGGCGGTGTAGGTGGTCATTTCCGTGCACATCACGGTAATGCCGCATTCCTCCGCCTCTTCCAGGATGATGTCGCTGGGCATTTTCCCCCGGGAAAAAACGATGCAGGTGATATCCAGCATTTCGCTCGTGCGCACCACGTGAGGGTTGATCAGGCCGGTAATCAGCACGGTTTTATCCTTTACAAACGCAAGCACGTCGCTCATCAGATCCGAACCGCAGGCCGTGTCCACCGGTTCATCCATGCGGTCTCCTCCCACCAGAACCTTTGCTTCCAGGATTTCCTTCACTTCGTTAATGGTCATCACTTTTCCTCCTGCTTTCTGCTGATGATACCGTGCTGTTCCCCTGTCCGCCGGAACGGGCGCGGGCTGCTATTCCTCCGCGCCGGGTTCTTTTCCTACGCACCATCCCCGGGTTTTGTTCACCGTCCGTTCCACAGCGTCCTTGCTGTTTTTCCAGTCTTCCTTTTCGAACCGGTAGTCAAATTTCTTGATAAACCAGGAGATATCCTCCTGAATCCGATCCAGATTATTCTTTTCCAGGACGGCCACGGCCTGCACAAATTCACCGAGCTCCTTCGCGTTCAGCTCCTCCGCGGCAACCTCCATCAGCTGACCGAGATGCGGAATGCACAGCCCTTTTCCCTCCAGAAACTTCCTTCGGAATTCGCCGTCATTTTTATACAGATGGAAAAAGGTATGCAGATACCGCAGCATATTATCCTGAATTGTGTCGCACATCACGCAGGTCCCGGCCATCTGCTGGATTTTCCGCGCTTCCTGAACCACGGCTTCCTTCGCGCTTTTTGCCTTACCGCTCAGCTTGTCCCCCAGGGTGGCGTTTTTCAGCTGCTCCCCGGCTTTTTCCATCGCCGTCCAGCTTTTCTCCAGCCGCTGCCGGTTTTCGATCATGTGACTTTCCAGCATCAGTGCATGCCCAAGCCTGTTGCTCATCGTAAACAGCATGGCATGATGCTTTCTGCAGAACCCCCGTTCATTCACCCGGATCCGTACATCCGGCTCCATCACGGAAGCTCCCAGGTATCTTTCAGCCTCCCCCAGCTCTGTCTTCCGTTCCAGCGCGCAAAGCAGGCATTCTCCCTCCTGCCTCGCCGCATCCCAGATGGGAATCGTATCGATATGATATTTCACCCTGCGCTATCCTCTCTTCTGCCTGTTTCCGCCAGCGTGCGCTCTTTTTCCGGTACTTCTTCCCGGACCGCCGCATGCGGATCTCCCGGTCGGTATCTCAAACATCATCTTCATATTTTTCCAGCTGCACGCCCGCTTCTCCGAACAGTTCCAGCGTAAATGGATCCGGATAGCCCTCCCGGTATACTACCCGCCGGATCCCGCTGTTGATAATCATCTTGCAGCACATGCTGCAGGGCTGGTGCGTGCAGTACAGCGTGGCGCCGTCAATGGAAACTCCCAGCTTCGCAGCCTGAACGATGGCATTCTGCTCCGCGTGCACGGCATAGCAGGTTTCCATTCGCGTCCCGCTGGCAATTCCCAGCT
>CAMNKK010000025.1 GCA_946542235.1 uncultured Clostridia bacterium | reverse complement strand
CGTGTTCAACGTCATCATCATGCGCAGCTTCTTCTACAGCGTGCCGGACAGTCTGAAGGAAGCGGCGGAAATCGACGGCGCCGGCCCGATCCGGGTGCTGATCCGGGTCTACCTGCCCCTGAGTCTCCCGGTCATCGCCACCCTGAGCCTGTTCTACGCGGTCGGCCGGTGGAACGGCTTCTCCGATGCCCTGATGTATCTGAAGTCCTCTGAGTCCCGGGTCTACTGGCCGATTCAGCTGCTGCTGTACAACATTATCCGCGCAGCCACCCAGACCAGCGAACAGGCGACGCAGGAAGGCTTCTTTGATGCCGGCGTATCCAAAACCATTCAGATGGCGACGGTCATGTTCGCCACGGTTCCGATCCTGCTGGTGTACCCCTGGCTGCAGCGCTATTTCGTAACCGGCGTCACCATCGGTGCCGTTAAAGGATGAACCTTTGCTGACCGCCGGTGGCGGAATTTTCAGCAAAGGTGAATTCAACCGAAACGAGCGAGCTCCGCTGTGCGGAGTCGCGACGATTGAGGTTGCGGGAACAGAGCCGGCAACGAGCGGTCTGCCCTGCGGGCAGCCGCGGCTATGCCGGCGACCGGTTCATGCATTTTAAGGGCTTCGCCCTTGAAAGAAATAAAAAGGAGGAAAAACCCATGAAAAAGATCCTGGCTCTGGTTCTGGCGCTGGCGATGATTGCCACGCTGGGAATCACTTCCGCTTTCGCGGAAGACGACTTCGTAGACGGCAAGTTTACGACTCCCCACAAGATCACTGTTGAAATCTTCGAGCGTCCCAACGACGGCAACAGCGATGTGACCAGCAACCCCTTCGCGACCTACATCAAGGAAGGCATGCTGGAAAGGTACAATGTTGAAGTGGAATTCAAGCCCGAAGGCCGCTGGGATGAAGCGAACGACATCCCCAACCTGCTGGCGGACGGCAAGGCTGCTGATGTCAGCTACACCTACAACTCCGGCGCGGTCATCGCCTACTCTGCCATGACCGATGCCAACGGCAACCCCGGCATCATCGACCTGACCCCCTATCTGGAGCAGTACAAGGATCAGCTGGGCGATCTGATCGCTCTGCTGGGCGGCGAAGAGTACCTGTACTATGACAAGGATCCCCAGAGCGGCGCCACCTACATGATCGAAGCCATCAAGCCCGATCTGGCCCGGATCACCACCTTCATCCGCAAGGATTGGCTGGATGCCCTGGAGCTGGCCGTTCCCACCACGGAAGAAGAGTTCTACAACTGCCTGGTCGCCTTCCGTGACAACGCTGAGAAGCTGCTGGGCGCGGATGCCTCCAAGATGGTTCCCTACTCCACCTCCACCGATATCGGCTGGCGGAATGACCTGCTGAGCATCAGCAAGGTTCCGGAAGACATCACGGACGAAGCCCTGTTTGTCTACGGCTACGATGACCGTCACCTGCTCTATCCCGGCTACAAGGAAGGCATCCGGGTGCTGAACAAGTGGTACAACGAAGGCCTGGTCTGGAAAGATTTCGGCGAGCACACCGACGCGACGGATGAAGACAACATGATGAAGGCCGGTTATGTCGGCGCCTTCATGCACAACTGGGATTATCCCTACCGCAACGGTGAGGACAGCATCGCCAACAACCTGAAGCGCAATGTGGGCGAGAATGCGGAATACATCCCGATCGACTGCTTCAAGAACGACGCCGGCATCACCCGCAAGTATGTGGGCAGCCCCGTGGGCAGCGACCGTAAGGTGTTCCTGCCTTCCACCAACAAGGAAGTGCTGGCCTCCCTGCTGTACATCAACTTCATCTCCTCTCAGGATGTGATCACCTTCCTGCAGACCGGTAAGGAAGGCGTCAACTACGAGCTGACTCCCGAAGGCGCTTACAAGAATCTGGGCGCGACCGGCGAGTGGATCATGAACTCCGGCATGAACATCGACTACACCATGACCCTGAACGGCTATCACCTGGGCGATGCCACCGACGCTACCCGCGCCCTGGCCTATCCGGGCATCGAGCCTGAAATGGTGACGCTGGCCAATGAGTACGGCTACAGCAACTACCGGATCGCGAAGCACTTCAACGTGGGCGTCGTCGAATCCGAGACGGAAGTCGGCGGATCCCTGACCTCCAAGCGCGACGAGCTGCTGACCAAGGCCGTGACCGCGTCCGTGGAAGACTTCGACAAGGTGTACGATCAGTACATGGCTGACTACATGAGCATCGGCGGTGAGGATATCATCAACGAGCGCATCGAAAAGCTGCAGGAGATCTACGGCATCACCTTCGAGAAATAATCTGCGCTGAAAAAAACGGGCGGGCGCCGGATTCTTCCGGCGCCCGCTTTTCATGTTCTCCTACAGGGCCATGCGGGCTTCCACTTCCAGGTTGCGGTACTGCTTCAGCTGCTTTCTGTACTGGCTGGGGGACATCCCGACAATCTTGCTGAAGGACCGCAGAAAATTGGAATAGTCATTGAAGCCGCACTGATAGGCAATCTCATTCAGGGTGGCGGAGCCCATCATCTGCTGCCGGGCCAGCATGACCCGGCGGTACAGCACGTAGTCGTATACGCTGCGGTGGGTAAACCGGGCAAACTCATGGGAAAGGTAAGATATGCTGACGCCGAAGCTTTTGGCCAGGTTTTCGATGCGGATGGGCTGATTGTAATGGTTGTTGATATAATCCAGAATTTCCTGGATGATGCTGTTGCCGAAGCTTTCCCCCTGCACCGGCTCATCATGCCGCAGGGTCCGGCACAGCAGGCTCAGCAGCTGAATCATGAGGGCGTAATTCCGGAAGCGGATGAAGGCATCGCTTTCCCAGGACGCGCTTTTCTGATTGTCCCGGATCTCGGAAAGAAGCCGGACATATTCCGCCGCGTCCGCATCGTTCAGCTGATAGGTGCATACACCGCCGGAAGCATGGGAGCGGAAGAACTGATCCAGATCGATCTGTCCGCAGCTCAGCTTGCGCAGGACCTCCGGAGACAGGTTCAGATATCCCCGCTCATAGTTGTGCATGGTTTGGGTGCAGGACAGTCCGTGCATGGAGAACGGCAGGAGGACAAAAACCTGATTCGGTTTCAGCGGAAACAGGCGGTTTTCCACGCCCATGCTCTCCCCGCCGTGCAGATGAATATAGAATTCATAGTAATCGTGGCAGTGGAACTGGGTGGACTCCAGTGTCTCGCTGAGTTCGAAATGCGCCTCATAGCCCTGCTCTCCCTGCTGTCCCATGGGCAGAAACGGGGCATTGGTCGTCTCTGTCTGCATAAATGCGCCTCCCTTCGGGATTGTGCAGAATTTGCATACAATGAAACATGATCTGTATGGTTTTCCCCGAAATAAAAAGATACACTGAATACAGGTGGAACATTGGACAATTCATTGCCTGGCCTGCGGCTATTATCCCCGGAAAATCGCAGGTTGTCAAGGGACGGATGCCTTGCGGAAGGCGCCGGCTTTCGGGAATATGTAAATGAAAATCTCTGTGGAGGACACTTCCGGAAAGGGGAAAAGGATGGATATTTCTGACGGAATGAATTACGCACCCAAAGGAAAGCCCCAGCCGGTCGTAAAGGGTCGGGAGTTTGTTTTTTCCGCCGTGCGCCTGGATCACGGGCACATCTACGGCATGTGCAACGGGCTGACGGAAGCCGGCGGTACGCTGAAATACGTCTATGATCCGGACAAAAAGAAGGTCGCGGCCTTCCTGAAGGCCTTCCCCCAGGCCCGGGCCGCCAACAGCGAGGAGGAAGCGCTGGAGGATCCGGAGACCCATCTGATCGCCGGAGCGGCGATCACCAGCGAGCGCTGCGCCCTGGGGCTGCGGGCCATGGAGGCCGGCAAGGACTATTTTACCGACAAGGCCCCCTTCACCACCCTGGCCCAGCTGGCCTCCGCCCGGGAAGCCGTGAAGCGCACCGGGAAAAAGTATATGGTCTATTACGCGGAGCGCCTGCACGATGAGGGATCCGTGCTGGCGGGATATCTGGCCCACTCCGGAGAGATCGGCCGGGTCATTTCCGTCACCGGCTTCGGCCCGCACCGTCTGGGTGCGCCGGGCCGGCCCGCCTGGTTCTTTGAGCGGGAAAAGTACGGCGGAATCCTCTGTGACATCGGAAGCCACCAGATCGAGCAGTATCTGTTCTATGCCGGAGAGGAGGATGCGGTCGTCACCTCCAGCCGGATCGCGAATTTTGCCCATCCGGATTATCCGGAGCTGGAGGACTTCGGGGACTGCTGCCTGACCGGAAAGAACGGCACCGCGAACTATTTCCGGGTGGACTGGTTCACCCCGGACGGGCTGCGCACCTGGGGGGACGGCCGGATGTTCATTCAGGGCACGGAAGGCTTTATTGAGGTTCGTAAATATGTAAATCTGGCGAGCAGCCAGGCGGGCGGCGGCCATGTGTATCTGGTCAACGGGCAGGGAGAAAAGTATCTGAACGCCGTCGGCGTCACCGGATATCCCTTCTTCGGTCAGCTGATTCTGGACTGCCTGAACCGGACGGAGAACGCCATGACCCAGGAGCATGCCTTCAAGGCGGCGGAGCTGTGCCTGCTGGCCCAGGATAAGGCTGTCCGGATCGGATAAGCCGCAGGGATCTGCGGATGAAAGCGGCCGGCCCCGGCCGCATCAATCAAAACGCGGCGGAAGAGCTTATTCTTCCGCCGCGTTTGGCTTTGCTTCCGGAGAGAAGAGCACGTTCTTCGTCTCCGCTCCGACGATTCCGTCAGCCCCCAGACCGTTCCGCTTCTGGAAGGCAATCACCGCTTCCTTTGTCGCGGCCCCGTACTGGCCGTCGATCTCCGCCTGATAATATCCCAGGGTATACAGCCGGCTTTGCACGTCCTTCACGTTCTGACCGGTCATGCCCGTTCGCAGGACAGGCTCCGCCGTCGGCAGCGCCGGATCCGGCGTTTCCGCCAGCACGCTTCCCGGCCAGGCCGGTTCCGGCGTCGGCGTCAGGCTCATCTCCCGCCGGACTTCCCCAATCGTGGGAATCATCTGGCCGATCAGGATGCCCAGGGCTATCAGCAGAACCCCCAGCACCGCCAGCCCGGCAATCGTCTTTGGGTTACGCATAGGCTCTTATTTCCTCATAAACAGAATGCCCAGGGTGTTCGGCCCGCAGTGCACACAGACGGTTCCGCCGGCCGTGGTATCCAGAATCTCGCGGAAATGACCGTATTCCCGCACGCAGTCGGCCGCGAACTCCGCCATCCCGTCCTCGCAGGGGGAATGGGTGATGAAAATCCGCTTGTAGTCCACATCCTCCGTTTCCTTCAGCACATCCCGGATATAGTGCTTCAGATAGTGTTCATAGGAGCCGCGGTATTTCTTTCCGGGGCTCATTTTTCCGTCATGCACCACGATGGAGGGGCGAATCTTCAGCATCTTCGCGCCCAGGGCTTCCAGTCCGCTGCAGCGCCCGCCCCGATACAGGTATCCGATATCCTGCACGACAAAGGTGGTCACCACCTTCTCCTTCCGGGCTTCGATCGTGTTGAAGATTTCCTCCGCGCTCTTGCCCATGGCCGCCAGCTCGCACGCCTCCAGCACCAGCAGCCCGATGCCCGTGCTCAGATTCCGGCTGTCCACCACATAGACGTTTCCCAGCTTCCGTGCCGCCTCGCAGGCGTCGGAATAGCAGGAGCTCATCTCCCGGCTGATGCAGAAATGCACGACGGCGTCATTTTCCTTCAGCAGGTTCCCGAACAGCTCCTCGTATTCGAACTGGTTCACCGCCGCGGTCTGAACCTTCTTGCCCAGATCCACGGCCCGGAATATGTTCTCCGGCGTCACATCCACGCCGTCCTTATGGCTGTCTCCGTCAATAATCACGCTCAGCGGCGCGATGGTCACCTGATATTTTTCAAGCAGTTCCTGACTCAGATCGCAGGTGGAATCCGCGCTGATTTTTACCTTCATGGATCAGATCTCCCTTTCCGCTCCCGCCTGAAAACGCAGAAGCCGAGGGATATTATACCCCCGGCTCCGGCAAAAGGCAAACTGTATATTTCCTGTTTTTCCCGAGGGACGGATTTCCCGGCTCCGTTTATCTTTCCTCCCGGAAATAGCTCAGTCCCAGAGAAGCCGGCGGCTGATTCTCCCGCTTGTTCCGGACGCTGGTCACGATCAGCACCAGGATGGTCACCGCATAGGGCAGCATCTTCAGGATCGGCTTGGCCGCCATGGTCACCATCACCCCGGGAATATTGGAAATATAGCTGGAGCAGGAGAAGAGCAGGCCGAATACCGTGGATCCGAGGATTGTCAGGTGAGGCCGCCACAGGGCGAAAATCACCAGGGCGATGCTCAGCCATCCGAAGGCCTCCAGGCTGAGATAGGCCTCCTGGCTGGCCATGTAGTCGATGATGTAGAAGAATCCGCCCAGGCCGGCAATGCCGCTGCCGACCATCGTGGCCAGATATTTGTACCGGGTCACGTTGATGCCCGCCGCGTCCGCCGTCGCGGGGCTTTCGCCCACAGCCCGCAGGTTCAGTCCGACCCGGGTGCGGAAGAGCACCCAGCTGGCCAGAATCGCGATCGCCACAGCCAGGAAGAACAGAACTCCCAGCCGCTGCAGGCTGTCCGTCCGGCCTGCGAAGGGAAAGCGGAACAGCTGCTTCGGGCCCACCAGGTAAACCACCGGGTCAGCCTGCTTCATCAGAACCTTCATCAGTCCCGCGCCGAAGGTCGTCAGCGCCAGGCCGGTCACGTTCTGGTTGGCCCGCAGGGTCACCGTCAGGAAGGAGTAGATCAGGCCCATCAGCATCGCCGCGCAGAAGGAGCCCAGGATGCCGAGAATCACGATCAGGAATCCGGGCAGGCTGCTGTTTCCGATCAGGTTCAGCATCAGGCATCCGCCCGCGCCGCCCATACACATGATGCCGGGAATGCCCAGGTTCAGATGTCCGGCCTTTTCGGTCAGGATCTCGCCCGTGGATCCGTAGATGAAGGTCGCCCCGAAGGCCAGCGAATCAATGAAAAAGTCCAGCCAGATATTCATTTGACGCTTTCCTCCTTCCCGTGGCCGCGGAAATGCAGCTGATAATTGATAAAGAATTCGCTCCCGATAATGAAGAACAGGATGATGCCCACCACCACGTCCGGGAAATCCGCCGCCACGCTGAAGTCCTGGCTGATCTGGGCCGCGCCGTGGTCCAGCAGGGTCACCAGCCCGGAGGTCAGGATCATGCCGATGGGATTGAACTTGGCCAGCCAGCAGACCATGATGGCCGTGAAGCCCTGTCC
This sequence comes from uncultured Clostridia bacterium, assembly GCA_946542235.1. Classification (GTDB taxonomy): domain Bacteria; phylum Bacillota; class Clostridia; order Christensenellales; family Aristaeellaceae; genus Aristaeella. The sequence continues at coordinate 15,610 of CAMNKK010000025.1, read as the reverse complement.
GCCCACGCTCTCGGTGGTGATGGTCTGATCCAGGCCCGCGGCGATCATGTATCCCGCCAGGCCGCACAGGGCGCCGCTGAGGATCATGGTCCGGACAATCACCTTGCCCACCCCGATGCCCACATACCGGGCCGTGCGGACGCTTTCGCCCACCACGTTGATCTCGTAGCCGTGCTTGGAATAGTTCAGGTAGATATGCAGCGCGGCGGTCAGCAGCAGGGTCACCAGGATGATCACCAGGTAATCATGCCCGAAGGAGGGCAGCTTTCCGTATTTCAGCTTGCCCAGGTTGGAGGATCCGCTGGGCACCCAGATGACCAGGAAATAGGCCACGATATAGCTGGCCACATAGTTCATCATCAGGGTAAACAGCGTTTCGTTCGTATTCCATTTGGCCTTGAACAGCGCGGGAATTACGCCCCAGACCGCGCCGCAGAGCAGCGAGGATGCAAACATCAGCACCAGCAGCAGCCATTCCGGAATCTTTCCGCCCCAGTAGAAGGCCACGGAGATGGCGCCCAGGACGCCCATCAGCGTCTGCCCTTCCGCGCCGGTATTCCAGAAGCGCATCCGGAAGGCGGGCGTCAGGGCCAGGGCGATGCTCAGCAGGATCGCCAGGTCCTTGAAAAATTTCCAGGCCTTCCGGGGCGTCCCGAAGCTGCCCCTGATAAAGGTGTAATAAAACTCACCGATTCTTTCCGGGTTCTTCTGCAGCTTGTCCACCAGCAGGAAGGCCGCGATCCCGCAGATCAGCAGCCCCAGCAGCACCGCCAGAATGCGGATTCCCCAGGCCTGCAGGGGTTTCATCGAGCTTCTGCGGGTCAGATGAATCAGGGGTTCCCGCACTTCCCTGTTCCGCTCCTTACTCACGGGCTTCCCCTCCTTCCCGGCTTTCCGTTCTGGTCATCAGCAGGCCGATCTCTTCCTTGGTCGCGGTCCGGGCGTCCACAATACCCGTCACCGCGCCGCCGTTCAGGACCAGGATCCGGTCGCACAGCGCCAGCAGCACGTCCAGGTCCTCTCCCACAAAGATGACCGCAACCCCGCTTTCCTTCTGCTGATTCAGCAGATCATAAATCGTATAGGAGCTGTTGATATCCAGGCCGCGGACGGGATAGGCCGCCATCAGCACCTTCGGCGCGTAGGCGATCTCCCGGCCCACCAGCACCTTCTGCACATTGCCGCCCGACAGCGTTCTCACCGGGGTGGAAACGCCGGGCGTCACGATCTGCAGCTCCTCAATGATCTGCTCCGCCAGCGCCTTGGGCTTTCCCCGGTCCAGGAAGCCCGCGGTTCCCTTCCGGTAGCTGCGGAGCATCATGTTGTCCGTCAGGTCCATGGAGCCCACCAGCCCCATGCCCAGCCGGTCCTCCGGCACGAAGGAGAGATGGACGCCCAGCTGGCGGATTTCCAGCGGCGTCCTGTCCCGCAGGTTGATGGTTTCATCCTCCCTGAACAGCACCTTCCCGCTTTCCACCAGCTTCCGGATCTCGCTCCTGCGCATGCCCTCGAAGGAAATCTCCCGGCCGTTTCCGTCGTGGAAGGCATGCTCCTTTCCCAGCTCCTGCACCTTCTTCATGCTCTTGTGGAAGAAGGTCACCGGCCTGTCCTTCTTGGGATTCTTGAAGATAATTTCTCCGCTTTCCAGCTGCTGAAGCCCCGAGATGGATTCCAGCAGCTCCCGCTGTCCGCTGCCGGCGATCCCGGCAATGCCCAGGATCTCGCCGCCGTTGGCGGTGAAGCTGATGTTCTTCAGCACCTGAACATGCTCCTCATCATACAGGTTCAGGTTCCGGACAAACAGGCGCGGGGTCGGATCCACCGGATCCGGCCGCCGGATGGTCAGCTCCACCTTCTTGCCCACCATCATCTCCGTCAGCTGGGCCTCGTTCGTCTCGCAGGTATTCACCGTGGCAATGTGCTCCCCGCGGCGGAGAATGGCGACCCGGTCGCTGACCTCCAGTACCTCGTTCAGCTTATGGGTGATGATGATGACGGATTTCCCGTCCTCCTTCATCTTTTTCAGCACGGCGAAGAGCCGGTCGATCTCCTGGGGTGTCAGCACCGCGGTGGGCTCATCCAGGATCAGCGTGTCCGCGCCGCGGTAAAGCACCTTGATAATCTCCACCGTCTGCTTTTCGGAGACGGACATCTCATAGACCTTTTTCTGCGGATCCAGATGGAATCCGTATTTCGCGGCGATGCCGCTGACCCGGGTGTTTACCTCCTTCAGGTTGTACCTTCCCTGCTCCTCCATGCCGAGAATGATATTCTGCGCCGCCGTAAACAGGTCCACCAGCTTGAAATGCTGATGAATCATGCCGATCCGGTAGTCAAAGGCGTCCTTCGGGGAGCTGATGACAACTTCCTTCCCGTTGATCAGAATCTCCCCTTCGTCCGGAAAGTAGATGCCCGCCAGCATGTTCATCAGCGTCGTCTTTCCGCATCCGTTTTCCCCCAGGATGGCGAGGATCTCTCCCTGATAAACATCCAGATCCACATGATTGTTGGCCACCACGGAACCGAACCGCTTGGTGATTCCCCGCATCTGCAGCGCCAGCTTCTTCTCCAAATCTCTTTCCTCCATTGTGCGTACTGCCCCGAATGGTCCGCGCCCGCGCGGCGCCCGGCTGCGCGGGCGCGGATTATCCGAAAAGCAACGGACTGCCACCCCGGAAATCCCGAAGTGGCAGTCCGAATTCATACCCGGTCAGATCAGAACGCGGTATTCAGCAGGGTGATGCCGTCGATCTGCATATCGAAATAGGGAGCGGAGCGGTACTCGGACTCGTGGAAGTATCCGTCTGCAACCGCCTCCGTGTCCTTCTCGAACGCAGCGTCGGTGTCCACATCCGCCATATAGCTGGTCACGGCGGCGCCGCCCAGGGTGATGAAGCCTTCCTTCGCGGTGTCGAACACCTTCAGGGAGCCATCCTCCAGCGCGGCCTTGACTTCGGCCAGCTTCTCCACGGTGCCGGCCGCGGCGGCCTGCTCGTTGACCTCGGTCAGCACGACGCTGCCGGTGGCGATGGTGCCGGTCCAGTCGGTGTCGATGGCTTCGCCCTTGGCCTTCTGGGTCATGATATACTCAAAGTAGGGAGCCCAGTTGATGCGGCTGGCCACGATGAAGGTGTTGGGGCAGCTCGCCACGGTGGATCCGTTGTAGCTCACGTTCGGGATGCCGGCATCCTCGCAGGCGGAGGGAGCACCCATGGAGTCCGCGTGCTGGGAGATCAGATCGGCGTCGGCGATCAGGGCCTGGGCCGCGTTCTTCTCTTCGGTCTCGTCATACCAGGAACCGGTGAACTGCACGTTCATGGTCACATCCGGCACGATGGACTTGGCGCCCAGATAGAAGCTGGTGTAGCCGGAAATCACTTCCGCGTAGGTGAAGGCGCCCACATAGCCCATCACGGGATGATCGCCCTTCAGCTTGCCCGCGTCCTGCAGCTCCTTCAGCTTCAGGCCGGCGGCCACGCCCGCCAGATAGCGGCCTTCATAGATGGAAGCGAACGCGTTGTGGAAATTGGCCAGGCCTTCGGTGTGGGCCTTGGTGCCGGTGGCATGGCAGAATTCAACCTCGGGATGCTCCTTGGCGGCGGCGATCATGAAATCCTCATGGCCGAAGCTGTCCGCGAAGATCACGTTGCAGCCCTCGTCCACCAGGTCCAGCGCCTGCTCATAGCATTCGTTGGATTCCGGAATGCCGGTCTTCACGATGACCTGGCTCTCCTCCAGGCCCAGGTTCGCAATGGCTTCCTTCACACCGTTCAGGAAGTTCAGGTCATAGGTGGAGTTCTCGTCGTGCAGCAGGATCACGCCCAGCTTCACTCCGGAATAGTCCACGCTCTCGGCACCGGCAGTCAGCATCATGGCGGCCGCCATGGCCAGCGTCAGAATCACAGCCAACAGCTTCTTCATGTTTTCTTGTTCCTCCATTTTTTCTTTATGGCAAATGGCGCTTTCGCGCCAGAACCATCTTTTTCCGCTCCGCGCCTATTCGTCGCGCAGAATCAGCCGGCCGTCCCGGATCTCGTCCACAATGGCGAGGCTCTTCAGGTGCACGCCGGCTTCCCTCAGCTTTTTGCCGCCGGGCTGGAATCCTTTTTCAATCGCAATTCCCACGCCCACGACATTCGCATTCTGTTTTTCGCAGAGGCTCATCATCCCCCGGACGGCTTCCCCGTCCGCCAGGAAGTCATCAATGATCAGCACCCGGCTGCCGGCCGGCAGATACTTCCGGTCAATCCGGATCATGTTCCGGGTCTTATGGGTAAAGGAGTATACCGGAGCCTGAACCATCTCTTCGTTCTGCACCACCGTGGCGCTTTTCTTGGCAAACACCAGAGGGATGTCCCCCAGCGCATGGGCCGCGGCTACGGCCATGGCGATTCCGCTGGCTTCCACCGTCAGCACGACGGTGGGCTTCTCCGCCCGGAATTCCTCCGCCCAGGCTTCGCCCATGGCGAAGAGCAGCGCCGTATCAATCCGGTGGTTCAGAAACATATCCACCTTCACCACGTCCTGGCCGATCCCGATTCCCTGGCTCTCGATCGCCTTTCGCAGCTGTTCCATCCCGGCCTCCTGAAGCTTCTTGGTCCCCTGCGAGGAACGCCCGATGTAAAAATCCGAACGTTCCCCGCGGGAATAAGGGCATTATACCCAGTTTTTCCGAATATTACAACCCCGATTTCATGTCAAAAATGTTAAAATTCCGAAATGATCTTCCGTCCCCTCCCTTCCGGGATCTTTTTATTCCGAAAAGGACCGCAGGAATGGAAAAAAGGCTTCCGGCTGAAAAACCGGAAGCCCTCCTGGATTCATTGCTTACTTTCCGCCGAAAACCCGGACCCGCAGAACGCCCTTCACCGCGGCGATGTCGTCCAGGGCCGCCTGGGTGGGCATGCTCTCCACTTCCATCACGGTGACGGCCATGTCCTTCCTGCTCTTGTTGATCAGGTTTTCAATGTTGATTCCCTCCTGGGAAACCGCGGCGGAAATCGTGCTGATCATGTTCGGGATGTTCTCATGCAGCACCAGGATCCGGAATCCTTCCGGCTGGGTCAGCTGCAGCTCGGGGAAGTTGACGCTGTTGTGGATGCTGCCCACCTCCAGGTAGTCGCGGATCTCCGCCGCGGCCATCCTGGCGCAGTTTTCCTCGCTCTCGGGGGTGCTGGCTCCCAGGTGCGGGATGCAGACCACCTTGTCCTGGCACAGCATCTCATCGCTGGGGAAGTCCGTCACATAGCTGCGAAGCTTTCCGCTCTCCAGCGCCGCCAGCACATCCGCGCTGTTGGCCAGCTCGCCGCGGCTGAAGTTGAGGATGCCTGCCCCGTCCTTCAGCTTGGCGATCATCTCGGCGTTGATGGTGCCCCGGGTCTTGTCCGTCAGCGGGATATGGAAGGTGACGTAGTCCGCCTGGCTCAGCACCTCGTCGGCCGAAGCGGCGCGGTGGATCGTGGTGCTCAGGCTCCAGGCGCTCTCCACGGAGATGAAGGGGTCATATCCCACCACGTTCATGCCCAGGCCGCGGCTGGCCGCGTTGGCCACCAGGGCGCCGATGGCGCCCAGGCCGATGACGCCCAGCGTCTTCCCGCGCATCTCGGGGCCGACGAACTGGCTCTTGCCTTTTTCGACCAGCTTGCCGACCTCGGCGCCCTGGCCCTTCAGCGTCCGGGCCCAGTCAATGCCTCCGGCGATGTTCCGGCCGCTCATCAGCAGCCCGGCAATCACCAGCTCCGCCACCGCGTTGGCATTGGCGCCGGGGGTGTTGAAGACCACGATGCCCTCTTTGGAGCAGCGGTCGATCGGGATATTGTTGACCCCGGCGCCGGCCCGGCCGATGGCCTTCAGTTCCGGATTGAATTCCATCTCGTGCATGGCGGCGGAGCGGACCAGAATCGCGTCCGGAGCGGCCTCTTCCTTGCTGATGGCATACTGGTCATTCAGCTGGGTGTGGATGACATCGGAAATCGCGTTCAGCGTCTGAATCTTGTACATTTTGTCGAATCTCCTTTTTTCCGGAAAGAGCTCTTCCCTCCGCCCCGAACGCAGCCGGAGGAAGAAGGAAGAGCCCCGGTTTCTCTGTTTCTGAGGAAGGATGCGCCGTATTACGCGTTCTCCGCCTCAAACTGCTTCATGAATTCCACCAGCTTCTTCACGCCTTCGATGGGCATGGCGTTGTAGATGCTGGCCCGCATGCCGCCCACGGAGCGATGGCCCTTCAGGTTCACCAGGCCCGCGCCGGCAGCCGCCTTGACAAAGGCCGCATCCCTGTCCGCGTCCCCGGTGATGAAGGTGACGTTCATCCGGGAGCGGTACTTTTTCTGGGCCGTGGGTTTGAACAGCCGGCTGTTGTCCAGGAAATCATACAGCAGCGCTGCCTTCTCGATGTTGATCTTTTCCATGGCGTCCACGCCGCCCTGCTCTTTCAGCCACTGGAAGGTCAGCCCCGCGATGTAGATGCCCCAGGTGTTGGGGGTGTTGTACATGCTGCCCGCCTTGACCTGAACCTCCCAGTTCAGCAGCTTGGGGCAGATGTCCATCGTCCGGCCCAGCAGATCCTTCCGCACAATCAGCACGCACAGCCCGCTGGGACCGATGTTCTTCTGGGCGCCGGCATAGATCACGCCGTACTTCGAAACATCCATCTTTTCGGAAAGGATCATGGAGCTGGCGTCGCAGACCAGGGGCGCGGCGCTTTCCGGCAGTTCCACATACCGGGTTCCGTAGATGGTGTTGTTCTGGGTAATATGCAGATAATCCGCGCCCTCGGTGAACTGGATGCCCTTCACATCCGGCACATAGGTGTAGGTATCCTCCCGGCTGGAGGCGACCACATGAACCTCGCCGTAGCGCTTTCCTTCCTCCGCCGCCAGGTGGGCGAAGTTGCCGGAATCAATGTAATCCGCCTTCCGGTTGACCATCAGGTTCAGCGGGATTGCGGAGAACTGCTGCGTCGCTCCGCCCTGGAGAAATACGATTTCATAGTCCTCCGGAACCGCCATCAGCTCCCGGAGATCCGCCGCAGTCTGATCATATATGTCGGTATACATCTTGCTGCGATGACTCATCTCCATCACGGACATGCCGGTGCTTCCGTAGGCCAGCAGGTCTTTCTGCGCCTTTTCCAGCACGGGCAGAGCAAGCTGAGAGGGTCCGGGGGAGAAATTGTATACGCGATCCATGGTCCTGTCCTCCTTCAAATTCGGTCCGGCGCCGCAGCAATCCCGGCGCCGTGCCCTTTTCTGTCGGGCCGCCCGGTCCGTGGGCACTCATATAGTATCCGCGCTTTGGGCTCTTTTTGCAAGGGGTAATACAGTTAAAATACAGGAACGGCTCCCCCTGCCGCCGCCTCCGGCGGCGTCACGGGGCCGGAGCTTCAGGCGTCCCGTCCTCTGCCGGAGGCTTGTCCGCCCTGCCCGCGGAAAGAACCTTCAGCGTTCCTTCCTCCACGCGGAACCGGATGTTTTTCCCCGCGAATTCAAAGGCATAGACCCTTTCCGGATCATCCTGGTAGGCCGGTCTCGGATCCTCCGCCAGCACCTTCCGAAGCGCGGACAGATCCTCCTCCCGCAGCTTTCCGGCTTCCTCCTCCGGGATCTCCACCCGGACGCGGCGTTTCTCATACCGGTCCGCAAATCCTCCCCGGGCATCCGGGTGGCTGTCCGCGGAAGGCAGATAGGGCTTGATGTCATAGATCGGCGTACCGTTCATCAGATCCGCCCCGGCCACCAGCAGCGTCCATCCCTTCCCCGGCGTTTTCTCCACCCCCGTCAGCCGGACGCTGCTGAGCCCCAGCGGGTTCGGCCGGTAGGGCGATCGGGTGGCAAACACGCCGATCCGCGTGTTTCCCCCGAGCCTCGGCGGGCGCACCGTCGGACTCCACCCCGTCCGCTCCGCTTCGTGGAAGCCCCAGATCAGCCACAGGTGGGAGAATTCCTCCAGCCCCCGCAGCGCCTCCGGTACCCGGTATTCCGGGCTGAACACCACCCGGGAGATCACCTCCTCCACCAGGCCGCTCTGGCGGGGAACCCCGAACTTGGAGGTGTAGGCATTCTCAATATGGGCAATGGGCTGCATCGTCATCCCGGCCATTCCTGTCCCTCCTGCTTTTTCGCCGCGCCGCTGCCTCCGGCGCGCCGGGCATACCCTGAAAGGAGCCACAGCCCTCCGGCTGTGGCTCCTGGCTTTCTTACATCACAACGGTCAGCTCGTTGACTTCCTTCAGCTCCGCCTCGGGAATCACCTCCACGGGGCGCTCCGTCCCGTTCAGGATGTATCTGGCGGGATTTCCCTGGCGGTGGGCCGAATTGTCCACCGTAATCTTCAGCTTTTTCCCGCGGAAATTCTTTTCCATGGTGAAGCCGTCCCATTCCGCCGGGAAGGCCGGCTTGATCAGGATTCCTTCCGGGGTGGGCCGCAGGCCCAGAATGCCTTCCACGCATCCCACCATGACCGTGCTGGCGGTTCCCGTCAGCCAGTGCACATGGCTCCGTCCGGCGAAGGGACTGTCATGCCCTTCGATGAACTGCCCGTGGACGTAGGGCTCGATCACCCGGCGGTCCGCATCCTCGTTGAAGGAGGCGGGGCAGCTTTCCGCAAAGTACTCAAAGGCCCGGTTGCCGTGGCCCAGCAGCGCTTCCGCCAGAATCGCCCATCCCTGGATCTGGCAGAAGATTCCGCCGTTCTCCTTGGTGCCCGGGTTGAACAGAATCATCGCAGCGCCGTCAAAGGCTTCAAAGCGGTAGGCGGGGCTCATGATCTCCAGCCCATAGGGCGTATTCAGCTTCTCGTGCGCGGTTTCCATGATCTTCTCCGCCTGATCCGGGGTGGCGCCGCCGGAGATCACAGCCCAGCTCTGGGGGTTCAGCCACATGGCGGCCTCCCGGTCCCGCTTGCTGCCGATGATCTGGCCCGCTTCCGTATATCCGCGGATGAAGCGGTCATCCTCGAAGCACGTGTCGTTAATGATCTTCAGCAGCTTGTCCGCTTCCGTCTTCAGGTACGCCACATATTCCGGTTCGTCCTTGCAGAAGGCCTGCATGATATTCAGCGCGTAATACAGCTGGAAGGCGACAAAGGTGCTCTCGCCGGTCGCGCCCAGCCGCAGGCAGTCGTTCCAGTCCGCGTGCAGCCCGGCGGGCATGCCGTGGGTGCCCAGGTGATGCATGCTGAAGTCGATCGCCCGCTTCAGATGCTCCCGGACCGTACCCACATCATGGTCCGCAAAGGGAATTTCCTCGTCCAGATAAGCCAGATTGCCGCTTTCCGCGATATACTTGTACACCGTCGGGAACAGCCACAGCGCGTCGTCCGCCCGGTAATGGGGATGTCCCGTCTCCTTGACGTAGCTTTCCTGCTCCGGGGTATCCTCATGTCCGGGGTTGTGGGAATATTTCACCAGGGGCAGCCCGGCGCCGTGATGAACCTGAGCGCTGAGCATGAAGGTCAGCTGCTTCCGGGCCAGCTCCGGATCCAGATGAATGATTCCCTGGATATCCTGCACCGTATCCCGGTATCCGTATCCGTTCCGTTCGCCGCAGTAAACCAGGCTGGCCGCCCGGCTCCATACGAAGGTGGTGAAGCACTGGAAGGCGTTCCAGGTGTTTACCATGGCGTTGAACCGCGGATCCGGGGTATTTACCTTCAGGTTTTCCAGCTCCCCGTGCCAGTAGCGGATCAGGGCTTCCTTCTCCCGCGCCACCGTCTCCGCCGGGTTCCGGTACCGGTCCAGCAGTTCCCTGGCTTCGAACTCCGTCTTCTGGCCCAGCAGGAAGGCCGTCTGCTTCTTTTCCCCGCCGGCCAGCTCCAGGCTCACCTGCAGCGCGCCGCAGGGGTTGCCGTTGTAGTTCAGGCTGTTGTCGCACCGGCCGTCCAGCAGCGCCTGGGGCGCGTCAAAGCGGTTCCTGCCGAGGAACTGCTCCCGGCGGCCCGTATAGGAGACCACCTTCGCCCCCGCCACGCCCAGGAAGCGCTCGCTGCCGTTGCTGCCGTCCGGGTTCCGGTGGCAGTATTCATTGATCCGCTGCAGGATGAAGTCACCCTTGAATTCCGTCCGGGTAATGAACTGCGTATACTGCATGTTCACCAGGTCCTGGGTATAGAAGCTCTCGGTGGTGAATTCCGCGTAGGCAAACACGCTGATCCGCCGGTCCCTTCCGCTGAGGTTCTCCACCTCCAGGCTCCAGACTTCGTGGGTGGATCCCAGGGGCACATAGTACAGCGCCCGGCTGCGGATGCCGTCGTATTCGCTGATGAATTCCGTATAGGCCGTTCCGTGATGGCATTCCGTGCGGTATTTCTCCAGCGGTTTCCGCACCGGTCTCCAGCTGGCGGACCAGAAATCGCCGGTCTCCTCATCCCGCAGGTACAGGTATCTGCCGGGCTCGTCAAACTGGTTGAAGGTGTACCGCAGGATCCGGCCCGCCGCGCCGCTGCGGACAAAGCTGTATCCGCCCGCGTTCACCGTGATGATGGCGCCGTATTCAGGGGATCCCAGGTAGTTCGCCCAGGGAGCGGGAGTATTCGGATTGGTAATCACATACTCCCGGGCTTTCTCGTCAAAATAGCCGTACTGCATTCCTTTTTCCCTCCTGATTTTATGAAATATTCCCCTTCCCCGGTGCTGGGAAAGGGGATTGATTTTCAGTTTCCGGCCTTCGCCGCCGCTTTCGTCCCGAAAGGCCTTATCTGCCCATGGTGCCGAAGCGCATCTGCCGCTCCATGGTTTCCGGATGAAGGGCATAGGCGCGGGCCATTTCCTTGGTAATCTTTCCTTCGCGGGCCAGGCGGGCCAGCTCGCTGTCCATGGAAAGCATTTCGCTGCCCGCGCCGGTGATCGCGTTGTCTATCTGATGGGTTTTTCCTTCCCGGATCAGGTTCTGAATGGCCGGATTCACGGTCATGACCTCAAACACGGGATAGAGCGTTCCGTCCGACCCCAGCAGAAGCCGCTGGGACACGACGGCCTTCAGCACCATGCTCAGCTGGGTCCGCACCTGGTTCTGCTGCTCCGCCGGGAAGGCGTCGATCACGCGGTCAATGGTCTTGGCCGCCCCCAGGGTGTGCAGGGTGGAAAAGAGCAGATGTCCCGTCTCCGCCGCGGTGATGGCGGTGGAAATGGTCTCGATATCGCGCATCTCACCCAGCATGATCACGTCCGGAGCTTCCCGCAGCGCGGCGCGCACCGCCCGCGCGAAGCTGGAGGCATCCTCCGGCACCTCGCGCTGGCTCACCAGGCACTGCTTGTGGGGATGCAGGTATTCAATCGGGTCCTCAATGGTGATGATATGCCCGTCGCGGGTCTGGTTGATCTTGTCCAGAATACAGGCCAGGGTGGTGCTTTTTCCGGTTCCGGCAGGGCCGGTCACCAGCACCATGCCGCTGCGCAGTTCCGCCAGCTTCATGACCAGGTCGGGGATATGCCGCTTCTGCGGATCCGGCAGACCGAAGGCCACCACGCGGAAGACCGCGGCCAGAGAGCCTCTCTGGCGGTAGATGTTGCAGCGGAAACGGCTCACATCGCGGATCGCGAAGGAAAAGTCATCGTCCCCGTCCCGTTCCAGGTTTTGCTTGTTGCGGCCGGCCAGCTCATAAGCCCGGTCGATCAGCGTCTGGATTTCCGGCAGCGTAACCTTCTCCTCGGAGATGGCAACCATCTTTCCGTTCGCCTTGGTCGAAACCGGTGAAAAAGGGATGATGAAAACGTCGGATCCCTCCATTTTCATGGCGTCACGAAGCAGTTCATCCAACGTTCTCACTCGAAATCTTCCTCCTCAGTTTCCCCGGATGCTTCCTCCGGATACTCCGTTTCCTCCGGTTCTTCGGCATCGTCAAAGCCGTCAGGGTCATCAAAGTCATCGAAATCGTCAAAGCCTTCGTCTTCCCACATGTCTCCGGCCAGGAGCACATGCTTCGTCCACACGGTTCTCTTTTCCGCCCCGGGCTCCAGCACCTTTACGGCGCATTCCAGCGCCCGGTTCTCCGACTTCTCGGTCCAGAACACCTGATCCTTTTCCAGCTTCATACCCTCGGGAAGCTTTTCCTTCAGCGCCGTCAGGTACGCCTCCGGGCTGTCCGGATTTTCCGCCAGGCAGGAGGCCAGCACGGCGTCCAGTCCGGCCAGGGATCTTTCTCCCGCCGCAAACAGCCCGTATACCTCTCCCCGGGTTTCCACGCTCCGCTGAGCCAGCGCCTCGTCGTTCCGCGCGGAAATCATCGTCAGCACCGTCAGCACGCTCAGGGCCAGCACCACCGCGATCAGGATCAGCGAGGAAGCGCCCGGACCGACCGCTACTTTTCGTTTCATGGATTCACCTCCCCGGGAAGATAGTTCACCACAGGGAGCTCAAACAGGGTCTCTCCCGTCTTCCGGCTGGCGGAGAAGGACACGGTCCGCAGGGTACCGGCTTCCGTCTTCTCGGCCGATTCCGCCGCGGTAATGGTGAATCCGTCCTTCTGCAGCACCCAGCTGCCGTTTTCCGGGACGAATCCTTCGCTTTCCAGCTCCTCCGCCGCATTCTCCGCGCCGGCGAGCCTCTCCTCCAGGTTTTCCACAATCAGCATGGCCTGGCTTTCCGCCCGGGCATAGGCGCTCTTGACCCGCGCATGGCCGAACATCTCCACGATGGTGGACACGCACAGCATGAAGAACAGGATCACCAGCACCAGCTCGATCAGCAGGATATTTGCGGTACTATGCTTTTTCATTCGGCTGCACCTCCCGCCCGAAGATAGGCATACACCTGCTCCTCCCCGCCGTCCGGCAGGGTGATCCGGACCGTCAGCATATTCCCGTCGATCGCCGGCTCAAAGGAGACTGCCTCCACCAGCGGCTCGCCCATATCCGCCTCGAACTCCCTGTCCTCGGAGGCCAGGCTTTCCCGCAGGTATCCTTCGGCACAGTAGATCCGGTGATAGTAGATTTCTCCGTCGTAATCGTTGGTGAACACCAGCACGGGGATCCCCGCTTCCTCCCGGATGGAAGCGATGCCGGTATCCTCGCTCTGGGCGGCGCCCCGGACGACGGCGGACACGATCCGGGCCGTATTGTTCCGGCCGGAAACATCCACCGTATCCCTGTACACCTGGGCGCTCAGGGCTGTCAGGAAAATCGCGGAGATCGCGAAGATCGCCAGCAGCAGGAAGATAAAGACATTCTGTATCCGCATGGGCGGCTGTTTTTTCTTCTGTGCGCTCATAGATCCTTCGCCCCCCTCTCCCGAACAGAAATGGAAGGCATCAGATTGGACGCGAACGCGTCGTATTCCACCACAAAGCGATCCCTGTTATAGGCCAGCTTGTAATGCTCCCGCAGATAATCCAGGCTTTCCGGATAGGAACCCTCAACCGCGTAGCAGGTCAGCGCCGCGTTCTTCACCGCGTCATACACCAGCTCGGTTTCCTGGCTGCCGGAGGTGGCCGTCAGGGAATTCACCAGCAGGACGAAGGCGGCAATCAGAGCGACAAAAACGACGCCCGCGGCAATATCTTTTTTCCCTATGCGCATTTTTTTCGCTCCTTTCTTTTGATTACAGGCTGCTCATCACACCGGCCATGGGCAGCATCATGCTCAGCAGGATCGCGCCGATCACGATGCTCAGCAGGGCCACCAGCACGGGCTCGATCAGGGAGATCATGCGGCTCAGGTCGTCCTCCACCTGCTCCTCGTACGCTTCCGCGATTTTCGTCATGACCTGGGGCTCATGCCCGGAGGCGGCGCCGATCTTCAGAATCCGGTTGTAGAAATCGGTGAACAGGCCGCTGGTGGCAATCGCGTCCGCGAAGGACTCGCCTTCTCCCATCTTGCTCTGAATTTCCTTCACCTTGGCGATGGACTGTCCGTCATCCAGCGCGTTGGCAGACATGTCCAGCGCGTTTTCGATCGGAAAGCCGCCGCTGAGCATCATGCCCAGCATACCCGCAATGCGGGAGGAGCTCAGCTTGTGGCTGATCCGCTGGACGGGGGGCAGCAGCTTCCGCAGGAACAGCATGACCTTTTCCCGATGCTTCGTCCGCATCAGGATGACCACTGCGATCACCGCGATGATCATGACGGCGATGACCGCCAGCACGATCCATCCCGCGATGGAGCCCACGTTCATCAGCCGGGCGGAGGATCCGTTGGGATCCACGCCCAGAGAGGCCAGCACCCGGCGGAACACGGGCATCACCCGCCAGAGCAGCACCGCGATAATCACAACCATCATGACGCCCAGCACCAGCGGATAGGTCACCGCGCTGGAGGCTGCGTCCTTGATCTTTCCCTCCCGCAGATAGTAGGAGGACAGGTTCCGCATGATATCCTCCAGCCGGCCGGTCTCCTCGCCGATACCGACCATCTCCACCATGTAGTGGGGCCACTCGTCTTCCCGCTCCTTCATGGCGATATACAGGGATCCGGTCTCCTCCACGGTTTCCCGCATCAGAGAATAGGGCCGTACCCGGGCAGCCTGCTTTTCCTCATCCTCCGCCAGCATGTCGATGCCATCGCGAAGGGTCATGCCGGATTCCAGCATCAGCGCGATCTGGTCGCAGAAGACGCTCAGCTCTTCCGAGGTCAGCATCCCGCCGTTCTTCTCTTTGTCCTTGGCCATCGTATTGATCCCTCCCCTGTGCTATTCAGAAAACGTGTGTGCGCTCAGTAGTAGCGCTCCACCGTGTAGGTGCCGTTGCTAACCGCGTTCAGCGCCGCCGTAGGGTCAAAGAACTGCTCTTCTCCGTTCACCACCGCGGTCACCCAGGCGTGATAGGTGCTTGCGTTCAGCGTCCCGATCATCAGCCGGGCAGGAACCCCCTGGCTTCGCAGCATGGCAACCATGATGGCGCTCAGATCCTGGCAGATTCCCATATGCTTGTTCCACGCGTCGTCGATCTGCGGCAGCTGGCCGGCCTTCACGCTGACGGATTTGATGTAGTCATACGCGAAGTGGCCCTTCATATAGTCGCAGACCGTCTTGTAGATCTTGCTCTGATCCGTCATTCCGTCGCAGATTTTCCCCGCCTCCACCACCGCGGCGGTTTTCGGCGTGTAATCCACGTACTGGTTGGGATACAGAAAAGCCCTGTTCTCATCCGGCATGTCCGCCGTCAGAGAGATCTTTCCTTCCTCGGAGTACTTCTTTCCGCTGACGTTTTTAAACAGACTGAAGGTATATTTCCCGTTGCCGTACTGCAGGGGGAACACCTCGTATTCCCCGTTGTTGTTCAGATCATAGGTCAGGGTCGCATCCCCGGACTTGACCCGGACCTTCAGTTTTTTCTTTCCCTTCTGGCTCTTGACCATCACGTAGCCCTGATCCATGTGGCTATAGTCAATCACAAGGCTGCCGTTCTTCTTGGTTTTCTTGCCGCTCTCCGGCATCAGGACATCCGCGAGGCTGAGCGTGGCCAGCGCAATCAAAACCGCGAGCGAAACACACTGGATCAGAATACGTTTCCAGCTTGTTTCCCGTTTCATGCTGCCACCTCCGGAAAGATATCTCTCATCCAAAAAACCCTTCTCCCTGCCGACAGGGCGGAAAAAAAGGCGTTATTAACATACATGCATAAGAAGTATAGCACAACTCGGGCCCCTTGACAATTCATTCTGCAAAACTTTACTGTATTC
>CAMNKK010000024.1 GCA_946542235.1 uncultured Clostridia bacterium | reverse complement strand
CAGGAGATGGTGGACTTCCTGAAGAACCCCCGGGGCTATACGGAAATGGGCGCCCGGATTCCCAAGGGCGTGCTGCTGGTCGGACCGCCCGGCACCGGCAAGACCCTGCTGGCCAAGGCGGTGGCCGGAGAAGCGGGAGTGCCCTTCTTCTCCATCAGCGGCAGCGATTTCGTGGAAATGTTTGTCGGCGTGGGCGCCAGCCGGGTCAGGGATCTTTTTGACCAGGCCAAGAAGGTGGCTCCGGCCATCGTCTTTATCGATGAAATTGACGCGGTGGGACGCCACCGCGGCGCGGGCCTGGGCGGAGGCCATGATGAACGGGAGCAGACCCTGAACCAGCTGCTGGTGGAAATGGACGGGTTTGCCGTGAACGAGGGAATCATCGTCATGGCTGCCACCAACCGGCGGGATATTCTGGATCCGGCGCTGATGCGGCCGGGACGGTTTGACCGGCAGGTTACCGTGAATTACCCGGACCAGGGCGGCCGGGTGGCCATCCTGAAGGTGCACAGCCGGGGCAAGCCCCTGGCGGCGGACGTGGATCTGGACAACATCGCCAAGCGGATGCCCTATGCCACGGGCGCGGATCTGGAAAATGTCATGAACGAGGCGGCTATTCTGGCCACCCGGGCCCGCAGGAAGGAAATTGACCAGCAGCTGCTGGTGGACGCCATCGCGCGGGTTCAGATGGGACCTGAAAAGAAGAGCCACAAGGTCAATGAACAGGACAGGCGGATGGTGGCCTACCACGAAGGCGGCCACGCCATCGTGGGGCATGTGCTGCCCGGATGCGACGATGTGCACCTGATTACCATCGTGCCCCGGGGCATGGCGGCAGGCCATACGCTGGCGCTGCCCGCGGAGGAGCATGACAATATGAGCCGCACCCAGCTGACGGATCAGCTGGCGATGATGCTGGGCGGACATGCCGCGGAGGAGGTCTGCCTCGGAGAGATCTATACCGGATCCTCCAGCGATCTGAAGCGGGCGACGGAAATCTGCCGGAAGATGGTCACCCAGTTCGGCATGAGCGATGAAATCGGGACGATCTATCTGGGCAGCGACCAGGAAGTGTTCGTGGGCATGGAATTCGGCCAGAGCCGGGAGTACAGCGAAGAAGTGGCAGCCCGGATCGACCGGGAGGTCAGCATCATGCTGCAGAAGGCTTACGAGCGCGCGAAGAGCATCCTGCGGGAGAACCGGGACAAGATGGAAATGCTGGTCAGCGCGCTGCTGGCCCAGGAAACGCTGAACCGGGCGGAGTTTGTGGCGCTGATGGACGAAGGCAGAATGCCGGACGGTTCCGAGGCGGACAAGCCCCGGAGCGTCCAGCAGATTCTGGACGAGGCAAAGCAGGAGCAGGCAGCGCAGGAGCAGCAGGAGACGCAGGATCCCGCGCACGCGCCGGAGGGATATCAGCCTGCGCCGGAAAAGGATGACACTGAATATCTGAATGACTGAGCAGTCTTTTGAAACGAACAGGAAAGCAATGACCCCGGGGCGGAGGGTTCCGCCTGAAACAGAAACGGAGAAAGGAGGGAAGCCGAGTGGCAGAAGGCACATCCAGAGCCAGACGCAGTGACCGGTATTCGGAGCCGCCGGAGCGGGTTCACAGCGCCGCACAGCAGATGCAGGCCCAGACCGCCTACGGCTCTCCCCTCCATCCGCCGGCGGGGAACCCGGGACCCGGGATGCCCGCGGATCCGCAGGATGCCTATTATCAGCAGCAGCTGTACTATCAGCAGCAGGCCATGCAGCAGCAGGCCCAGCAGGAATTTCTGCGGCAGCAGCAGGAGTATGCGCAGCAGCAGTACGCTATGCAGCGGGAACAGCAGCGGCGGCACAGGCAGCAGCAGGAGAAGGAAAGGGTTTTTTCGGAAACCTCCAGCCACGGCGCCTTTCGCGGATATACCGGTCAGATTCCCGCGGCAGGAAGAAGCACTCCCGCCCCGCAGCCGCCGGCGAAGAAGAACCATGTGTGGCTGGTGCTGCTGATCGTGGCCCTGGCCCTGACGCTGGGCACGGGCGGAGTATTTGCGCTGCGCAGCTACCTGCACACCCGGGAGATCCATGAAGCGGTCGCGCCCTATGACAACCTGTTTGTGGAAGGCGTCTACGTGGACGGCATCCATCTGGGCGGCATGACCCCGGAGCAGGGCATGAATTCGGTCCAGAGCAAGATTCAGCAGCGAAATGACGCCTGGCACGTGACCCTGACCTATCAGGGAACCCAGATGGCGCAGATCAACGCGGGCATGCTGGGAATGAGCGTGGATATCGGCCAGGTGCTGAACGATGCCTGGGCGCAGGGGCACACCGGGACGGAGGAAGAACGGTATGCCGCCATGCAGGCGCTGAAGGAGAAGCCCTACGAAGCCTATACGGCGACGCCCAGCGGGGATACCTCGGTCATCGACAACGTGCTGGCCCAGGTCAGGAATCAGATTGACCGCCCGGCCGTCGACGCCCGGCTGTCCGCATTTGACCCCAGCCTGAGCTATCCCTTTACCTTTGAGCCGGATTCCAAAGGAAAGAAGCTGAATACGGAGGAGATCCGGGAAGATCTGTATCACATGGTGGCAACCATGACCAGCGGAAACGTGGAGCTGGAGCCGGAAACCATCGAACCCGCGGTTACGCTGCTGGAGCTGCAGAAGCATTATATGCTCCGCTCTTCCGTCTACACCCCCATTTCCACCTCCTCGGAGGAGGACAGAAACAACAATATCCGGCATGCCTTCGAATTCATCAACGGGTATGTGCTGCAGCCGGGAAGCCAGTTCAGCTTCAACACGGTGGTCGGACAGCGGACGGAAGCCAACGGATTCTTCCCCGCCATCGAGTACGCCTATGGGGAGCACGTCATGGGAATAGGCGGCGGAGTCTGCCAGGCCAGCACCACGGTGTATCAGGCCGCGGTATGCGCGGGGCTGCAGATCCTGAAGCGGGAACCCCATTCCGACGCGGTTTCCTATACGGAATACGGCAAGGATGCCACGGTGTACTGGGTCGGAAAGCGGAAGATTGACCTGGTGTTCAAGAATAACACAGAGGACCCCATCTACATGGTTGCGGCCGTACAGCAGGATCCCAGCAACAAGCGCCGGCTGATTGCCAAGGTCATGATGTACGGCGCCGACATGGGGGATGTGCGGTATGAGATTGAATGCAAGACGGTGCAGGAGATTGACCCGCCGGAAAATCCCACCTATGTGAAGGACAAGGAAGGCACCTACGTCACCTATACGGATCAGCAGAAATCCGTGAGCAAGGCAAAGCCGGGCTATGTGGTGGAAAGCTACCGGGTGAAATATTCCGGGAACACGGAAACGGAGCGGACCATGCTCTATACGGACACCTATGAGCCCAAGGCGGAACGGATTTATGTGGGAGTGACCCGGAGAGGGGAGTAGAGCCCCGGAACGGGACCGGCTCCGGAGAAAGCTGCCGGGGAGCCGGATTCCCCATCATGCATAAAAAAGACTGCGCGTCCCGAGAGACGCGCAGTTTTGATATATCGGAGCAAAAAAGCCGGAGCGGAAAATCAGGCCTTTCCGTCGCAGCCCAGGACATCCACGATCTTGTGGGCTACCATGTCCTTCACCGCCTGACGGGCGGGCTTGAGATACTGCCGGGGATCAAAGTGATCCGGATGCTCGGCGAAGTACTTGCGGATGCTGGCAGTCATGGCCAGACGGATGTCGGAGTCGATGTTGATCTTGCAGACCGCGCTCCGGGCAGCCTGACGCAGCTGATCCTCCGGGATGCCGATGGCGCCGGGCATGCTGCCGCCGTACTTATTGATCTCCGCCACGAACTCCTGCGGGACGGAAGAGGCGCCGTGCAGCACGATGGGGAAGCCGGGCAGCTGCTTGGAGCACTCCTCCAGCACGTCGAACCGCAGCTGGGGCTTGGTGCCGGGCTTGAACTTGTATGCGCCGTGGCTGGTTCCGATGGCGATGGCCAGGCTGTCGCACCCGGTCCGGGTGGCAAAATCAACGACCTCTTCGGGATGGGTGTACATGGCCTTGTCGGCCTCCACGGAAACCTCATCCTCGACGCCGGCCAGCGTGCCGAGCTCCGCCTCGACCACGACGCCGTGATCATGCGCGTACTCGACCACCTTCCGGGTCAGGGCGATATTCTCTTCATAGGGCTTGGAGCTGGCGTCGATCATCACGGAAGTGAAGCCGCCGTCAATGCAGTCCTTGCAGAGCTCAAAGGTGTCGCCGTGATCCAGATGCAGCGCGATCGGGATCTCCGGGAAATTTTCCGCCGCGGCCTGAACCAGATGAACCAGATACCTGTGGTTGGCATAGGCCCGGGCGCCCTTGGAAACCTGCAGGATGACGGGAGCCTTCAGCTCACCGGCCGCCTCGGTGATGCCCTGAACGATTTCCATGTTGTTGACGTTGAAAGCGCCTACGGCGTAACCGCCTGCATAGGCCTTCTTGAACATTTCGGTTGTGGTAACAATCGGCATGGGAAAAACCTCCTCCATCAAAGATACCTGGATTATACCACAGCTTTCCTTCGATTAAAAGCCTTTTTTAGCTGTCTGCCCGGATCCAGCTGTCCCAGACCTCGGGCTGATAGCCGACGGTCATCCGGGTACCGTTCCGGACGATGGGGGTCTTCAGCAGCCAGGGAGCCTCCCCGAGGGCGGGGATCAGCAGGCTTTCCTGATTGTAATAGCAGGCCGGGTGCTCCCGGACCTTTTTATCCTCCCGATCCAGGAGGTTTTCCAGCCCGATCTGCCGGATCATCAGCCGGATTTCCCGCTCTCCCAGGGGATGCTTCTTCAGATCCAGCATCTGCACCGGAATCCGCCGTTCCTTGAAGTATCTTTCCGCCTTCTGGGTATCAAAGTTTTTCTTTCCGCTGTATATCTGGATGTTCACCGCGCATTTCCCCCTTCCGCCGTGCGGCTTATGCTCTCCCGTTCCGCAGATCCCGTCCCCGGAGCTGAAGGAACTCGCACTGCTGCCGGTCCGAGATCCGGGAAGCGATCCGCTCCGTATACCGGTTTCTCAGCTCCGCGAGATTCAGATTGGTGCTGATCACCGTGGCCAGGTTCCTGCGCTGGCGCTCGTTGATCAGGTTGAACAGCTGCTCGATCGTGATATTCTGCATCATGGGCTCACTGCCCAGATCATCCAGCATCAGCACCGGAGAAGCGATGAGATCCTCCAGCTGCCCGTCCGCCTCAAAATAGCTTCTGCGGGCGGTTTCCAGAAAACGGTAGGCGGAGATCAGCAGCACCTGATGCCCCCGCTCGATCAGCCTGGCCGCCATCGCGTGCAGCAGGAAGGTTTTTCCCAGCCCGGACTGCCCGGAAAGGACCAGATCCCTCGGCTGCTGGGCCGGATACTGATCCGCCCATCGCTCGCAGAAATCCCGGATCCGGACCATCATCTCCCGCTGGGAGAACTGGGAGCCCTCCAGCCGGTCCGGGGAGAAGAGCGTTTCGTCAAAGCACTCGAAGGTTTCGCGGCCGTTTTCGGGCAGACCGATGGCCCTGCGCAGCTTTTCCTGATAGCGCCGGTTCACGCAGGCGCATCTTTCCCGAATGCTGTCTCCCACAAAGCCCGTGTCCCGGCAGAGGGGGCAGGTGTACACCGGAGCGAGATAGTCCTCCGGGTAGCCGTTTTCCTTCAGGGCCTTCCGGATTTCCGCCGAAACCTGTTCCATGCGGGCAGGCAGATCCTCCGGCGCGGCTTCGCCCCGCAGAATGCCCTGAACCGTTCCCGAGATCAGGCTTTCCCGCCGGTCCATCAGGCTGGCGATCCCGGGGTAAGCGCTCCGGATTTCCCGGCGGCGGCTGTTTTCCGTTTCCTCGTTCAGGAGCTGCTGCTGCTGCAGATCCCGGAACACTTCGTTCAGCAGATCCTCACGCATCCGCCTTTCCTCCTCCCAGCCTGTTCATCATCTCGTCCACGCTTTCCTCCGCGCCCTGGTAGTCCCGCTGGCTGTACTGCTGCGCGATGACCTGGCGGACCGCTTTGGCCGCGGGGGCGGCGGCGGACTGCTTTTTCCGCTCCTGCCGGTCCTGCAGAATCTGTTCCTCCGTGCGGATTCCCTTCTCCGCGTAGGACCGCAGAATGGTATCCAGATAGTTCATGGGGCGGTCTGTTCCGACGGCTGCTTCCGCGGCCAGCAGGATCTGCTTCGGGGAGAAGCCCAGCTCCTCCTGCCAGGCGGAAAGCATGGACCGGTTCTTCGTACCGGTCAGGGAGGTCAGCCCCCACATCTTCCGCAGCTCCTTCAGCTGCTCGCCCTGGGCCCGGAAGCGGCGGATATATTCCTCCGCGTCCGCCGGCGCGGTGATGCCCTTTTCCTTCCAGGAAGCGAGCATCTTTTCCACATCGTCCAGGGTTCCGCCGGGACGGCTGCATTCCCGGGCGGCCAGGAGGATCATCTCCTCCGGGTACGCGCTCCGGATCCGCTGATACCATTTCAGGCTCTCCTCATTGAAAAGCCCGCCGCCCAGGGTCTTCAGCACCTTCTTCAGGCCGGCGCTCTCCTCCCGGGCCTGCAGTACGCCGGATGTCTCGATCCTTTCCCCGGGATTCGACAGCTCGTGGATGTTGCGCAGAATGCCGTCCAGAAAGCCCATGGAGGGATCGCCCCGGGCGGTTTCGGCACAGGCCTCCAGCACGGCATCCGCCGTAAAGCCCCACTCCTCCGTCCATTTCCGGTACAGGGCCATCTGGTCCTCGGAAGGGAGATTCCGCTTTCCGAGGCGCTTCAGGACATCCCGCACGCCCTGATAAACCGCCTGATCCCGGCTCAGGAACTCCTCCGCCTCCTGGGGCGTCCGAACGTTTTCCTGCGCCATCTGCACGGCCATTTTTCCGGCGCTCTGGATGGAGAAATTCTTTCCCTGGGTCCGCTCCATATGCTTCAGCAGCATCAGCACCGCCTCCGCCGGCAGGTTCAGATCCTCCACCCACTCATAGCAGGTGCGGATCTCGCTGCCGTGAAGCCGGCGCCCGTGGTCAAACACGCCGTACAGGCTGTCGGCAAAGGCTTCATACTCCGGATCCAGCTGCGGCTCGGCGACCCCGCTCATCAGGCGCCTGCGCAGGCTGATGTACTGATAGGACGGCGGATCATCGCTGACCCGGCGCACCAGGCCTTTCCTTTCCCAATAGCGATAGGCCCGGCTGATTTCCTCCTCCGTCAGATTCAGATCATGGCTCATCTGCTTCAGGCTCATGTCCCGCTCCGGATGGTAGCAGCGCATGAGCCCATAGAGATAAACCCGCACGTCATCCCCGCGGGCGGAGGGCAGAAACTCCTGGATAAACTGGTTATCCACCGGCGTCATATCAAACAGCGCGTAGCGCTCTTCAAAATCAAAAAGCATGCTGATTCCTTTCCTCTGCTGTTTTTCGCTGAAATTCTACCACAAAGTTCCGCTTTCGTCCATGCGCCCCGGGAGAACCAAAAAACCGGATCCTCCTGATCCGGCTTTGAAAATGACGGGTAAAAAACCGCTTCCGGAAATGGAATCAGCCTTTCCGGGCCAGCAGCCAGCTCCGGACCGCTTCCACCATCCGGTCCAGATGACGGGTATAGCAGTGATCATCGTCATCGATCTGGACGAAGGTGCTGTTGCGGTACCTTTTCGCCGCGTCCAGGGCGGACCGGTAGAGCTCGGGGCTGTCCTTTTCCCCCTGGACGATCAGCACCGGACCGTCGTAGCGGTCGATGGCTTCCTCCACGTGGATGGTCTGGGCCACCCGGATATAATGGTTCCCCAGGGAGAAATCGTTCCAGACCGACAGGGATTCCGGAGGATGGTCCGGATCGAAGTCGGAGCCCAGCAGGGTGCCCTTCCTGGCCAGCTCGGGAATCATGCAGGCGGGGGAGAGGGGAATGATCCCCTTCACGACATCGTGCATCAGCCCGCCGGCCAGAATGACGGTCAGCCCGCCCTGGGAATGGCCGCAGAGATAAACATCCGTCACAAAATCCAGGGACCGGGCGTAGTCGATGACCGTCATGGCGTTGGACAGCCATTTGTAAAGCGTATGGTCATGGAAGCTGCCGCCGCTTTTGCCGTGGCCGTACATATCGACCCGGAGGGTTGCATAGCCCAGCTCATTCATCATATGGGAAACCGCCACCAGATGCTGCTCCTCCATATGTCCCGTAAACCCGTGGATGATCACCACGATGGGGTGCTTTCCTTCCGCGGGAACCGGCATATCCAGCTGCGCGTTCAGCCGGATTCCGTCATCCATAATCACCATATCCGCATCCTCCTCAGAGCGTGCATTCCAGCGCGGCCAGCGCGTCCTTCACATAGTTTACGACAAAGTCTTCCGCTTCTTCCACGGGCTTGATTTCCTTCATGGACTTATCCCGGGAAGCGATCTCGATGGTGCCGTTTTTCAGGCCCTTCGGGCTGATGACCACCCGGACCGGTACGCCGAACAGATCCGCGTCGGAGAACATGACGCCGGCGGAGACCGCACGGTCATCCCACAGGACCTCAATGCCCCGGGCGGTCAGGCTGTCATACAGCTTCTGGCTGGCCTCCGCCACCTCCGGCTGATCCGCCCGCAGGGAGCAGATTTCCACGTGCCAGGGAGCGATGCTGATGGGCCAGATGGGGCCGTAATCATCCCGGTGCGCCTCGCAGACGCTGGCGGCCAGCCGGCCGACGCCGATGCCGTAGCAGCCCATGATGGGGTGCTTCAGGCTGCCGTCCTGATCCACGTAGGTCATGTCCATGCTCTCCGTGTACCGGGTTCCCAGCTGGAAGATGTTGCCGACCTCGATGCCGCGGCTGGTATAGATATGGGGCTTGCCGCAGACGGGGCAGATTCCGCCTTCCACCGCCTTGGCCACATCCACGTAGGTCACCTGACCCACATCCCGGGCAATGTTGAAGCCGATATAGTGCTTATCCTCCTCGCAGGCGCCGGTGGCAAACCATTCAATGCCCTCCAGGCTGCGGTCGTAAATCACGGTCACGCCCTCCGGCAGGCCGAGGGGACCGGTAAAGCCCGCGTGAATTCCGCTCGCTTCGGTAATGACCGCGGGATGGATCTCCGCCCGCAGATAGTTGCGCAGCTTGGTCTCGTTCACATCCAGATCGCCCCGGAGGAAAACCACCACGAAGCTGTCGTCCGCGTTGCGCTGGTACATGACGGCCTTGCAGGTCTGCTGCGGCCTGATCTTCAGGAAGGCGCACAGATCCTCGATGGTTTTGACATTGGGCGTATCCACCTTTTCCAGCGGCGCCGCCTGTCCGGGTTCATTTTCAATCAGGCAGGGCGCGGCTTCCATGTTGGCCCGGTAGTCGCAGCTGCGGCACAGCACGATGGTATCCTCGCCCACGTCCGTGAGCAGCATGTATTCATGGCTCACCTTGCCGCCCATCATGCCGCTGTCGCTGGCCACGGCCACGACCTCGGGCACGCCGCAGCGGGCGTAGATCCGGTTATAGGCCTCGTAGCAGCGCATGTAGTACCGCTCCAGATCCTCCTGGCTGGTGTGGAAGGAATAGGCGTCCTTCATGGTAAACTCCCGCACGCGGATCAGGCCGCCGCGGCAGCGCGGCTCGTCGCGGAACTTGGTCTGAATCTGATAGATCATAAAGGGATACTGGGTATAGGAATCCGCCACATCCGTCATCAGCTGCACCGCGGCCTCTTCATGGGTCATGCCCAGCACCATGTCCGCTCCGGAACGGTCCGAGAAGCGGAGCAGCTCGGAGCCGATGCTGTCATAGCGTCCGGACTTCCGCCACAGATCGGCGGGCATGACCACGGGGAACAGCACCTCCTGTCCGTCGATGCGGTTCATCTCCTGACGGATGATGTTCTCGATCTTCGCGGTGATCCGCTTCGTGATGGGAAGCAGGGTAAAGATCCCGTTTCCCACGGGTTTGATGTAGCCGCCGCGCATCATCAGCGTCTGGCTGGCAATGATGCAGTCCGCGGGGGTTTCCTTGTAGCGCTTGGATACCAGATTCCTGACTTTCATGTTCTCTATCCTCCCAGTTTTACTGATTATCTTCTGTCCGGGCAAAATCAGACGGCCGCCAGGGCCTGCGCCAGATCCTCGATCAGATCCTCTTTGCTTTCCAGCCCGACGCTGAGCCGCACCAGATCCGGGGAAACGCCGGCGGCCGCCAGCTCCTCATCGCTCATCTGCCGGTGCGTGGCGCTGGCCGGGTGCAGGCAGCAGGTCCGGGCGTCCGCCACATGGGTTTCGATGGCGGCGGTCTTCAGATGCTTCATGAAGGCTTCCGCTGCCTTCCTGCCGCCTTTGACGCCGAAGGAGACCACCCCGCAGGATCCGTGGGGCAGATACTTCTGCGCCCGCTCATGGTATTTGTCCCCCTTCAGGCCGCAGTAGCTGACCCAGGAAATCTTCTCATGCCCCTGCAGGTATTCCGCAATGGCCTGGGCATTTTCGCAGTGGCGCTGCATCCGCACATGGAGGCTTTCCAGCCCCAGACCCAGCAGGAAGGCGCTCTGGGGGCTCTGGACGGAGCCGAAATCGCGCATCAGCTGGCTGGTGGCCTTGGTGATGAAGGCCTTTTCCCTGCCAAACTGCTTCGTGTAGATAATGCCGTGGTAGCTTTCGTCCGGGGTGGTCAGGCCGGGGAACTTCTCCGCCTGGGCCTCCCAGTCAAACCGGCCGCTGTCCACAATGCAGCCGCCGACCGCGCTGCCGTGCCCGTCCATATACTTGGTGGTGGAATGGGTCACGATATCCGCGCCCCACTCGATGGGCCTGCAGTTGACGGGGGTGGCAAAGGTGTTGTCCACAATCAGGGGCACCCCATGCCGGTGCGCGCAGCGGGCGAAGAGCTCGATGTCCAGCACGCAGAGGGCCGGATTGGCGATGGTCTCCCCGAAGAGCGCCTTTGTGTTCGGCCGGAAGGCCGCGTCCAGCTCCTCCTCCGTGCAGTCCGGGCTGACGAAGGTGAACTCGATTCCCATCTTTTTCATGGTGACGGCGAACAGATTGTAGGTTCCGCCGTAAATCGCGGAGCAGGCGACCACATGATCCCCGGCGTTGGCAATGTTGAAGACCGCGTAGAAGTTGGCGGCCTGGCCGGAGGAGGTCAGCATGGCGGCGGAACCGCCCTCCAGGGCGCAGATCCGCGCAGCCACGGTATCGCAGGTCGGATTCTGCAGCCGGGAGTAGAAATAGCCCTCCGCCTGCAGGTCAAAGAGCCTGCCCATATCCTCGCTGGTGTCATATTTAAAGGTCGTGGACTGAATGATCGGAATCTGTCGGGGCTCACCGTTTCCCGGATGATATCCGCCCTGTACGCACAGGGTCTCGATTCTGGGCATGAGGGTTTCCCTTCCTTTCAACAATAATCCCACCTATTTTATCAGACCGGTGCCCGGGCTACAAGGGGGCGCCGGGAAAAAAAGGAAAAAACAGCAAAAAGACGGACTGGGACGCGGCGGGGCGGGAAACGGAGCGCAGCCGCGGCGGGAAAGGGATCGATTGAAAACGGCACGGAGATGTGATAAAATGGCAGGAAAGATATGGCGGAGGGCGCCAACAAGGAAAAGGAGCCGGCGGAGAAACGCCGAAGGAGCATGATTCAGAGCGATTATATTACCCTGCTGTCCGGGGAGTTCTCCCTGAGACCGGAGCAGGTCAGGGCCGTCATTGAACTGCTGGACGCGGGAAACACCATCCCCTTCATTGCCCGGTACCGGAAGGAAGCCACCGGGTCGCTGGATGACCAGGTGCTGCGGGAGGTTTCCGAGAGGCTGGAATACCTGCGGAACCTGGACAAGCGAAGGGAAGAGATCGAAAAGGCGCTGACGGAGCAGGGCGTATGGACGGACGAGCTCCGGGCGCAGACGGAAAAAGCGGCCACCCTGAGCGAGCTGGAGGATATATACCGTCCCTTCAGACCCAAGCGCCGGACCCGGGCGACCATCGCGAAGGAGCGCGGGCTGGAAGGCCTGGCCAACTGGCTGATGATTCAGCCCCTGCGGGGAGACCCGGAGGCCAAGGCCGCGGAATTCGTGAATCCCGAAAAGGAAGTGCCGGACGCGGAGACAGCGCTGGCCGGGGCAAAGGATATCATTGCGGAGAGCGTCAGCGACGACGCGGCCCTGCGGAAGACGATCCGGGAAATCCTCAGCCGGGAGGGCATTCTGGTCACCAAAGCCGCCCGGGAAGAGGACAGCGTATACAGCAATTACTATGATTTCCGGGAGCCGGTCAGGAGCATCGCGGCCCACCGGATCCTGGCCGTGAACCGGGGCGAAAGGGAGGAGTTTCTGAAGGTGAGCCTGGAGGCGCCGGAGGAAAGGATTCTCCAGACCGTGCGATCCGCCTATGTCCGGGGAAGCTCGGCTTCCTCCCGGATCGTCGGCGAGGCCTGCGACGACGCCTGGAGCCGTCTGCTCTTCCCCTCCCTGGAGCGGGAGATCCGCAATATGCTGACAGACCGGGCCAATGTTTCGGCCATCAGGGTCTTCTCCGAGAACCTGCATCAGCTGCTGATGCAGCCGCCCATCCGGGGCAAGGTGACCCTGGGGGTGGACCCGGGATTCCGGACGGGGTGCAAGCTGGCCGTGGTGGATGAGAACGGCAAGGTGCTGGATACCGGAGTCGGCCATTTCACCCTGCCCGGCGCGGAAGCGGGCAAGGCCGCAGCCGCCCGGCTGATCAGGGGCTTTGTAAAGAAATACGGCATTACGGCCATCGCCATCGGGAACGGGACCGCCAGCCGGGAGAGCGAACAGTTCATTGTCAGCCTGCTGCCGGAGATGCCGGGCGTGGCCTATATGATCGTGAGCGAGGCCGGCGCGTCGGTCTACTCCGCCAGCAAGCTGGCGGCGGAGGAATTTCCGGACTTTGATGTGACCCAGCGGAGCGCGGTTTCCATCGCCCGGCGGATGCAGGATCCGCTGGCGGAGCTGGTGAAGATCGAGCCGAAGGCGATCGGCGTGGGACAGTACCAGCACGACCTGAAGCAGAACGAGCTGACGGAAGCCCTGGACGGGGTGGTGGAGCAGTGCGTAAACCAGGTGGGCGTGGAGGTATCCACGGCCTCGGCCGCCCTGCTGAGCCATGTGGCAGGCATCGGACCGGCCCTGGCGAAGAACATCGTGGCCTACCGGGAGGAAAACGGAATCGCGTCCCGGGCCGCGCTGAAGAAGGTGCCCAAGCTGGGGCCGAAGGCCTTTGAACAGTGCGCCGGCTTCCTTCGGGTGCGGGACAGCAAAAATCCCCTGGACGCCACCGCCGTGCATCCGGAAAGCTATGACGCCGCGAAGACCGTGCTGAAGTCCCTGGACATTGATCCGAAGGAGGTCCGGAAGGGCGTTCCGGACGCAGCGAAGCGGGCCGCGTCCTACGGCCTGGAAAAACTGGCGGAGGAAGCGGGCGTCGGGCTGCCCACGCTGCAGGATATTCTCAGCGAGCTGCAGAAGCCGGGGCGGGATCCCCGGGACGACCTCCCGAAGCCTGTGCTGCGGACGGACGTGCTGGACATCAAGGATCTGAAGCCCGGCATGGAGCTGACCGGAACCGTCCGGAACGTGATCGACTTCGGCGCCTTTGTGGACATCGGGGTTCATCAGGACGGGCTGGTGCATATCTCCCGGATGTCGGATAAGTTTATCCGGCATCCCTCCGAGGTGGTGAAGGTGGGAGACGTGGTCCGGGTCTGGGTGGTCAGCGTGGAGGAGCAGAAAAAGCGGATCGCCCTGACGATGGTGAAGGAAAAAATGTAAATTCTGCGCCCGGCCGCCGGCGGATCCGGCGGAACGAACGAAGCCATATTTAATTGAGGAGGAGGAAAACCCCATGAAAATCATTCCTGTCAGCGACCCTTCATTCCGGAAGTACGGCCAGATCCTGGAAGGATATGACGTGAAGGAGCTTCTGGAAACCCTGGACCGGGTCAGCCCGCTGCCGGAGGGCACGGACTATGTGCCGGAACAGCCTGAACTGATGGCCCTGCCCATCGCCGAGGAGCTGAAGAACAACGCCTACGGCGGAATGCCCATCCAGATCGGCTGGTGCAACGGGCACAACACGAAGCTGAACTGCCTGGAGTACCATCGGGACAGCGAGCTGAACGTGGGCGTGAAGGACTTCATTCTGCTGCTGGCCAAGCGCGAGGAGCTGGAGGACGGCGTGCTGGATACGGAGAAGGTCGCCGCCTATTACTGCCCTGCCGGGACGCTGGTGGAGGTCTATGCCACCACGCTGCACTACGCTCCCTGCAGCGCGAAGAAGGGCGAAGGATTCAAGACCATCGTGGTGCTGCCGAAGGGAACGAACCTGGCCCGGCCGGAAATCACGGTGAAGAACGCCGAGGATGAAATCCTGTGGGCATCCAACAAATGGCTGCTGGCCCATGCGGAATCCTCCGAGGCGGCCAGCGGCGCGAAGGTGCTGCTGAAGGGCGTGAATACGGATATCGCGGACCTGATCTGATCCGCGCCGGAATCCCAAACAAAAAAGCACTGTACGCTGGAGCGCGCAGTGCTTTTTCATATGCGCCCGGCGGCGCCGGGAAGCGGGGAGAAGAGCCGGAATCAGATGGTGTAGCACCAGGCCGCGTTTTCGGAGGGAACATCCGGCTGAAGGACATAGCCCTGGCCGTTTTTGTACTGCAGCTCCTGATTCTTGATGCTGATGCGGGTATACGGCGGAATGGGATGGGTGATGAAGACGTTGGAGCCGATGACGGAGTCATGGCCGATCACGGTCTCCCCTCCGAGAATGGAGGCGCCGGCGTAGATGGTGACATTGTCCTCGATGGTGGGGTGGCGGCGCTGGCCGTGCAGCTTCTGCCCGCCCCGGGTGGAGAGGGCGCCCAGGGTCACGCCCTGATAGATTTTCACATGATCGCCGATGACCGTGGTTTCCCCCACGACGATGCCGGTTCCGTGATCGATGAAGAAATAGCGGCCGATCCGGGCGCCCGGATGAATGTCGATGCCCGTCCGGCTGTGGGCGTATTCGGTCATGATCCGGGGAATCAGCGGAACGTTCAGCTGAAACAGGGCATGAGCCAGCCGGTTGATGGTGATGGCGTAGAAGCCGGGGTAGGCGATGATGACTTCCGCCTTGCTGGTCGCGGCCGGATCCCCGTCATAGGCTGCCTGCAGATCCGTATCCACCAGGGCCCGGATCTCCGGCAGGCCGGCCAGGAAGGCGGCGGTGATCTCCTCCGCCCGGGCCTCGACCGCGCCGCAGTCGGGCACATCGCAGTCCCGCAGGGCGATGGCGATCTGCCTGTTCAGATGGAACGCCACATCCTCCACCAGGGTGGAAAGGCTGTTTTTCGGATTGTAGATCCGGTAGGCAAGATCCAGGTAATACCCCGGAAAGACCAGGCGCATCAGCTTTCCGATGAGCTCGTGGATCACCCTGCTGTCCGGCTGGGTGAACATCTCCAGCCGGTCGATGACCCGGCCGTGCTCATAATCCCCGAGAATGGTATCCGTCAGCGACTGAAGCCTTGTCGCGAACGCCGCCGGCTTTTCATCCATGGCTATTTCCTCCAGATACTAAGAACTTTGGGCCCGCGGAGATCCTCAGTCCCCGAACATGGGGGTGGAGAGATAGCGCTCTCCGGTGTCGGGGAGCAGCGCGACAATCGTCTTTTCCGCGTTCTCCGGACGCTTTGCGAGCTGTATGGCAGCCCAGACGGCGGCGCCGGAGGAGATGCCGACCAGGAAGCCCTCCTCCCGGGCAATGCGCTTCCCGGCGGCCAGGGCGTCCCCGTCCGCGACGGGAATGATTTCATCATAGATCTGCGTATCCAGGACCGAGGGCACAAAGCCTGCGCCGATGCCCTGAATCCTGTGGGGACCGGCGGCGCCGCCGGACAGCACGGGGGAGGAGGCGGGCTCCACCGCCACCACCCGGACATCGGGCCGGACGGATTTCAGATAGCGGCCGACCCCGGTCACCGTGCCGCCGGTGCCGACGCCCGCCACGAAAATATCCACCTGCCCGTCGGTATCCTGCCAGATTTCCGGCCCGGTGGTGCGGAAATGAACGTCGGGGTTGGCGGGGTTGTCGAACTGGGAAGGAATGAAGCTGTTTTCAATCCGGGAGGCCAGCTCCTTCGCCTTCGCGATGGCCCCCTTCATCCCCTCCGCGCCGGGAGTCAGCTCGATCTGCGCCCCATAGGCGGCGATCAGCCGGCGGCGCTCGATGGACATGGTTTCCGGCATGACGATGATCAGCCGGTATCCCCGGGCGGCAGCGACGGAAGCAAGCCCGATGCCCGTGTTTCCGGAGGTGGGCTCGATCAGGGTGGCCCCGGGCTTCAGCAGGCCCCGGGCCTCGGCATCATCGATCATGGCCGCGGCCACGCGGTCCTTGACGCTGCCGGCGGGATTGAAATATTCCAGCTTGGCCAGCACTCTGGCCCGGAGATCTTCGGAGGATTCGATGCGGGACAGCTCCAGCAGGGGCGTGCGGCCGATGAGCTGATCCACGGAAGTATAAATCCTGGACATCATACAGGCTCCTTTCCAACGTGTCGATGGGATGGGACTTTGGGGCGCCGGCTTTTGACCGGTGCGCCTGAAACGGATTATAATATGGAAAAACCCAGAATTCAACCCGAAAACCGGAAGAATAAGGACGGAAATAAAAAACTGCAGGCCCGGGGGCCTGCAGAAGAACCGGCGGAAAACGGGGTCAGACGCTGAGATATTTCTCCATGATCCACGCGGTGACGAAGTACATCAGGCCGGCAAAGCCGAGAGAAATCAGCGACTGATACAGGAACTGGGCCTGGATGGTTCCCGTGGCCGGAACCAGGCTGACAATCTTGCCGATCAGATAGCTCAGCACCAGGAACAGCAGGAACGTGATGAACAGGTTCCCCTTCCTGCCGTTCAGCAGCGCGGAGGAGATTACGTCCGCCAGGAAGGCGGTGGTGACGGTGCAGAGCCAGGAAGTCACGATATAGCAGATGACCGCCAGCACGTTCGGCACGTTGATCTCCAGCCTGGTGTTGAGGGTTTGGAGCATCTGATTGAACACATCCCAGATTCTTTCGACGCCCTCCCGGCGAAGCACCAGGTCCATGTCAAGGACGGCCAGGGCAAAGAAGAAGGCGCCTGCCAGCATCAGGGAAAGGCCGCACTCCAGCACCTTGGCCCCGAGGATTTTGTAGCAGCTGTTCGGGGTCATGAAGAGCATGTAGCCCTGCTTTGTGTTCATGTCCCGATGCAGGATCACGAGGCTCATGATGCCCATGAGGGCGATTCCGACCAGGGTGAGCAGAACCAGGAAAAGGACTGCGGTGCCCATGGCGTCTTCCTTATTCGCAAAGTAACCGTACAGGAAGGCCGCCTCCGCCAGCACGGTCAGCGCCAGCATGACCAGCTTGGGAAAAGCCGTCTTCCGGAACTCATATTTCAGCAGCTTGAACATACTCAGTTCACCTCCCCATGACCGAAGATCATCCGGTACCTGTCCGCCATGGAGACGCCGTCCGTCTCCCGGAGCTCCTCCAGATCCCGCACTTCGATGAGCTTTCCGTTCCGGATAAACACCGCCTGATCGGCGATGGCTTCCATCTCCTCCACCAGATGGCTGGACAGGAGCAGCAGCTTATCCTCCCGCGCGGCCTCCAGAATGGTGGTCCGGATTTCATCCCGGGCCAGCAGGTCAATGCCGTTGAAGGGCTCATCCAGCATATAGACCTTCGCGTCCCGGGACAGGGTCAGGGCGATTTTCATCTTGGCCACCATGCCGCTGGACAGGGTCCTGATCTTCAGGTCCTCCTCCAGATCCATCCGGGTCAGCAGATCCTTGAAGCGGGACATGCTGAAATCCGCGAAGAAATCCTCATAGTATTTTCCGGCATCCCGGATGCTCATCCAGGCGTAGAAATACGGCTCGGTGGACATGTAGGCCACCTGCTCCCGGCTGGCGATCCCGACCGGCTCGCCCTGGAAGGTTACCTCCCCGGAGGTCGGCTTCATCAGCCCGGCCGCCATTTTCATCCAGGTGGTTTTGCCGCTGCCGTTGGGCCCCAGCATGGCATAGATATGTCCCGGCTTCAGGCTCAGGGTGACACCGTCCACCGCTGTCTTTGACCCGAACTTCCGGGTCAGGTTTTTGCTTTCCAGCATTTTGTCCTATTCCTCCTTCATGTTCAGCATTGCTGCCGCGTCCTCCCGGGTCATTCCCAGGGCTTTCAGGCTGCTCAGGAAACGGTTCAGGGCATCCAGCGCCATCCGCTCCCGGAGGGCGTCGATCCGGCTTTGCTCCGGGGTGATGAAGGTACCCAGGCCCCGCCGGGTTTCGCAAAGCCCCTCCCGCTCCAGCTCCTGGTAAACCCGGGCGGCCGTGTTGGGATTGATTTCAAACTGAACCGCCAGATCCCTTCCGCCCGGAAGCTTCGCCCCGGGAAGCAGACGCCCGGTGACAATGCTTTCCTTGATGCGGTTGACCACCTGCAGCCAGATGGGAACCATCGGATCGTAATTCAAAAAATCCCTCCTTCCCGGATCCACATGACTTACTGTCATAGTGTACGAGTGGAATAGTACACTAAAAGTATCAGGCTGTCAAGCCCTTTTCTTATTTTTTTGCAAAACCGGAAATCACGGCCCAAGCTGGAAGAATCCGCCGCGGAATAAAAAACCGGAGGCACCCGCGGGTGCCTCCGAATTTTATTTGCCTTTTCTTCCGATCGCCGGGGCTCAGTCCTTTACCCGGAACTGGGTTTTTCCCGCCCATTTCTCATTGAAATAGATATCCATGGTATAGGTTCCCTTCGGAACATTGCCGTACTGGTAAATCAGATCCTCGAACATGGAGTTCAGGCTGTAAAACTCCCAGTACCAGTAATAACCGAATTTGCAGGTCATGTCGGAATCGAATCCTTCATAGAAGACCTGATCGCCCCAGGGGTCGGTGACAATGGTATCGAAGCGCCAGATGTAGTAGTCATCGTCCGTCCGGCCGGGGGTGAACTTCAGGTACAGTCCGTATTCCCGGTTGCCCTGCTGGCGCCGGATCATGCTGGAGGAAAAATCTCCGTTCAGATCGTACGCCTTATCCTTTCCGATGTCCCGATATCTGCGGGTGCTGTAGATGGTGGGGGTCACGGGACCGACGTTGGAAGGATCGAGATAGCTTCCGCTATATCCCCATTTGGCCAGAGGCTGCGTCTGGCTCAGCGTCGCGGAAGCGGCAGAAAGCCCCAGCCCCAGGAAAAGCAGCAATGCCAGCATAAAGGAAACTGCCTTTTTCATAAGATCAACCTCCTGGATTTTCTTTTTTGACCCATGCCGGGTGTTTTACAGAAATGTAGCATATCCGCCCGGTAAAATCAAGGGGGAAAGATCTCCGGACAGCCGCGGCCGGAAGGAAACGGAAAGCCCGCCGTCGAAAGAAAAAAACAGAACTGCGGAGGGCGCGGCCCGCTTCTGCGCGGAATGGGACCGGGCGGCCATCCTTCCAGAATGATCCTGTGAGGAGACTGAGTCATGACAAAAATTGAAACCATCGGAAACAGAAAGGTCCTGACCCTGAACGGAAAACCATTTCCCCTGCTGGCGGGAGAGGTCCATAATTCGGATTCCTCCTCCCCGGCCTATATGGAGCGGATCTGGCAGATCGCGGAGGACCTGGGGATGAACGCGCTGCTGCTGCCGGTTGCCTGGGAAACCGTGGAGCCGGAGGAAGGGCAGTTTGATTTCTCCCTGCCGCAGGCGCTGATTGACCAGGCCCGGGCGAGGGAGATGCGCATCGTATTCCTCTGGTTCGGAAGCTGGAAAAACGCCGAATGCATGTATGCCCCCGGCTGGGTCAAGCAGGATCTGAAGCGCTTCCCCCGGGCGCAGATCGAGAAGGGAAAGAACAAGACCGGCCGGAAGGTTTCTCCTTCCATGCCGGTCAGGATGCCCTATACTTCGCTGTCCTATCTGGGCCGGGAAACGGCGCAGGCGGATGCCCGGGCCTTTGCGGCCCTGATGGGCTTCCTCCGGGATTACGACGGACAGCAGCAGACGGTGGTGGCCGTGCAGGTGGAAAACGAAACCGGCCTGCTCGGCGCGGCCCGGGAGGTTTCCGATGCCGCGGATGCTGCCTTTGAGGGACCGGTTCCCGCCGCGCTGATCGCGTACATGAAAGCGCATACGGATACGCAGGTACCGGATATCCGGTCCGCGGTGGAGAACGGGGCGGAAAGCGGATCCTGGCGGCAGGTTTTCGGCCCGGCCGCGGAGGAAATCTTCTCCGCCTTCCATGTGGCCGGCTATGTCGAAACCGTGGCAGCGGCGGGCAAGGCGGTCTACGATCTGCCCATGGCAGTGAACTGCTGGCTGGACAAGGGCGGAGAGCCCGGAAGCTATCCTACGGGCGGACCGGTTTCCCGGGTGCATGAGGTCTGGGATTTCTGCGCGCCGTCCATCGATGTCTACTGCCCGGATATCTATGTGCCTCAGTTCAAGGCGGTCTGCGATGAGTATACCCGCCGGGGGAACGCGCTTTTCATCCCGGAAACCGCCACCCACAGCTACTGCGCGCCGCGGCTTCTGTATACGGTGGGACACTATCACGCGGCCTGCTATTCTCCCTTTGGATTCGACGATATCGGAAAGCCCTTTACCGCCGTGCAGGCGTTCCTGTTCGGCATGGACGTGACGGATCCCGCGCTGAAGACACCCCAGTCCCTGGAGGAGTACCGGGAGATTGGCCATCTGCTGCGCGGGATGCTGCCGCTGATTTCCGAAGCCTATGGAACGGAACGCCTGCAGGCCCTGTCCGCGGAGACCGATCCGGCCGTTCCGGGCCCGGACGGCAGCCCCTTCCTGGCCAAGCAGCCCTCCATGGAGTTCCTGGACAGCTTCCGCCTGACGGTCTCCTTCCAGAGCCCCGTGAATCCCAGAAACGACGGCGCCTGCCTGTGCCTGGCTGTCAGCGACCGGGAATGCTACCTGCTGGGAAACGCCTGCAGCCTGTCCTTTGAATCAATGAAGGCGGACCAGCCCAATCTGGATTACCTGCTGGTCGAGGAAGGCTCCTTCGAACAGGGACAATGGAAAAAGGGACGCCGCCTGAACGGGGATGAGACGGCGCAGCTGAAGCTGGACCATCCCGGCATGCTGCATGTGAAATTCTTTACCTATGCATAGGGGAAGAGCCCGGAGCGCTGCTATCCTCGGAGGAGCAGCCGGCGGCTCCGGCCTCCTCCGGGGCTGACAAAGCCGCGATCTCCTGCTGCAGCGCTTCCAGCTCCTGCCGGTTCTTTTCGAGCTGCGCTTCCAGCTCCTTCGCTTCCGTTTCCAGACTTTCGACTTCGGGAGCATTCATTTTTTCGCTGATCAGTCCCAGAAACATTTTCAGATTCTCGTCCATTTTCTTCCTCCTGTTCCGCTGCCTTCTTCAGGCAGCGCCTCTCTGCCGCACAGGCAGGTCAGCACCATGTACATCATAAAAGACTGAGATGTCCGATTTCAATCATGCGGATCAATGCCCTTCAGAATACGTTCGCGGCTGCGCTTCCGGGGATCGATACCGACGCGGATCCGGCCGACGGCAAAGCTGAACAGCCCTTCCAGCACAAAATAAATAACGGTTACGGCAATCAGGGGGAAGAAGGCTTCATAGGTGCGGCTGCGCACGATATCGCCCATCTTTGTCAGATCCTGCACGGCGATGTAGCCCACGATGGCGGTCGCCTTGATGAGACCCACGATCTCGCCCTGATAGGCGGGCAGCACATGGGGAATCGCCTGGGGCAGGATGATCCTGAAAAAGGTATGCCGGTTGCTGTGCCCCAGGGCATAGGCCGCTTCATACTGGCCCCGGTCAATGGTGCCCACGCCCATCCTGAGAAGGCCGTACACCGCCGCGCCGAAGGTGAGCGTAAAGCCGATGACCGCCACGGCAATGCCGCTGATCGCCACGGAGCCGAAGATGATGTAATACAGGATCATCAGCAGCACCACCATGGGCGTACCCGTGACCAGCCATACGGAGAAGCGGGTGACGCCGTTGGCGAACGGATTCCCGTTTCTGCACAGCATGAACACCAGGAACCCCAGCGCCGTGCCGAACAGGATGGAAAGCAGGGTGATCAGCATGGTTGTGCCGATGCCCTCCAGGAACAGCTGCCAGCGGGCTTCCCGAATGAAGGTTTTATGGAAGCTGGAGGACAGGCTTTCCCAGACGGATTCTGCCCGCTGCGATTCAGCGGGGGCATGGCCGCTTTCGCCGGCCGAAGCGGAGGAAGCCTCTTCAAGGGAAGAGGACAGGACCGCCAGCACGATGCCTCCGGTGCAGGTGGGATCGGAAAACAGCACCTGCTCCTTCCGCTCCTCCGTCACGTTCATGTCGGTCGTAAAGTCATACTTGCCGGACTGGACGGCCGGGATGCGGGCGGCGAAATCCACGTCGCCCAGCTCCAGACCGTATCCGGCATACCGGCAGAAACGCACCACCAGGTCAATGTCATAACCCACGTTTTTGCCGTCCTTGATATAGGAAAAGGGCATATCCGTCGAGGTGGTGACGACGCGGATGGTTCCCTTTTCGCCGGTCAGACCGGACATATCCACGACTTTCCGCGCTTCGTCCGCGCCGAGCCAGATGTCTTCCAGCTCCTGCATGGTGCCGTTTTCATGAGAAAGCGCCAGAAAGGCGTTCAACTCTTCGCACAGCGCGGCGCTGCGCGGATCGTTTTTGCGGAAGGCAAAGCTGCAGTCCTGCTGGGTGATCCGATCGCGGATGTAGTCAATTTCCGGCTGCTCCGCATGCACGGATTTCAGCCCCAGCTCGTCGCCCAGATAGGCATCAATCCTGCCCGCCAGCAGCGCCGTGATGCAATCCGGATAGCTGTTGAACAGCAGGTGTTCGCTGTCCGGGAAGTTTGCGCGGGCAATGTTCTCCATCAGGGGACCGGTCAGCACGCCGATGCGCTTTCCGTTATAGGCCGCCCATGCGGGAGCGGCTTCCGGCCCCGCCTGTCCCCGCACCATGATGCCCAGAATGTTCTCACACAGGATACCGGAGAAGGGAAGGACCTCCTGACGCTCCGGCGTGACGTTCAGGTTGGCCATAATACAGTCCACGTCGCCGGCGACCGCGGCGGGAACGATCGCGCCGTAATCATAGACCTTGAACGTCACACCGGCTCCCAGCCAGGCGGCAAAGCGGAAGGCCAGCTCGATATCGTAGCCGTTCAGCACGCCGTCCTGATAATAGCTGTAGGGCGGTACGACGCCGGATGTGCCCACCTTCAGGACCAGATCGGGATGGTCGGGCAGGGTGATCTGGGGCATGGTTTCCTTTTCCTCGATCACCCAGCGCCGGTACATGTCGTCCAGCGTGCCGTCGGCCCGGATCTCCGCAATAAAGCGGTTGATCTGCTTTTCCAGATCGGGAATCGTGGACACGGGAGACAGGCCTACGGCAATCCGAATCGGGTCACCCAGATTCTCGTCCAGCAAACGCACATCCGACTGGCCGTTCTCGATGGCCAGCTGCATCTGCGCCCGGTCGTACACGAAGGCGTCTATCTTCCCCTGGGCCACGGCGGTATAGCCCAGGAATTTATCCGTGTAATAGGCTACCGCCGCCTCCGGAAGCAGCTCCCGCACGGTTTTCTCCGCGGCGCTGCCCTGATCCACGCCGATGGTGATCCCGGGAGCATTCAGCTGGGCCGCGGCGGTAATCTCCGCCCGGGCCGACGCCATGACAAGCATCAGCATGGCCAGGATGATCAAGGCGCTGGCCGATATAACAGTTTTTTTCTTCATTTTTGCACTCCGAAAGATTCATTCGTTTTGAACAGGTACCGCGTTTTCATGAATCTTTTTATACATTTCTGCCTGACTGTCCTCCTGGAAACGCTCAAAGGGAATATCACGATCTTCATTATATCCATTGGCGAATCATCCCGCAAGGTGCTATAATACGAAAGTCTGTGCATAAGGCGGCTCTTTGCAGCGAGCATGCCCGGATCTGCGGCTTCATCGCGCCCATGGCGCTCATCGTTCTGCCCGCTGACAGGCTTCCGTCCGCCTGACAGCAATGCCGCAGCTGTGAACAGGTCTGACCGCCGCAGATGGGCGATATCGTGCGCAGCCGCACCTATGAAGCCTTCTTCCCCCTGATTGC
>CAMNKK010000023.1 GCA_946542235.1 uncultured Clostridia bacterium | reverse complement strand
CCCGGGAAACTGCTCTGTCAGAAATTTGCGGACAATTGCCTGGTATGCCTTCGGATCGGTAAGGACCGACATGGCATGCCCCGCCCCGGGGATCAGATGCAGCTCCGCGTATCCCTTCGTCGCCGCTTTCATTCTCTCGCTGTGTTCCGGAAGAATGAAGCTGTCCTCCGCCCCGTGGATAAACAGGATCGGAATATGGTTCTCCCTCAGGCTTTCAATCGGGCGCATCTCCCGGAAGGAATACCCGTATCTGATCCTGGCGCAGACAGAAACCAGATAAACCAGGAACCCCGGCAGATGCATTCCCTTCATGGCGCCCTTCAGCACCGGAACGATGTCGCTGAAGCCGCAGTCCGCAACCACAAAGTCAACCGGCGGTTTTTCCTTCAGCACCGCAACGGATGTGGCCGCGCCGAGGGATTCCCCATGAATTCCCAGAATCGCCATGTTTCGGAAGCGCTCCCGGCTGTCCTGAATCATGGCCAGCAAATCCTGGCTTTCCCGGATGGAATAGGTGCAGATCGCCGGCTCATTCAGCCCGTGCCCGCGCAGATCATAAACGATCACGTTGAATCCCAGCTCCAGATACATATATGCGTATTTCAGCGCGCCGAAACGATTGTCCGTGTATCCGTGGGAAATGAGGATATACCGGTCCGTATCTCCGGGGTTTTTCAGAAACTGCGCGTGAAGAATATACCCGTCCCGGCTCTTTACGGTATAATCCGTCTTCTCCAGGGGGTCATACCAGGAGAGATCATAGTGCTCCTCCTGCCAGGCCCGGGCTTCTTCCAGGGTTTGCCGTCTGCCCGTCATGGGAATCTTCGCCAGAAAAAAGCCCAGCCCCATCAGCAGGGCAAGGATCAGCACCGCGATGATTACAGCCGTCACAATCCGTTCTCTCCTGTTCTCTGATCATTTCGCCGGGATCATCCTGGTATTTTCCCGGAAATCCATTCATCCTGTTTACGGTCTTCCGGCTTTCCCGGCAGGGCGCACCGCCTCCCAGGCAAATTCACCGGGCTCTGCGTGCGTATGCACTTCGGCGTTCGTCCCGTCACAGACCAGAACCACATTTCCGTGCCTGTTTCCATAGATTTCCGGTTCCAGCCTCAGACGCCGGAAGATCTGCAGAACCCTTCCTTCCGGCGCTCCCGGAAGAAGCACAATCCGCGGGTTGATCGCCTGCAGCGCGCGGGATGTAACCGCATAGGGCTCCAGTCCGTGATGGGGGAAGGTGATCACATCGGCGCCCGAAACCTCCTCCCCGAAGTGATCCACGACGGCGTCTCCGAGATAATCGCCGGTAAACAGCATCCGGAACGAGCCGAAAGTAATCAGCAGGTTCAGGGAATCCTCGTTGATGTGCCCGTCCCGCCGGATGGTTTCCGGAGCGACGCAGAGAATATGGAAGGGACCGATCTCCAGAGATTCGCCGGCTTTGAGCTGGCAATAGTTTCCCTTTGGCAGGCTCAGAAAATCCGGCAGGCCGGTGCTCGGCCCATAGACGGAGGAGCTGTCGGAACCGTAAAGCTCGGAGAGCTCAGGCATCAGAAGACAGTGATCATTATGCCAGTGGGTTATAAAATGCGCGTCATAATGATCGATCCCGGTGGATGCGATATAGTTCATCAGCTTGTCCGGAGTGTCTCCGATCCCTTTGTACCAGTTGATTCCGCACTCGATCAGGATCACCGTATCCCCTGACAGAAGAAGATAGGCATTGGCGCATCCCACGTCGACCTGGTGGAGCTGCATGACAGGGGAATCCTCCTCCGCCTGTGTAAAACCGAAGGTGACCAGGACAACCAGGATCAGGATCAGGGATGCTGTTTTTTTCATAGTTAAGCCTCAAGCAAAGTACAGAATTCAATTTGCAGGGACAACGCAGGCTTTCTTCCATACGCTTCTGCAGATCAGAATCAGGGACAAACTGCAAAGTGCCATAATCAAGTAGCACAAGTCCATCCGCATCCATTGCAGAAAGAGAATCTTTTTCTCAAGAGCAAATTCCATCGCCAGTATCATGCCTGCAGCAGCAAAGAATCCTATCCAGGAAGCCCAGGGAACCGGGTGGCTGTTTTTCTTCAGCCGGATGGAACACAACGCCATTACTCCAGCCAGAACAACCGCGCTGATTAGCTGGTTTACTCTGACAAAGCCCCATTTGGGCAGACTGTCTGCCCTCAGGCTTTCCAGCGTAGTCTGGGCGCCCGCATATAGAATCAGGCCTAAAAGAAAAACCATGCCGGGTACCGACTCTTTCTTTCTTGCTAAAATCAGCATAAAAATGAGTGCAGCCAGCCCTTCCAGGAGAAAGATGCTGAAATGGTAGTCTCCATAATAATCCGGGATTCCGAAAGGAAAATGCATCAGGGGCTCTGGATCCTCAAGCGGAAAGAACGTAAACTCTCCCCATGGATCAAACCAGTCCTCTATGGATCGGCCGTAGCCTGCGCCGATCAGTCCCTCTGAAAACCGGCAAACAGCAATGACAAGCATGCCCGGCGCAGAAATGGCATCCAGTAGCTTGGCAAAAGACTGGGTGGTAAAACGGGCTGTCATCCAGGCCGCGAGTACAACTCCTGCAAGAGCACCGTAGAGCATATACCCTCCGCGGCTGAAGTTGAAAAAAAAGTTTTCCCGAAACAGGTGCCAACCCTGAGATACCAGACATTGAGCCAGTCTGGCCATCAGAAAAGAAAGCGGAACCGCAAGCAGCGCAAAGTAAAGCACGGTATCGTTTTTCATACCGCGGCAGCGGAATGCCAGCCAGCACAAACCGGCCAATGCCCCGACAGCCAGGCACATACCATAAATTCTAAATGGCAGGGATTCAAGAGAAAAGGCCTGCATGAAAGTTATTCCTCCGAAAAATCTGCTGAAGCAAAATAGATAATATCACTGACAGCACGGCCGCTGACTGTGTAATGAATCTGCTTGCCGTTAACAATCAGATGGGTGGAGCCGCCTCCATCCAGATTATAAGCCATTTTGCAATCCGGATAGATTTCCAGAATAAAGCGGGCAAGTTCGCCCAGGTTCATCCCTGTTCCGTTGCCGCCGTCTGAATCAATCTCCACCACCGCGTATTCCAGCGTTCCCAGCTGAAGCAGGGCGATCCGCTGAGTTGCAAGCGTAGGGTAGTGCATTTCAGACGGATAGTCTGTTTCATCCCGGACAATCTTTCCATCCTTGATTAAAACAGGGCCGAAAGTAAAGACATTGACCGGCTTTCTCCCCTGCGCCTCCAGATCTGAAATGGCAGCAGCCATGGATTCGCTGGTGGCTTCCAGAACATCATGGAAATCACCCTGATCATCAATAATCAGTGAGTCCCAGGTGCCATCCAGTGCGTCCCGGTACAGCACTCCTTGCCGGAGTACATACCCTTTGTCATAATTATATTTAAAATAGTCTCCGTTCAGCGCAACAACCGCATTTACATACTTTGCCAGGGTCTTGGCGCTCACGGTACCGGGGTCATCATAGCTGTCCATACTCATGGCAGTTCTCAGCTGAGAAGGGTCAGAGATCTGAATCGTGATCCAGCGGCAAATGGTTTTTTCACGGCTGGATTTAGGTTTCCTGCTTTTATGATAAGAAGTAATATGGATGGATTCATCCTGATACTCACCGCCGGAAATCCATCCTTTTTTCTGGATAGGGGCTCCATGTGTCATGATATCCAGATCCAGAGGCGTCACATCAGCTGAGGCCGGTCGGAGCGCAGAAAGAACCAGTACGCTCAGTATCACAGCGACCAGAAGGGACTTCACACGGAAATGAAAATGCATGATAAAACTGCTCCTTTAATTGAAATTACCGGCATCGCCGGAAATATCATTTTTAAATCAGGAAAGGGTCGGAGATGAAACCAGAAGCATCAGCGCGAACAGCATCAGTCCAAGGACGATATATCCAAATATTCTCTTCAAGACATCCCCTCCCTTCCGGCAAGATCCGAAACGAAACCATTCTGGCGTCATTTTTCAGCAGCACACAACGATACGGAATATCGCTGAAGCCAGAACAGATCCATAAATATAATCTTTCTCTGCTGGCGTTCCTACTTCCTTTGGCTGAAAAGGCATTAATCCTACCGTATTTTGCATTCTTGGCGGGTCTGCTATTCGCCTCAGAAGATTTCTGCAAAGTACATGACTTTTTTCATAGTATCTATGCATCCAGCAGGCCAACCGAAACATTGCTTTTTGCAAATACCCTGTGATATTATAGAGGATGTCTGTGAAAGAATCAGGCGGTTCGTTGACGTTTGGTTCGTTATTTCCTGGTTTATGCGAATAACAGACAGTTTAGTTGTATCAGAGGCTTATATGGAAGTTCAGGGATCGCTTTTTTTCGGATGGGTGTCAGCCGCCGCAATGCTCGTTTTCGGGTTATTCGGAGTTGCAAACTCCAGGCAGGAAAGGCTGAAACTGACCCTCTCGAGTTTCTGTCTGGGGTTGCTTGGGGGAATCCTCTCCGCTAAGCTGGTCTATTACCTGTGTCAGATTGACTTTATGATTGCAGAGGGCTGGAAGGAGAAACTGTTCTGTCTGGATCCGGAAGAACTGAGCTTTTTCGGCGGCGCGGCTGGTTTATGTCTTGGGGTGGCGCTGGCAGCAAAAATCTGTAATTTGGCTCCCATATCGGTCCTGAACCGGTTTGCGCCTTTTGCACTTCTGCTGGGAGCCCTGGTACGGTTTGGAGAGTATTTCC
The DNA here is from genome assembly GCA_946542235.1 of uncultured Clostridia bacterium. Classification (GTDB taxonomy): domain Bacteria; phylum Bacillota; class Clostridia; order Christensenellales; family Aristaeellaceae; genus Aristaeella. Next base: position 19,405 of record CAMNKK010000023.1, on the reverse strand, counting down.
TGGGCATGGTAGGCGTTGGGCCCTACCTGGAAAATGAGGCACTTTGCTTTTTCCCGCTGGCCAGAGGGTTCTCCTATAGCGATGATTGGACAGAATGGTATCTGGCCGTGTTCGTTTTAGAAGGCATCAGTCTGCTGGCTGTTGCCGCAGTATCCTATTGGAAACTGAAAGATAACCGTTTTCTGCGAAGTGTTTTTTACTTTTGTCTGCCCCAGATTTTGCTGGAAAACCTGCGTCTGGGTTCCTTCATGTGGTTTTTCTGCATCAGGGTGGAGCAGTTAGCCTGCATGGTAACCATGTTCATCATTCTGATCATTTATGGAGTGCGCTCCCATGGAAAGCCCAACCGTTTTCTGCCCGCGGGGATCGCCATACTCTGCGCGGGGCTTTTTATCGTATGTGAGTTTGCCATGGAGGGAAAGATTCTGTTCCTCAGATTCCTGGACATCTATGCCTGCTACGCCCTGATGCTTGCAGGCCAGGTGATCCTGGCGGTAACAGAAGTTCTTGCTTTTCGGAAAATGTTGAAGGTTCAAACGGAGGGAAAAAGCAAATGAAAAAAAGTATCCTTTGCCTGCTGTTGATGCTGATGCTGCCGCTGTGGGCAAACGCAGAAGTACTGAATCTTCCGCTGGACTTCGAGCCTGCGCCAAAGCCGCAGGGAACATACCCGGCTAAAAGGGAGACACCGGAATTTGATCACTATGAGGACCCTTCCATCACGGCAGATTATGAAATGGTAATCAGCCCGGAATGGAAAATAACCTATTATATGGCTCGGATCAGGATTTCAAACGGCAGTCAGCTTCGGACTGCGGCCGCAAATACCTTCGAAAAAAAAGCATTGGCTCCAGCCCAAACCATATCCCGCCGGATGAACGCAGTCGTAGCAATCAACGGAGATTATTACTCAGGGAACGCAGGAAGATATGTGCTGCGTCAAGGGCAGGTTTTTCGGGACTCCATGGCTCCCGGACAGGATCTCCTTTTAATTGATGAGGATGGTGATTTCCATATTATCATGGCGGAAGACCATCCGGAGGAAATGGATAAAACCTTCATTAATGGAAAACGGGTTACCAACGCTCTGTGTTTCGGCCCAGCGCTGATTAAGGACGGAGAAATTGTAGCGGATATTTCAAAAGCGCAGCCTCAGTCCAATCCAAAGAGCTCAGAGCAGCGGATTGCCATCTGTCAAATGGGGCCGCTGGATTATATGGTAATCACCATTGCCCACTGGGGGATGAACGTGGAACAGTTCGCACAGTTCGTAGCATCCTTTGAAGGTGTGCAGCAGGCATATAATCTGGATGGCGGGAATTCATGCCATGTTGTTTTTATGGGCAACTGGCGCAACCAGATTAATACCAAGGGCGGACAGGATTATCGTCCGATTCCGGACATCGTGTATTTTGCCAGTGCCTACCAACCGGATGAAAACGTTTCCGACTGATTCTGCAGGCTCTGGCAAATGGGTCAGCATAAAGACAAAGGGCGGATAAGTCAGATGAAGAAATTAGTTTTGTTAGCTGCTGCAATTTCTTGTCTGTGGGTTGGGATTGCTCTGGCAGGAAGTCCGGATCTGATCTTCAAGAATTTCTCCGCTCCGGCAGACAGTGAATATCTGGATCTGGGCAGGGTCACGGTTGGCCGGGATGATTTTGAGCGGTTTTACGATTATCTGGATCAATTCCCGAATCTGAAAAAGGTGGACATGTTTGCGTCCACAGTTCGGGAAGCGGAAGCTGATGCCATGACAGCCCGGTTTCCCCAGGTCGATTTTGGATGGACGATGAAGGTTGGCGGATATACCGTCCGAACGGATGATACCTCCTTCTCCACCCGGCACGGCAATGAATCAACGCGTTTCGGATGGGAAACATTCCGAATGCTGCTGTATTGCAAAAATCTGAAAGCGCTGGATCTGGGTCACAATAGGATTGACGATCTGTCCTTCCTGTACGATCTTCCCCAGTTGAAAGTATTGATTCTCGCGGACAATAAAATCAGCGATCTGACTCCCATTGCCTTTCAGAAAGAGTTGGAATACATCGAACTTTTCCGTAATGAAATTATGGATTTATCTCCCCTTTCCGGATTGGAGCATTTAGTGGATCTGAATCTGGTGTTCAACCGTATTGAGGATCTTTCTCCTCTGGAAAAAATAACCAGTCTGGAAAGGCTCTGGGTGAATCATTACAACAGCTATAATGTGGACACGGCAATGGACCAGGAAAGCCTGGCAAAGCTGAAGGACGCCCTGCCCGGCACACTGGTGGATACTACCGCGGTTAGCCCCACAGGAAACGGATGGCGCGAGCATCCAAGATACGACTGCATCGCACGGATGTTCCGAAGCGGAGGACAGTATGAGCCTTTCCCGGAGGTGAAAGGAGGCTCTGATCCATGATCTTTGACTTCTGCGGCAGACAATGGAGTCCGCTTTTCGAAGGATCGTCCGGAAGCAGGGCGCGGCGTTCCCTTTCCTTCGAAAAAAGGATTCCCCATGGCAAAGCTCTCGAACGGCTGTTGATGATACTGCTTGTCCTGCTGACAGTATTCGGAGCAGAGGGAGCTTTTGCGGGAGAAGATGCGAAGAACCTCACAAAGTCATGTACCTTCTCCGTAAGTCCTTCCAGCGGAAAGCGGCATACTTCCTGGAAGAATTTTACAGATGGCGCTTATACCACCTGGTGGGAAAGCGATGCCGGAGATCCTGCCTTTGTAGAGATCAAGTCTGCTGAACCGGTCTATGGTCTTTATCTGTGCTTCCATTCTATTCCGGAAGGGTATGTGATCCAAACCCGGGAGCCCGGCGGTGAATGGATAGATCTGGAAACAGGCAACCCGGTTTTCGCTCATGCTTTTTTTGAGATTCCCGGCGCGGCAGAGCTTCGCGTTCTGTCAACCCAGGTCGGAACACCTCAGCTAATGGGTCTGAATGAGCTGTTTGTCTTCGGATCAGGGATGATTCCTGCCTGGGTTCAGCGATGGAAGCCAACGGAAGAAAAGGCAGATATTCTGTTTGCCATGTGCCACCCGGATGATGAATTAATCTTTCTGGGAGGTGCCATCCCCACTTACGATGTGGAAAAGGGAAAACGGGTCGTAGTCAGCTATCTTACCTATGCGGATAAGGTCAGAAGGAGTGAGGCGCTGAATGGCCTGTGGACCATGGGCGTACGAAATTATCCAGACTTCGGGCCTTTTGAGGATGGATACAGTACGAAGCTGGAAACAGCCTACAGAAAAGTCGATGAGGCGCATGGTGAAGAAAAAGTACTGGAATGGGCGGTGGAACTGCTGCGCAAATATCAGCCTGAAGTAGTAGTGACCCATGATCTGAACGGCGAATATGGGCATGGACAGCATAAAATGACAGCAGACGCTCTGACAAAGGCCTGGGAAGTATCCGGAAATCCGGATTTTCTGTCTGAAACTGCCGGAAAATACGGTGCCTGGCAGCCAAAGAAAATGTATGTACATTTATTCGGACCAAAGGAGGATCGTACACAGCTGAACTGGGACATTCCCCTGGAGGCCTTCGAAGGAAAAACAGGTATTGAGCTGGCTGTAGAAGCATACAAAATGCACCGTACACAGATGAGCCTGACGATTGAAGTAGGAGGAGTACGAAAGGCTCTGTCCGTAAAAGGAACCGGGAAAATATTTTCCAACGTAAGCTTCGGTCTTTACGGTACAACCGTCGGACCGGATGTACTGCACACCGATTTTCTGGAAAACATTGAGTAAACCCTGAATCCCCAAAGCAGAGCTGCTCTTCGGTCATTTCCAGTGGATAAAACGAACCCGGCAGTTCCGCTGCTCAGTGGTCACCTACTTGCGAACCATGATAAAACAGACTTGAATAGGAGTGAAAGCTATGAATGCAGGCATCGTTCGGCGGATAATCATCGGGTTGATGATCTTTTCCCTGATCTTTCTGGTATCCGCCCCTTCCCTGGCGGACGTCATTGAGCTGCCGCTGGATCAGAAGGCGGGCGGACAGCCCTGGTTGGAAGAAAACTGGACGCTGATTCCCGGGGACAGCGCCCTGACGGACGAGCGGGTGCTGGCTTTCGGAACGGCGCAGCCCAAGGTGCTGAAATATGATCCGGATACCCGGACCTGGGCGGCGGCGGAAAAGGACGCGGCAGCCTCCAAATTTGCGTGGCATATCTACGAGGATCCCTCGATTGCCGTCCGCTGCGAGTACGCCTCCGTGGTTCCCGCCTTCAAGGCGAAGCAGATCCAGTCCTCCATTACCTACATCAGGGTGTCCAATGCCTCCCAGATCCGTACGGCCATGACCTACGACAACTATAAAAAAGGCGGGTTTGCCGAAGCGGAGGACATGGCGAAGCAGAAGAATGCCATCGCGGCCCTGAACGGAGATTTCTTCAAGTATCACGGCAAAGTGGGCTACGTGCTGCGCCAGGGCGAGTTCTACCGGAACAAGCTCAACGGGGAGCGGGACGTGCTGCTCATTGATCAGAACGGGGATTTCTCCGCCCTGTACGCCCCCACTGCGGAGGAGGGCGATCAGTACATGGCGTCCCTTCCGGAGGGTACCTCCATCATCAACACCTTCACGCTGGGCCCCGTGCTGGTGGAAAACGGTCAGGCCAGAACCATCACCGAAACCAGCGTGGCCCGGAGCGGCGAATTCCAGTGGAAATATGCCCAGCAGCGGGTAGCCGTCCTGCAGACCGGTCCCCTTTCCTATGCCATCGTCGAGGCCTACGGAAAAACCGACGGGTCCATGGGCATGACGCTCCAGGAATTCGCGGATTATATCGCCTTCCTGTTCCCGGACTGTGTCCTGGCCTATAACCTGGACGGCGGCGGCTCCACCCGGGTGGTGCTGAAGGGAAAGAAGATCGAGGATACTCCCGGACACCGGCAGATCAGCGATATTCTGTATTTTGCGTCCGCCTGGCAGGAGGAATAAGGTATGGAACCCCTGGAAATCGGAAGCCTGCGGGCTTTTCCCTTCGGCGCGGTCACGGCCCTGGCCCTGGCGGCGGGGGCGGTCTGGAGCCTGAAACGGGCGGCGGACGCCCGGGAGAAAAAAGCCCTGGAAATCTTCTGGCTGCTTGCCCTGCCCCTGGGACTGTTTCTGGCACATCTGGGGTATGCCCTGTGCAACCTGGATATGATTGAGGACTACTTTGGAGAGGTCCTGCTTGATTTTGCCGGCGGCGGATATCTGCTCTACGGCGCCCTGGCCGGAGCGGTGATCGCCCTGGGCCTGGCCTGCAGGATCACAGGAGTCTCCTTCGAGAAGGCCGCGGATCTGCTGGCAGGGCCCTTTCTCCTGCTGGGTACTGCCTGCGCGCTGGGAGAGGGACTCATCGGCGGAGGCTTCGGCTGGAAGGTTGAAGACTGGTTCCTGGCGGAAAACAGCATGAGCCTTCTGGCCTCCGAAGAGCCCGGTCCTCTGGCGGAATTTTTTTCCCATTTTCCCTTCGCCGTACGGGATCCCTTTTACGGCTATGCCAGCTGGGCCGTCTTCCTGCCGGTCGCGCTGTGCCTGGGCTGGGGTCTGTGGAAGACCGTCCGTCTGCCGGAGAACGGCGGCGGCAGGGCCGTGTTCGCCCTGAGCTTCTACGCGGCGGTCCGGGTGCTGTATGAAAGCCTGCGGCAGGATGATATCCCCAAATGGGGCTTCGTCCGGGTCAATCAGATTCTCAGCGCGGCAGTGCTGCTGGCGCTGCTGGTTCTGTGCGCAATGAACGCCGGAAAGCGCCGGTGGCCGTCCGTATGTCTGCTGGCCGGCGGCGCGGCGCTGGTGCTGGTCATGGAATTCGCACTGGAAAAGAAAATCGGTTTCCTGGAATGGATGACCATGGACCTTTGCTATGCTGTCTCCGCCGCGGGATGCTGGATGATGTTTCACTCCGTCAACCGGCTGCGGAAGGCGGGGCGGACGGACAGCGCTCCCGAGGGAAAAAACCGAATCAAGGAGGAGGGCAGATCGGAATGAAGCGACTTCTTGCGGCGCTGCTCTGCTGTGTTCTGCTGGGAACCGCGGCAGGAGCCGGCGCGGAGCTCCGGGGATACTCAAAGGAGGAGGGCTATGTCTATCTGACGCTGGGAAAATACCCCCAGACGGCGGACGGCGGCATTCTGCCCATCCTGTGGCGGGTGCTGACCGTGGACGGGGAAAAAGCTTACCTGCTCAGCGAATACATCCTTTTCGCCCGTCCCATGCATATTACCCGGAGAGAAGTGGAAAGCAACAAGCTGAAAGCGGACTACAGCCGGGTGGACTACCGGGATGAGCTGAAGGGCGACTTTGCGAAGACGGAGCTGTGCGAATATCTGAACGGAACCTTTGCGTCCGCCGCCTTCACGCAGGATGAAATGGACATGCTCCTGCCCTGCGAAGACTTCGGAAAGGTATTCCTGGTCACCCGGGATGATATGAAGAACAAGGACATCGGCCTGGGCTCCACCAATCCGGGAACCACCAGCGAGAAAAAGATTCTCGCAAACCCGGGTGTCCGGGCCTGGGGCACGGAATGGGCCATCCGGAACAACGGCGTTCCGGAATCGGAGTATCCGAATCCGGAAGAAAAGGTATACGGTCTGGCCGGAGAGCACGTGACGGTTCAGGAGACCCGCCTCTATGTCTTCCAGAAAAGATTCGGCGCCTGCAGCCCCTGGTGGGCCAGAACCCAGTCCACAACGGACAAGCGGCAGGCCGTAGCCACCAAGGACGGCGGTCAGATTGGACGGCTGGAGGTGGCCCGGGATAATATCGGCGTCCGCCCGGCGCTCTATCTGGCGCTGGATCGCTATGATATTGCCGGAGGCGACGGCACCCGGGAGAATCCCTGGGTCATTGTCCCCCGGGGACAGAAAACTGCGGAGTAAAGCAGAAAGAAGGAAACGGAAATGAGCGGGAAAAAAATCATGGCGGCACTGCTGGCAGCGGTCATGCTGCTGACCTCGGGGTGCGCGCTGGCAGCCAAGGGCCCGACGCTGAAGAGTCTCCGGGCGGAGATTGAGGGAAAATCCGACGAGGAGATCCGGACCTGGGCAGCGGAGGAATTCGAGGGCGCGGTGCACGCGGATCCCGCAGAGATCCCCTACCCCGACAACCGGGACGCGGAAGGCTACCTGCCCGCGGGGGAGGAATTCGTCCATGAGGATCCCGAGAAGGGCCTCTGGGCCTATGTCAGCAGCACCCTGCAGGTGGAGATCGTGAAATACGACATGCCGGACGTGCCCCATATCTGGTACGAAGCTCACGTGATATTCAAGCCGGAGAAGGAGCTTTTTCAGCAGCATGTGTATGTGAACGCCACCTTCGAGGGGCAGCAGATTTATCCGGAAACCCTGGCCCAGTCCAGCCGGCTGGTGTTTGCCGTGAACGGGGACTACTATCCGGACCGCGTCAAAAGCAAAAAGGTGATTGGAAATATAATCCGCCGGGGGAAAGTGCTTTACAGCCGTGAGCTGAAGGATTCCACTGTTTTTCCCGTGATGGACACGCTGGCACTTCGGAATGACGGAAGCTTATCCGTCTACGGAAGAAGCGAGATCACCGCCGACGAGCTGATAGCCCAGGCCGGTCCGGAGGATCCCGCTTTCGTTCATGACGCTCTGTCCTTCGGTCCCTATCTGGTGCGGGACGGGGTGTTCCGCCTGTACGACGGCAACGCCGCCGACGTGCCGGAACCCCGCTGCGCCTACGGCATGATCGAGCCCGGGCATCTGTTCTTCGTCATGGCGGAGGGTAAAATCCCGAAGCGCAGCGACCTGCGCGGGGAAAAGGGCATGACCCTCTGGACCCTGGCGCGGCTGATGTACGCCCGGGGCTGCGAGCAGGCCTTCAACGTGGACGGAGGCAGCACCGCGGTCATGATTTTTATGGGGAATAAGCTGAACCGCACCGGGAAGGGCAACTCCCTGGGAGATGCCCGGAACCAGGCTGAACTCTTCGGCATCGGGGAGAGCGAAAAAGTGCACACCGACAAGATCAACGGCGTCAAGAAAAAGTAGTAAATGCCGCCCCGGCGGGGCGGAATTCTGACGGATGCGGAAAGGGGAACGGAAATGAAAAAGAGCGCACTGCTCCTGATGCTGTGCCTGCTGATGGCGGTTCTGCCGGCCTTCGGCCCGGCGGAGGAAGCGGAAACGGTAGACATCAACGGACTCAAGCTCCGGCAGGGAATGACTGCCTTTTCCACCCTGAAGGGACGCCAGGATCCCCGGTATACGTCGGAGGATGTGGAAGGTCCGCTGCGCCAATATTGTCCGAACCTGCTGGCGCTGGATCTGGGGCATAACGACGTCAGCGACCTGACTTTTCTGAAGGCCTGGCCGAAGCTGCGCCGCCTGATCATCGTGGATTCCAAAACGCCCATCACGGATATTTCTCCCCTGGCGGAGCTGGATGACCTGGAATACGTGGAGCTGTTTATGCAGAACATCACGGACATTTCCGCCTTTGAGGGAAAGACCCATCTGATCGACCTGAATCTGGCGCACAATGACATTACAGACCTGACTCCCCTTTACAGCTGCACTTCCCTGAAACGGCTGTGGATCTCCTATAACCGTCATCTGTCCAAGGAGCAGATCAAGGCTTTCAAGGAGGTAAATCCCGAATGCCGGGTGGTGGACAATGAGTGGAGCTCCACCGGCCGGGGCTGGCGGGAAACAGCGGACGGCAAGGTGCCTCACTACGCCATTCTGATGGAAAGCTTCCGCAGCGGGGAATATATTCCCTTTGCGGATTCCGCGCCGCTGGAGGAAGCCGTCCCGGAGGAAGCGCCGGCTTCCGGTTCCGCAGCGGCGGGCGGCGGCGGCGCTCCGGAAGCAGCGGATCCGGAAAAAACCGAAGCAGGCACGGAAGCGGAAGCTGCCTCCGGGGTTTCTTCCGCTCCGTACGCTGCCGCATCGGCGGAAGAACCTGATTGCGCCATGCTGCGCAATGGCGGCAGCTTTGTCTATGTCATTCAGAAGGACGGAACCATCCTCGGCTGGGGAGATAACCGGATGGGGCAGCTGGGCACGTCTCCGGCAAAGCTGCTGCTGACTCCCCGGCCCGTCGCGGACGGGCTGAACGGCCAGGAGCTGGCGGACATCCAGTGCGGCAATGAAAATACCCTCTTTCTGACGAAAGAGGGCCTTGTTTATACCTGCGGCACCTACGCCCGGGGCGCCCAGGGGCTGGGCAGGCTGGATCACATCATCAAGACGCCCACCCGCATTCCGGGGCTGGAAAATATCGTGCAGATTTCCTGCGGCTTCGGGCATAACGCCGCGCTGGACGCGGACGGGCATATCTGGATCTGGGGCCGGAATGACTTCGGCCAGCTGGGGCTGGGCAGCAAATCAGCCCGAAACGAGCCGGTGATGCTGCCTCTGGAAGGAATCACCTCCGTAAACTGCGGCGGGAAATTCACCCTGGCACAGGACCGGGAGGGAAACCTCTGGGGATGGGGGTCCAATACCCACCAGGTGCTGCTGGCCGGAAAAACCCAGGCCGTCCTGGAGCCGATCAGGCTGGAAGGGTTTGAAGGGAAGAAGATCGTCAGCTTTTCCGGCGGATCGGACTTTGCCTTCTGGCTGGACGACCAGGGCGTGCTCTGGGGCCGGGGCCGGAACGAATACAAGCAGCTGGGCTCCCCGGAGGCCGAATGGAAGGTTTCTCCCCGGCTGACCGCGGTGGACATCCCGGAGAGGGTCAAAACGGTATATGCCTATTCCGCGGCCACCGCAGCCCTGACAGAGAGCGGAAATGTATATGTCTGGGGCAGTGTCAGCGCGGGCCAGCTGGGGAACGGAACCTCCCCGAACAGCGTTCTGCCGGTGGCTGTCTGGAATACCGGGGACGCCGCGGAGGCTGCCATGGGAAGCCTGATCAGTTCTGTCCGCACCCTGGACGGCCGTGTGCTGGTGGCGGGCTACAACGCCTACGGCCAGCTTGGGGACGGCACAAAGCGCAGCTCCAGCTCCTGGGTGTGGAACGGAACCTCGGTGGAATAGGTCCTGCCTTTTGCTGAAAAAAGCCTGTGCGGGACTGCGCTGTCATGATCATTCTTCCAGGTATGCAATATCCTGCGGGTTCAGCGGCTGCGCGGCGGCGCGCAGATTCATGCGCAGCCGCTCGGGGGAAGATGTGCTCACCACGGCAAACACGTTCATGCCGCTGCCGAATACATACCGCATGGCGATTTCCGGCACGGACACCCCATACTGCGCGGCCAGCTTTTCCGCGCGGGCCAGCCGGGCCATGTTTTCCTCATACAGATACCCTTTGCAGGCATAGGAATCCATCACCCTGCGCGCGCCTTCATAATCGCCGGCTCTGAACCGGCCGCTGAAGAAGCCCCTTCCCAGGCTGGAATAGGCGATCACAGGCATCCCGCAGGCCCGGTACCAGGCGCGGGCAGCCTCATTTTCCGGGCCCGACAGGGTGACACAGCCGCCGCCCCACAGGTCCTGCATTTGCCGGGCAAGGCCGAAATTGGGGCTGGAGACGGAGAAGCCCGCCAGACCCTTCTGCGCGGCGTAACGGTTGGCCTGTTCAATGCGCTCATGGGTCCAGTTGGATACGCCGAACAGGCGGATTTTTCCTTCTTCCCGGGCTTCATTCAGGGTGTCGATGTATTCCTCCACCGGAGTGTTGGGATCATCCCGATGCAGCAGAAAAATATCGACGCAGTCCGTTTGCAGCGAATCCAGGCTGCGGTCCATCTGCTCCCGGATAATGCCGCGGTTGATTTCCACCCGGCCGTTCCGAATATCCCCGCATTTCGTCAGAAGGATGACCTGATCGCGGCAGCCCCGCTTCCGGATCCAGGCTCCCAGGGTTTCTTCCGCCCGGCCATAGCTCCGGGCGCAGTCAAATGCATTGATGCCTTCCTCCAGAACGCTGTCCAGCAGCTGATCCGAGCCGTCCTCCCCCAGGTTGATCGGCGGCATCGCCGTTCCAAAGAACAGCGGAGATACCGGCAGGGACAGGCCGGGTATGCTTTTTCTGACGTGTTCCATTGAACTCCCCCCTCATTCCGGATTCGATGTTGCTTCAGATGTGTCTCATTATACAGGTTCTGCGGTGAAAAATATACAGCCGTTCTTTTTTTATGCTTTCCTTTCTGTTTCACTGATCATGGCGGAACCGATGATCAGCACTGCGCCGATGATGTTCATCAGGCTGAGCGGCTCCCGCAGCAGCAGCGCGGAAAACAGCAGGGCGGACACGGGATCGATGTAGCTGAGCACGGCGATCGACTGTATTGCCAGCCCCTCCATGCTCCCGAAGTACAGGGCATAGGCCGCGCCTGTATGAATCAATCCCACCGCAAGCAGCAGAAGCAGCGTGGCCGGTGTGAAGGCAACGCCGCTGAACCCATCCGTCAGCAGCAGGTAGGGGATCATGACGCTCCCCGCGGCGAGCAGCTGCACGGTGGTTCTCTGGTAGGCATCCGCCCCCTTTATCTTCTTGTTCATGATGACAACGCCGGCATATAAGGCCGCGGCTCCCAGTCCCAGCAGGATGCCCGTCATATCCCGGCTCCCGCCGCCGCCGTCCGTCACACCGGAAATCAGAACCATGCCGGCAATCGAAATCAGAGCGCAGACCGCTTTCCTGCCCGTCAACCGCTCCCGGAAGACAAGGGGGGAAAGCAGGATCACGATGGTGGGCTGCATGTAATAGCAAAGCGTAGCCACGGCAACGGTGGTGTGATTGTACGCCTCAAAGAGCAGCATCCAGTTGAAGCCGATCATGGCGCCCGTCCCGGCCAGAGGCAGCAGCAGGCCGGGAGCCAGCCGCCGGGCTCCGTCTTTTTTGCGCAGTCTGAGAAAAGCCAGCAGGAACAGCCCGCCCAGAATGCCCCGGCTGAAAGCCAGAAAAGCGGAAGGGAGCGGGATGCTCCGCCGGAAAATGCCGATGGTGCCGAATATCAGCATGGAAGCGATAAACATCCCCAGGGATCTGCGGCCGTTCGTTTGATTCATAAGCACTCATCCATCCATACGGTTCTCCAGGAAACGGAATACCGTATCAAAGTATGTATCCGGCGCATGGCTGAAGCTGGTTTTTCAGGCTTTGATCAGGTTCTCCAGCGTTTCAAACAGCAGTTCCGGCTGGATCGGCTTGGTCAGGTGGGCGTTCAGGCCGGCCTGCATGCTGCGCTGCACATCTTCATCAAATGCATTGGCCGTCAGTGCGATGATCGGAATATCCTTCGCGTCGGCCCGATCCATGGCGCGGATCACGCGCGTGGCCTCCAGCCCGTCCATCTCCGGCATCCGCACGTCCATCAGAATCGCGTCATAGAAGCCTTCCGGATGCGCGGCAAACAGGTCCACGGCCTTCTTCCCGTTTTCAGCGCGGTCTGCGTTCATCTCCCGCATCTGCAGTATCATCGTCATGATCTCTGCGTTCACGTCTATATCCTCCGCCAGAAGAATACGCCTTCCGCTGAGCTCTGCCTTGCCTTGCTCCTGTCTGGCGGGGATGTCCTTCCGTTTCAGCGCGGATTTATATTCATCCAGCACTGCCCCGGCAAAGAGCGGTTTCGGCAGGAAGCCGTCCACTCCGGCTTCAATCGCTTCCTCCTGAACATCATCCCAGCGGTACGCGGTCAGAATGATGATCGCGGATTCATGACCGATTTCCTCCCGAATCCGGCGCGCGGTTTCCACGCCGTCCATTTCCGGCATTTTCCAGTCCACCAGGATCAGGTTATAGGGCGTCATGCGGGCGCGGCGCAGCCTGACCATCTCTACTGCCTTCTTTCCCGTGTTTGCCAGATCCGAAGCGATACCGGCCTTCTCCAGCACCAGCTGCGCATGCTTGCAGGCAACCGGGTCGTCGTCCACGATCAGCACGGTCATTTCTCCGGGATTGATTTCTTCTTCGCCCTGCATGTCCCTTTGGGCAGAATCGGTGAGGGTTAACGTGACGATGAAGGTCGTGCCGACGCCTTTCTCGCTTGTTACCTCGATGCGGCCGTTCATCATCTCCACAATGCTTTTGGTAATGGCCATGCCAAGACCGGTGCTGCCGTATCTGTTCGTCGTGGAGGAATCCTCCTGGGAGAACGTGTCAAACAGCCGGGGCAGGTATTCTTTGCTCATCCCGATGCCGGTGTCGGAAATCGTAAAGCGCAGCGTGGATTTTCCGTCAAATTGGGCCGTTCTCTCCGCCTGCAGTTCCACCTTTCCGCCTTCGGGCGTGAATTTGACGGCGTTGCTGAGGATGTTGATCAGAACCTGGCGCAGCTTCAGGTTGTCGCCGATGTAGTAGTCATCTATCTCAGAGTTGAGATTGCATCGGTACTCCAGGCCCTTTTCCTGGCACTGGCTGCTGAACATGATGTTGATCGCTTCCAGAAGCTTTCGGAAGGAGAATTCTTCATTCTTGAGCGTGAGCCGTCCGGACTCAATACGGGACATGTCCAGAATATCGTTGATGAGGCCCAGCAGATGCTCAGCGGAGTCTCCGATTTTTTCAAGGTATTCCCTTGTTTTCGGCGATATATCCGTATCGTTCAGCGCAATGCTGTCCAGACCGATGATGGCGTTCATGGGTGTCCGGATCTCATGGCTCATGTTGGACAGGAAAGCGGTTTTGGCCTTGTTTGCTTCCTCCGCAGCGATCAGCGCGTCATGAAGCGCCTGCTGCTGTTCCATCGCGTTGCGGGTATCCGCGTCCACATCCACAAAGCAGGCGCCCACACTGTCGATATAGCGCTCATTCTGGTCGCCGTTCTGCCGGACACGGGCAAACCGGACAGTCTCATAGCTCTCTTTTCCACGGCGCTTCACCATATAGGTATAGGAAATCACCCGCTGCCTGTTCAGTCCTTCCCGAATGGCGTCCGGCTGGATGAAGCGCAGAAACTCCTCCCGGTACTGATCGGTTACATATTGGTTGGCATAAGCAGTCACGGCGGAGAGGTAAGCAAAATGCTCTCCCACAGCAAAGCCGGGCGCGTCCAGATCCGTATGCGCCTGGTAGCATACGCCCGCATCCCTGTCCAGCTCCAGGTAATATACGCTCCAGTAGTCCGCGGCCAGCGCCGTGATCATCTTGTCCTGCTGCTCCCGCTGCCGTTTCTCTTCCAGCAGCTTCTCCTGCAGAGCCAGGCGGTGCTCCAGTTCCTCCTGCTTCACACGGTTTTTCGTTTCGGCGGTCTCCCGCTCCAGCTGGAGTCTGCTGTTCCTTTTGGTCTGGCTGATAATAAAGCTGAACATCAGCACCATGGCCAGGACAGTCAGCACCGACTGGATGATGCTCCGCCTTACCGTTCCTTCCGAAATGGAGCTGATGCGTCCGCTGATCACGCTCTCCCGAATCAGATAGGTAAGCTGCCAGTCCGTTCCGCTTACGGGAATATAGGTCAGCGTCTCCCGGATCCCGTTGAACGTGAAGGAAACGACACCCCGTGTTCCGGACTGAAACTCCTGTGTGAAGCTGTCGTAGGAATAGGGCGGCTCAAAGACTGCGGTCTTCATGGCATCCAGCAGGTTATCCTCCATGGCCAGGCCGCCCAGCACGGAATCCGTCAAAGCCGTGCCGCTTTCCGTATAGATATTGCAGAATGTAGCGTTGCCGGTATGTGTCGTCATGGAGACGCCCGAGAGCATTTCCTGCATGTCCATTTCCATAAAGCATACGGACAGCGTTTTTCCTTCAAATTGAATGCTGACCGGCACTGCGATCACAACGCTTTTTTCCGGGCTTTCCGGATAAAGGATGGATATTTCCGCCTCCGAAAGCGTCCGATAATCAAAGCTGTATTCATCAATATTGTTCTGGGTTCCTTTGGAGGTATAGATCAGCCCGTCCGTATCCACAAAGGCAAACTTGTCCAGATGGTAGAGCTGCTTCATGCGGGACTGATAGGCTTCCATATGCGCCTTGTCGCTGATATCCTCGTCGGTCATCAGATCAATGGCCACTCTGATTGTCTGAATCTTTTCCTGCAGGTTGTTTTCCACAACCTGCTCCCTGCGTCCCGCCAGCTCGTCCAGATACAGAAGACTGACTGACCGGACAGCCTCCTCTGTATCAAGCTTGGCCCGTGAACCCATCCACATGGTTCCGGCCACCAGGATAATTGCAAGAATCAGGCTTCCGAATACCGCGATTGTTGCGATATGATTCTTTCTGTCATGATTCATCCGGAATTCACCACTTCTCCATTCATAATCCAGGGGATTGTTCTGCTTCACGTCCTTCAGAGCTGCCGAACTGTTGCTCATCGACATTATAACACATAGATAATCAATGGAAAACACGGAACTTTTATTCTCATCCCGGCAGGCTGCGCAGGCGGGCTCCTCCCCTGCCCTGCCTTTGCCCTTCCTGTATCCTCCGTATTTTCATCCGGCGGCTGAAATCATTGACAATGCAGATGCTCCGTGATACCATGCGCCCTGTCGGCGCAGGCTGTCACCGGGCCTGCACGGGCAGGCCGTTTTGACAGAGAGCTTCAGAAGCAATCCGGTAACCTTGTGTTTTTATGCATTGAACAGGAAAAGAGCTGTGAGCCATGACGAAGGAAGCCTTTGAGCAGGAGATCCTGCATCGGTTGAAAGCGCAGTACCTTCGCACGCCTGCCATGCAGCAGGAGGATGTGCTGAAGTTTGTCTTTCAGGCCATGCTGGGCGTGGGGCATCTGCTTTCGGACCGGGAAAGCGTCACCCGATATATCGCCCGTGAGATGGCCGGGCTTCGGGCCGATCCCGCGGAGCCGATGTTTGAAGTTCTCAGTCCGGCGTGGTGCAGGCTGAATCTGCGCCGCGCAATGGCAGCAAACATCCGGCCCAGTGTCATCGCAGGCCTGATGCTGGCATCCGGCTGCGAGCTGACTTTTGCGCGCCGGGATGTGTACGATTGCTGCAGGCGGATCGCCCGATCGGATGAATGCCGTCTGAAGAGCGGGCCGGCGCTGGACGCAATTCTGGATGAACAATGGCTGCCATCTCATTCCGCCGCTTACCGGGAGAAGTATCATCCGGCCTATCGGGTTATTTCCGCGGACTGGATTCCCTGCATAAATGCCGTCCGGAGCATTGCCGAAAAAGAAGCAGGCTCCGGGCGGCTGCTGGTTACGCTGGATGGGCCCTGCGCTTCCGGCAAGACGGTGCTGGCGGGGAAGCTGGCTCAGGTGTTCCGGGGAGAAGTCGTGCATACGGATGATTTTGTGATACCGCACGCGCTGAAAACCCCCGGGCGTCTGGCCGTTCCCGGCGGAAACTGCGATGCGGAACGTCTGGCCAGGGAAGTCGTGATTCCTTTCAAAAACGGTTATCCTGTCAGATACCGCAGATATGACTGCATGAAAGACGATTTTCTGCCGGAAGAGCAGCTTCCGGATGCGCGGGTCCTGATTCTGGAAGGCAGCTATTGCAATCTTCCCGCTGTTCAGGCGCACGCCGATGTGCGTCTCTTTCTGGATGCCCCCTGGGAAATCCGGGAAGCCCGGCTTCTCCAAAGAGAAACTGCCGCTTCCATGCGGCAGTTTCGTGAACGTTGGATCCCATTGGAAAATGAATATTTCAAAGCATATCGTTTGCCCAGTGAGGATGTGATACAGATCAGCGGCGGGACTGATCTGTTCTGAACGGAATTCGCTGTTTCACAGCTTTGCGAAAACCCGCATTGCCTTTTCCGCGTCGGCTTCCATGGCGTTCTGCGCACACAGGGCCAGGTCGTGGAAGAAGGTCACGTCTTCCTTTTCCAGCAGCTCTTTCACCGCGGTCACGCCCGCTTTGGACATGTAGCTGTAATAGTTGATCTTGCGCAGGCCGTTCCGGATGCCGGTGCGGTAATCGTCCGGCGACACCCCGCTGCCGCCGTGCATGACCAGGGGCAGGCCGGTCTTTTCCGCGATGGTCTTCACCCGATCCAGATCCAGCACAGGCTTGGATTTATAGATGCCGTGAGCCGTACCGAAGGAAGGGGCCAGCGCGTCGATGCCCGTTTCTTTGCAGAACACCTCCGCCTGGTCCGGGTCTGTATACACCGGGCCGCTGCCGGCGGATGCGCCGCCCTCCCGGGAAGCCAGCGCGCCCAGTTCCGCTTCTACACCGCAGTTGTAATGCTTCGCCATGGCAACTGCCTTCTTTGTGTTGGCCAGGTTTTCTTCATAGGGCAGCAGGCTTCCGTCGTACATGACGCCCGTAAAGCCGATATCCAGGGCCTGCTGCATATAGGAAAAGGTTTCGCAGTGGTCCAGATGCACGCAGACGGGCACCTTTGCCTTTTTCGCCGCCTCCACCATCACCGGGCCGATCACGGTCAGGGGCGATGCCGGCTCATGGAGCTCGGCATGGGCAAGAATCACCGGCACATTCAGCCGCTCCGCGGCGTTCAGAACCGCGCTCACGCACTCCAGGTTGGGCGTGTTGAACGCGCCGACCGCGCATTTCTTTTCTTCCGCCAGATTCAAGATCTCAATCAGATTCACCAGCATGACTTTCTCCTCCTGTTACACCAGCGGACGAACCGCCTGATAGACCTTTTTGTAGCGTTCATAGACCTGCATATACTGTTCATGCCGCCGGGGATCGGGATCATAGGTTTCCCGCTGCCCCACCATGACGCCGGCGGCTTCCGCCAGATTTCCGAACAGTCCCGCGGCAACGCCGGTGAGCATGGCGCTGCCCACGGTACCGGCATCGGAGGTTTTCAGGGACGTAATGGGCAGATTCAGGATATCCGCCTTCATCTGCATCCACACCCTGGATTTGGCTCCGCCCCCGGTGGCATGAAGCCTGGTGAAGCGAATGCCGGAACCGGCAAGCGCATCGTAGTTCAGCCGCATCTCATAGGCGACGCCCTCCATGCAGGCCCGGTAGATTTCACCAAGCGTTGTGCCGGCGGTGAGGCCCAGGATGGCCCCCTTGGAGCCGGTATCCATATAGGGCGTGGCCGCGCCTGCGAAGTGCGGAAGCACCAGCAGCCCGGTGGGTTCCTGTTTGCTGCAGCGCTGTTCCAGCAGCGTGTTCACGGATATTCCCTGCCGCCGGGCTTCTTCCTGCTCCGCCCCGGCAAAGGTATTCACGCACCACTGAATCAGCGCGCCGCCGGTATAGGAAAAGGCATAGGCCACGTATTTTCCGGGGATCACATAGGGCACCACGGAAAAGTACCCCCTGCTCATGACGGCAATATCCGGCAGACTGTCATAGATGGGCGTCAGGCATTCCACCGTACCCGCGCCGTCCACGGCAGTCTCCCCGTCAAAAGCTCCGGCCCCCACGGCCGCCGCCACCTGATCGTGGCTGACGGTGACGATTTGGCAATCCGGGTTCAACCCGGTCTTTTCCGCCGCGGCTTTTGTGACGCGGCCGGCAGCGGTGCCGGTGGGCACGGGCCTGCTGAGCAGAGAAACATCAATTTCCGCCGCGTTCAGGATCTCTTCGCTCCAGGTAAGCTTTCCGATGTCAAAGGCCATGGAGCGGGTGGCCAGGGAATAATCGATCTGGGCATTGCCTGTCAGGTGCCAGGTGACATAATCCCCGATCAGGAAAATATGCCTGGCCTGCCGGTACGCTTCCGGCCGGTGCTTTTTCAGCCACATGATTTTGCATACGGAATACATTTCATGCGGGGCCAGGCCGGAGATCCGGGCGATGCGTTCCGCACCCAGCTTCGCCGTCAGTTCGGCGCATTCCTCCGCGCCCCTGGGGTCCGTGTACAGCATGGCGGTGTGCAGCGGCGTGCCCGCCTCGTCCGTCATGACGAAGGTTTCCCCGAAGCTGGTGACGCCGATGCCCATAATATCCGGATAGCGGTCGGTCATTTCACGGATCACGGCGCAGACGCTGTCCATCACCACGGAGATGTCGATCTCATGTCCGCCGACCTGGCGGCGCACCGGATAATCCCGGTACGCCTTGCCCAGATCCTGACCCCGCTCATCGAAAACCGTTAATTTGCACCCGGTGGTGCCAATATCCAATCCCGCGATTTTCATTGGTCGATCTCCACCCAATCATAATGCAGGTAAGTGGTGAAGGCTTCCTTCAGCACGTCCTTCACATGGCCCTCGCCGATGGAGGTGTGATGCTTGAAGCCGCCCCGGGCCAGTTTGATCAGCTTATTCTGCAGATCGTCGATTTCCGCCACGCCCGCGCAGCCAAAATATCCGTCTTCAATGGGATCGTCAGTGAACCTGGCTTCGGAGGCATAAATCACAATCCTGCCGTCCTTGGTCTGGCAGTTGGAAATGGTGATGGGCATGGGCCTGATGCGGCCCTCGTTGCAGCCCCAGCCGGAGCCGGGATCGGTCTTGTCGAACATCTTGTGGTTGGTCACGGTGCCCTTGCAGGTCATAAGGCCCTGGGCCACTGGACCGCAGTGGAACAGGATCACCTTGTTCTCGTCGTCGCCGTAATTGTTGTTCCAGTCCAGCACCGCCGTGGG
>CAMNKK010000022.1 GCA_946542235.1 uncultured Clostridia bacterium | reverse complement strand
GAAGCGGCCGGCGCGGAGGAAACGCCCGGCGCGGAGGAAGCGGCCGGCACGGAGGAAGCGGCCAACGGGGAGAAGTCCGGCGCCGCGGAAGAGGCTCCGGCGGAAAAGCCCCTGCTGACGGCAGCGGCCGCGGAAAGCGCGGATCCATCCCTGATCCAGACCTCGGTGATCTATAACGGAACCAAAAAGGTCGTGGAATACGCCCGGGCGGACAAGGAAAAGATTCATATGCCCGTCCTGGGGGAATACACCAAGCAGAAGATGGGCGTCCTGACCTTCCGGACGGACGCGTTCCGGCAGAACGCGGCCATCGGCACGGTCAAGGGGCTGAACAGCCTGAGCATCGCCTGGACCGCGGAAGCGGGAAGCGTGAAGGGATCCAACCAGACCTATTACGGCATCGGCTGGGTCGGCCAGCCGGCGATCGTGAAATGGAGCCAGGAGGTCCGCGCCCAGAGCGAGATGTACGACGCCAAGAAGGAAAAGAGCAAGCTGAAGGAGGTCATTGTCGGCGGCCTGGACGGCAGGATCTATTTCCTGGACCTGGCGGACGGCACCGCCACCCGGAACTCCGTCAAGCTGGGATACCCCATGAAGGGCAGCCCCAGCATTCATCCCGGCGGCGCCCCCTACATGAACGTGGGGCAGTTTGCCCGGAAGATGGCTTCCCGGACGGGCACCATCGGGCTGCGGCAGTACAATCTGTATCTGCTGAAGGAACTGAGCCTGATCGACGGGCTGGACGCGAAGAACAACCGGCCCTATAACCAGGTGGGCTCCTTTGAAACATCGGCGCTGATCGACCGGACCACGGGAAGCATGATCACGGCCGGAACCAACGGCATGCTGTATCTGATCAACCTGAACTCGGACTTCGACTACAACGCCGGAACCTATTCCCAGAGCCCGACGACGGTGGTGATGAAGACCAGGGCAAAGGGAGAGAAGGACGCCCAGACGGCGGTGGAAGCCTCCGTCGCGATGTACGACAGGTATGTGTACTATGCGGACATGGGCGGCTTCCTCCGCTGCGTGGATACGAATAACCTTGCCACGGTATGGGCGGTGAACGTGGGGGATTCCGTGGAATCCACCCCCGCCCTGGACTGGCACGGGGAAGACGGGCTGGATCTGTACGCGGCCAACATCCTGTCCCTGCGAAAGAAGGGAGAGGCGGAAGTCCGGTGCTTTGACGCCCTGTCCGGAGAGGAAAGATGGACCGCCGCCTTCGGCGTGAAGAAGGATACGAAGAACAGGACGGTCAGCGGCTTCCGGGCTTCCCCGGTGGTCGGCCAGAACGGGCTGGGAGAATATGTGTACTACACGGTGAACAACCTCAGCGAGGAGGGCCAGGAACAGCTGGGACTCTCCTCGGAGACGGCGGCCGTGGTCGCCCTGAGGAAGTCGGACGGCGCTCTGGCCTGGGCCAGGGGCCTGGGCGGAAGGGGATACTCCTCGCCCGTGGCGGTCTACGACGCCGACGGAAACGGCGCGATTATTCAGTGCGCCGGGGACGGCAGCATCCTGATGCTGGACGGCCTGACGGGCAAAGAGCTCGCGTCCCTGCAGCTGGACGGAGCGATTGAGGCCAGCCCGGCGGTGTACGACGGCATGATGGTGATCGGCACCTCGGAGAGGAACAAGAACAACATCTACGGGATTGCGATCAACTGAGCGCAGAACAGGGAACGGAGGACGTCATCATGGCAAAATATCTGGTGGCGCTGGATCAGGGAACAACCAGCTCCCGGGCAATCGTTTTTTCCGCGGACGGAGTGATTCTGGCATCCCACGCGGTGGAATTTCCGCAGCATTATCCCCACCCGGGCTGGGTGGAGCATGATCCGGACGACATCCTGCAGAGCCAGGTGACCGCCCTGCAGGAGGCGGTGCATCTGAGCGGGATCGACGCGGGGGATATCGCGGCCATCGGAATCACCAACCAGCGGGAAACCACCTTCCTGTGGGACCGGCAGACGGGGAAGTGCGTGGGAAACGCCATCGTCTGGCAGTGCCGCAGAACCTCCCAGATCGTGGAAAAGCTGGTGGAGGACGGGTACGGGGACATGATCCGGGAGAAGACCGGGCTGATCCCGGACGCTTACTTTTCCGGAACCAAGCTGAAATGGATGCTGGATTACTACAACCTGCATGAGAAGGCGGAAAAGGGCGAGCTGTGCTTCGGCACGGTGGACAGCTTCCTGTGCTGGAATCTGCTGACGGAACGCCCCCATGTCACCGACGCGACCAATGCCGGGCGGACCATGCTCTTCAATCTGAAGACCCAGCAGTGGGATGAGGATCTGCTGAAGGTGCTGGGGATTCCGCGGGCCTGCCTGCCGCAGGTGGTGGATTCCTCCGGGTTCATCGGCACGCTGGATCCCGCGATTCTGGGCAGGGCCATTCCGGTGACCGGCATGGCCGGAGACCAGCATGCCAGCCTGTTCGGCCAGGCCTGCTGGAACGTGGGGGACGTGAAGAACACCTACGGCACGGGATGCTTCATGCTGATGAACACCGGAGATGAGCCGGTGCCGAGCCGGAACGGCCTGCTGACGACCATGGCCTGGCGCATCGGCGGAAAGCCGACCTACGCGCTGGAGGGCAGCGTTTTCATGGGCGGCGCGACCATCCAGTGGCTCCGGGACGAGATGAAGATGATTACCCGGGCTTCGGAAAGCGAAGGCCTGGCGGAAAGCGTCAACGGGACGGGGGGCGTCTATCTGGTGCCGGCCATGACCGGCCTGGGGGCGCCCTGGTGGGATATGTACTCCCGGGGCACCCTGGTGGGCATGACCCGCGGAACCGGCCGGGCGCATATCGTCCGGGCGGCGCTGGAGGCGATCGCCTATCAGAGCGAGGACCTGATGCAGGCGATGATCAAGGACTCGGGCCGGACGCCGGATCACCTGCAGGTGGACGGCGGCGCCAGCGCCAACGGGTTCCTGATGCAGTTCCAGTCGGACATCAGCCATATTCCGGTGGTGCGGCCGCGGGTGCTGGAGACGACGGCGCTGGGCGCCGCGCTGCTGGCCGGACTGGGCTGCGGGCTGTACAGCGGCACCGAAGAGCTGTCGGGGCTCTGGAAGAAGGATCTCGAATTTACCCCCCGGATGGACGACGCCACCCGCCTGATGAACCTGAAGGGCTGGCACAGGGCTGTGGAGCGGGCGCTGAACTGGGTCGAACACTGAGCGGCATCGAAAAGAAAGCATTATCAGCTTGAAGGAGTGTGAACCGCATGCGGGAATCCGGAGAGATGTATCTGGAGACCATCCTGATCCTGAAGGAAAAGAAGAAAACGGTTCGTGCCATCGACGTGGCGGAGGAAATGGAGCTGTCCAGGCCTTCCGTCAGCCGGGGCATGGCCAAGCTGCGGGAAAGCGGCTGCATCACCGTCGAGGAGGACGGGAACCTGGCTTTTACGGAAAAGGGAAGGGCCATCGCCGAGAAAATCTATGAGCGGCATCAGGTGCTGACCAGCCTCTTTACCAGGCTGGGCGTGGAGGAGAAAACCGCCGTGGAGGACGCCTGCCGGATTGAGCATGTGATCAGCGACGAAACCTTTGCGGCGCTGAAGACCTGCGAAAAGATGCTCGGTTAACCCGGGATGAACGTCAGATGAACTTTTCCTGAAAGCTTGATGAGAAGGCTTTTCCGGAGAGGCGTTCTGCGCTATAATCTGGAATGTTTCCGGAGCGAATACGCAGCCGGAAACAGGGAGGAATGGGAATTATGATTGACAGCAATGGCGGGAACAGGAAGCCATTGGTCTTTTATGTGGTGATTGTGACGACCATCATTCTGCTGCTGAACGCGTTCATCTTTCCCCTGATGATGTCGCGGCAGGTCCAGGTGGTCGGATACAGCGATTTTCTTTCCTGGATTGAGGAAGGGAAAATTGTGGAGGTTTCCCTGACCCAGGAGGCCAACCAGATCATTTTTGTGGCCAGGAACGACCAGGGCCAGGAGGAGCTGTACAAGACCGCGGTCTTCCCGGACGACGAGCTGATCGAGCGGCTGCAGAAGGCGGGGATCCGCTTCAGCGCGGAGATTCCGACCCAGAACAATACCCTGCTTTCCTTCATCATCAGCTGGATTCTGCCCATCGCGATCTTCGCGGGGCTGGGCCGGGTGCTCAGCAACCAGCTGGGAAAACGGCTGGGCGGGGGCATGAACGCCCTGTCCTTCGGCAAGGCCAACGCCAAGATCGTGGCGGACCAGGCGACCGGGGTGACCTTTGCGGATGTGGCCGGCGAGGAGGAAGCCAAGGACGCGCTGAAGGAAATCGTGGACTTTCTGGAGCATCCGGACAAATACGCGGGCATCGGCGCGAAGCTGCCCAAGGGAGCGCTGCTGGTGGGCCCTCCCGGAACGGGCAAAACCCTGCTGGCCAGGGCGGTGGCCGGGGAAGCGAAGGTCCCCTTCTTCTCCATCTCCGGATCGGAATTTGTGGAGATGTTTGTCGGCATGGGCGCCGCCAAGGTCCGGGACCTGTTCAAGCAGGCCAATGAAAAGGCGCCCTGCATCGTTTTTATCGACGAGATTGACACCATCGGCAAGAAGCGCGACGGCGCGGGCAATATCGGCGGCAATGATGAGCGGGAGCAGACCCTGAACCAGCTGCTGACGGAAATGGACGGATTCGACGGGAAAAAGGGCGTCGTGATCCTGGCGGCCACCAACCGCCCGGAATCCCTGGATCCGGCCCTGCTGCGGCCCGGACGGTTTGACCGCCGGATTCCGGTGGAGCTGCCGGATCTGCAGGGGCGCGAGGCCATCCTGAAGGTGCATGCCCGGAACGTGAAATGCGAATCCGGCATCGATCTGCGGGAGATTGCCCGGGCCACCTCCGGCGCTTCCGGCGCGGAGCTGGCCAATATTATCAATGAAGCGGCCCTCCGGGCGGTCCGGCTGGGCCGGTCGGCGGTGAACCAGAATGACCTGATGGAAAGCGTGGAAACCGTCATCGCGGGATATCAGCGCAAGAACGCGGTGATGTCGGAGCAGGAGAAGCGGATCGTTTCCTACCATGAGATCGGGCATGCCCTGGTGGCGGCCATGCAGACGCATTCCGCGCCGGTGACCAAGATTACCATCATTCCCCGTACCTCCGGCGCGCTGGGATACACCATGCAGGTGGACGAGGATGAGCATTACCTGATGAGCCGGGAGGAGCTGCTGAACAAGATCGTGACGCTGACCGGCGGACAGGCGGCGGAACAGCTGATCTTCCATTCCATCACCACCGGCGCCTCCAACGACATCGAGAAGGCCACCCGGATGGCCCGGGGCATGATCACCCGATACGGCATGGGGGACTTCGGCATGGTGGCCCTGGAGACGGTGACCAACCAGTATCTGGGCGGGGACACCTCTCTGGCCTGCAGCCCCGCGACCTCGGAGAAGATTGACGAGCAGGTGGTCGCCCTGGTGAAGGAAGCCCGGGAGAAGGCGGACCGGATCCTGCGGGAGAACGAGGCAAAGCTGCACGAGCTGGCGGAATACCTGCTGAAGAAGGAAACCATCACCGGCGAGGAATTCATGCAGATTCTGAATGCCGGGAAGAACAAGGACGAAGCGGAGACCTCCGCGGCGGAATAAAACAGGCCCGGCGGCCTGATACGAAGAACCCGAAACCGGATCCCCGGGGACGGGTTCTTTTTGCGCCCGGAAAATTGAAAAGCGCCCGGGATTATGATAAGATGAAGCATCACACAACAGGGGGAATGGAATTGGATCAACCGTACGTCCGGTGCCTGATGGTGGAGACGGGACAGGAAGGGAACATCCTGCGGCTGCTGGGCGCCCGCAGAATCGGGCGGGGCCTGTGCCCGCTGCGGACCCGGATCCGGAAAATCCGGGGCACCTGGCGGCAGGACATGATACGTCTGCTTCCCGGCTATGTATTCGTGTTTACGGAGCGGGAGGAGCCGATCCGCCGCTTCTATCAGCTGGAGCACATGCTGCGGATCCTCCGGTACGACCGGGAGCCCGAGGGCTATCTCCGGGGGGCGGACCTGGAATTCGCGCTGCTGATGCGGGAGCTGGACGGGAAGCTGGGTCTGCTGGAGGCGGTGGAGGAGGACGGCTTCATCCGCGTCACGGATCCGCTGCTGGAAGCGCTGCGGGGCCGGGTGCTCTCCGTGCAGCGGGGAAAGCGGCAGGCGGAGGTGCAGATCGAGCTGATGGGGGAGCCCGTTGTGCTGCATATGAACTACCGGCTGACCGGAAGAAACGGGAAGCCCCTGGATCCCGCGGAGGAGACCGTCATCGAGATGCTGGAGGATGAGAGCGACGAGTGGATCACGGCCTGGACGCCGGATTTCTCGGACGATCTGATCGAGAAGCTGGACCTGGAGACAGAGGGGGAGGATACGCCATGAAAGTAGTGCTGGAACATCTGACCAAGAGATTTGCTTCCCGGACGGAAAAGGGAAAGGACGTAACCGCGGTCAGCGACTTCAACTTTGAGATTCCGGACGGGCAGCTGGTGGGCCTGCTGGGCCCCAGCGGATGCGGAAAGAGCACGACGCTGAACCTGATCAGCGGCCTGGAGGTTCCGACGGAGGGGCGGATTCTCTTCGGCGATCAGGACGTGACCCGGATTCCGCCGGAGGAGCGGGGTGTGGGCCTGGTCTTCCAGAACTATGCCCTCTATCCGCACATGACCGTGGAGGAGAACATCATCTTTCCCCTGCAGAACCTGAAGGGAAAGCAGAAGATGACCAGGGAAGCCATGCACGCAAAGGCCCTGGAGGCGGCGAAGCTGGTGCAGATCGACCAGCTGATGGAGCGGAAGCCCCGGGAGCTGTCCGGCGGCCAGCAGCAGCGGGTGGCGATTGCCCGCGCCCTGGTCAAGATTCCCAACGTGCTGCTGCTGGATGAGCCGCTGAGCAATCTGGACGCCCGGCTGCGCCTGCAGACCCGGGAGGAGCTCCGGCGGATCCAGCGGGATTCCGGCGTGACCACCATTTTCGTGACCCATGACCAGGAAGAGGCCATGAGCATCAGCGACCTGATCATCGTCATGAAGAACGGCGTGGTGAACCAGATCGGCAAACCCCAGGAGGTCTATGACAATCCGGTCAACCTCTTTGTCGCCCAGTTCCTGGGCACCCCGGCCATCAATGTGCTGGAGGGCGAGCTGCGGCAGGGCAGCCTGTGGATCGGGAAGGAAGCGGTGCTGGAGATGCCGGACAAGACGGACGGACCCGTCTGGGTGGGCATCCGGCCGGAAGGCTTCATCCTGGACGAAAAGGGCCCCTTCACCTGCCGCATGGACCGGGTGGAGGTCATGGGACGGGATGTCAGCGTCGTGTGCACCCACGAAAAAATGACGGGACGGAACATGCGGGCGATCATTTCCGCGGAGAACAGCGTGGATCCGGGCCGGAAGGAAGTCCGCTTCAGCCTGAAGCCCTATAAGGTCTTCGTGTTTGACCGGGAGAGCGAGGCGCGGAAATGAAAACAAAAAACAACTGGAAGGCCTGGCTCTATCTGGCGCCGGCCATCGTGTTCCTGGGCGTCTTCATGGTCTATCCGCTGATTGACGTGTGCATCTATGCCCTGGAGGAGAACTACAGCTTTGCCCGGGGGGTATCCACCGGCATCGGCCTGGCCAACTTCCGCCATGTGCTGAGCGATCCGGACTTCGTGCAGGCGGTCAAGAACACCTTCCTGATCGTGATCATCACGGTTCCGGTCAGCACGGGGGTGTCCCTGCTGATCAGCCTGGGCCTGTCCTCCATCCGCAGCCTGCAGAAGGCGTTTCAGACCATCTATTTTCTGCCCTATGTCACCAACACCCTGGCCGTGGGCCTGGTATTCATGATCCTTTTCCGGAAAACGGAATACTCCGCGGGCCTGATCAACCTGCTGCTTTCCGGGCTGGGCCTGGAGCAGGTGGACTTTATCGACGGACCCTACTGGGCGAAGATGTTCGTCATGTGCTTCTACACCGTGTGGGTGGTCATGCCCTTCAAGATCCTGATCATGACCAGCGCCCTGGCCAGCGTGAACCAGGACTACTACAAGGCCGCGAAGGTGGACGGGGCCTCCTCCTTCCGGATCTTCCGCCGGATTACCCTGCCGATGATTTCCTCCACGGTGTTCTACCTGATCATCACCGGATTCATCGGCGCCTTCAAGGCCTACAGCGACGAGGTCGCCCTCTTCGGCACCGACCTGAACGCGGCGGGAATGAACACCATCGTGGGCTATGTGTATGACATGCTCTACGGCTCCAGCGGCGGATATCCCTCCTACGCGGCCGCCGCGGCGCTGATCCTGTTTGCCATCGTGTTCACCATCACCTATATCAACCTGACCGTCAGCCGGAAAACGGTCCAGTATGTGTAAGGGGGTGACGGAATGAACGTTGAAAAGAAAAACAGCCGCGTCGGCAGGTTCCTGATCTATCTGTTCCTGGTGATCTGGGCCGTGGTGGTGCTGTTCCCCTTCTACTGGATGATCCTGACCAGCCTGAAGAGCTTTGCGGCCTACAACAGCGAATACATCCCCCGGTTCTGGACCCCCAACCCCACGCTGGAGAACTATGTCTCCGCCTTTACCACGGTGCCCCTGGGCCGCTATTTCCTGAATACCCTGATTTTCACCGTGGCGACCACCGGGCTGATGATGCTGGTGATCGTGCCGGCGGCCTTTGCCTTCGCCCGGCTTGAATTCCTCGGAAAGAACGCGCTGTTCGCCTTCTTCCTGAGCCTGATGATGATTCCCACGGAGCTGGTGATCATCACCAACTATGTGACCATCGTCAACTGGAACATGCGGAACACCTATCTGGGGCTGATCCTGCCCTCGGTGACCAGCATCTTCTATATCTACCTGCTGAAGGAAAACTTTGAGTCCATTCCGGACGAGCTGTACAACGCGGCCAAGGTGGACGGCACCAGCGACCTGAAGTATCTGATGAAGGTCATGATCCCCATCGCCCAGCCGACCATCGTGACCATCGTCATCCTGAAGGTCATTGAATGCTGGAACAGCTATGTGTGGCCCCGGCTGATTACCTATGATCCGAACTACTACCTGGTTTCCAACGGAATTCAGCAGATCCGCGAGAACGGCTTCGGCCGGGAGAATACGCCGGCCATGATGGCGGCGGTGGTCGTGATCAGCGTCCCGCTGATCGTGCTGTTCCTGATCTTCCGGAAGAAGATCATGGCCGGGGTATCGAGGGGAGGAATCAAGGGATGAGAAGGAAAATCGCGCTGCTCTGCGCCCTGCTGCTCTGCCTGCTGGCGCTCTCCTCCTGCCACCGCCAGGTGAACCGATCCAGCTTTGCCCTTCCGGAAAGCTTTGACGAGTCCCGGAGCACGGAGATCGTTTTCTGGGCGAAGAACGACACCAACCAGACCCAGACGGACATCTACAAGAAGGCCATCGCCGATTTTGAGGCGCTGTATCCCAACATCACCGTCACCATGCGGCTGTATACGGACTACAACCAGATCTACCGGGATGTGCTGACCAATATTTCCACGGACACGACCCCGAATGTCTGCGTTACCTATCCGGACCATATCGCGACCTATCTGACGGGCAACAACGTGGTGGTGCCCCTGGACGACCTGATGGAGGATCCCCTCTACGGCCTGGGCGGCAGCGAGCTGAAGTTCGACGGGCCGAAGCGGGAGGAGATTGTGCCGGAGTTCCTCTCGGAGGGCGTCATCGGCGGAAAGCAGTATGCCATGCCCTACATGCGCTCCACGGAAGCGACCTACATCAACCGGGACTTCGTGGAAGCCCTGGGCTATGAGGTGCCGGAGATCCTGACCTGGGATTATATCTGGGAGGTCTCGGAAAAGGCGATGGCGAAGGACGCGGAGGGGAGCTTTCTGCTCAACGGCCAGAAAACCATGATCCCCTTCATCTACAAGAGCACGGACAACATGATGATCTCCATGCTGCGCCAGCTGGACGCGGGGTATTCCACGGACCGGGGCGAGGTGCTGATCTTCAACGACACGACCCGATCCCTGCTGCGGGAGATTTATACCCATGCCCAGAGCCGGGCCTTTTCCACCTTCGGCATCAGCAGCTACCCCGGCAACTTCCTGAACGCGGGCCAGTGCATCTTTGCCATCGACTCCACCGCCGGCGCCACCTGGATGGGCTCCGAGGCGCCGCTGCTGGATATCCACAAGGAGCAGGTGGTTCCCTTCCGGATCGCGGTGCGGCCCATCCCCCAGGCGGATCCGGAGCATCCGAAGATGATCAGCCAGGGCCCCAGCGTCTGCATTTTCTCCAAGGCGGATAACCAGCAGGTGCTGGCCAGCTGGCTTTTCGTCCAGTATCTGATGACCAATGAGGTGCAGATCGCCTACAGCAGCACGGAGGGATACCTTCCGGTGACCCGGAAGGCGCAGGAGAGCGAAACCTACCGGGATTACCTGGCCCGGAAGGGAGAGGACAACAGGGAACACTACGCCGTCAAGATCGAGGCCAGCGAGCTGCTGCTGCGGAACATGAGCAACACCTTCGTGACGCCGGTTTTCAACGGCAGCGCGGAGCTCCGGCAGGCGGCGGGGGATCTGATCGAGGAAACCGCCAAGGCGGCGAGACGGAAGATCGCCTGGAGCGACGAATTCGTGAATGATCTCTACAGCGAGCTGACCAGCCGCCGGCACCTGGACCAGATTCAGGTGATTCCGGAGGAGTCTCCGGAGGAAGGCGCGGAGGAGCTGCCGAAGGAAAGCAGCGAGCCGATTCCGACGGAATCCCGGATCCTGCTGGGGGCCATCGCGGGCATCTGGATTCTGATCGGCGCCTTCCAGGGGCTGAAGGCTCTGAAGGCCCGGAAAAAGTGACGGATGACCGAAAAAGTGATTGAAAAAAAGGCATGTGTGGTGTAAGATAACAAAGGTTTCCGGAAGGAACCAGAATAGAAAAAAGGAGTCTGACAAGTCATGAAAAAGTTTCTGATCCCCTGCCTTGCGGTCATTGCGGTCGCAGCTATTGTTTTCTGCTTTGTGTTCAACGGACAGAAGGGCGATCTCCAGAAGCAGCTGGACGAAGCCAAGGCCGAAGTGACCAAGGCCACGGACAATGCCAAGGCTGAGGTGGAAAAGGCTGCCGCGGACGCGAAGGCGGAAGCGGAAGCGAAGATTACCGACCTGGAAGGCCAGCTGACCGAGGCGAAGAAGGCCGCGGAAGATGCGAAGGCAGAAGCTGAAGCGAAGATTGCCGATCTGGAAGGCCAGCTGACCGAGGCGAAGAAGGCCGCGGAAGAAGCTCAGGCGAAGATCGCCGAGCTGGAAGAGAAGCTGGCGGCTGCGACCGCCGGTGCGGCCGTCGAGGAGAAGCCCGTCGATGAAAAGTCCGCTGATACCGCTGAGGAGAAGCCCGCTGAAGAAGTGAAGGTCATGACCCATGAGGAATACATGGCCGCGGAAATGGACTCCGAAGTCGTGATCGAGAGCTATGTGCAGGATCATCAGGCCTGGTGGGACAACAAGGTGACCGTGTATCTGCAGAGCCCGGACGGCGCCTATTTCGCCTATGAGATGGTCTGCTCCGAAGAGGATGCCGCCAAGCTGGTGAAGGGCCAGAAGATCCGCGTCAAGGGCTACAAGACCGAGTGGTCCGGCGAAGTGGAAATCGCTTCCGGCTGCACCTTCGAGTTCGTGGAGGGTGATTCCTTCATCGCCGAAGCCGAGGACGTGACCGCCCTGCTGGCCTCCGAGGATCTGATCAAGCACATGAACGAGTTCGTGGCCGTGAAGGGCGCGACCATCGTGGCGCAGGAAAGCGGAGAAGCCTTCAGCTACAAGAACCCCGAAGAGAAGAACGACGACCTGTATTTCGCGGTGGACGTGAACGGCGCGACCTACAACTTCTGCGTGGAGAAGTATCTGCGGGACGAGAGCACCGACGTGTACAAGGCTGTGGAAGGCCTGAAGGTCGGCGATGTGGTGGATATCGAAGGCTTCCTGTACTGGTACAACGGAGCCAACCTGCAGGCCACCAGCGTGACCGTGAAGTAATTTATCCCCTGACCCTTTCTGCGGGAGCTTCGGCTCCCGTTTTTTCATTGCCTTTTGGCGCCGATCCGGTATAATGGAGACAGCATCGCCCTGCAGGAGGAACGAAGGAATTGAAGCCGAAGCTGATCGTAATTGAGGGAACCAACGCCTCGGGAAAGAGCGGGCTGGGCGTCCGGCTGGCGGAAATGTACCGCGGGGAAATCGTGTCCGCGGATTCCCGGCAGGTCTATGCCCGGATGGATCTGGGATCGGGAAAGATCACCCCGGAGGAGATGCGGGGGATTCCCCATCACCTGCTGGATGTGCGCCGGCCCGGGGAATTCTTTTCCATGGCGGACTTCCAGGCCCTGGCCTACGAGGCCATCGACGGGATCCTGGCGCGGGGAAACCAGCCCTTCCTCGTGGGCGGAACCGGGCTGTATGTGGACTCCGTGACCGAGGGCTATGTGCTGAGCGACAAGAAGCCGGACCCGGAGCTGCGGGCCCGGCTGGAAACCTTTTCCACCCCGGAGCTGTACGATATGCTGCGGGAGAAGGAGCCGGAGACGGATATCGATCCCCGGAACCGGCACCGGGTCATGCGCCGGCTGGAGAAGCTGGCCGCCGGGGACGAAGGGCCCTCGCCGAGGCAGCCCCGGTATGAAACCCTGAAGTTCGGCGTGACCTGGCCCCGGGAGATCCTGAAGCAGCGGATCGACGAGCGGCTGGAGCGGCGAATGAAGGAAGGCATGGTGGAAGAGGTGCGGGCGCTGCTGGCGGAAGGCGTCTCCGAGGAATTCCTGGTGAAGCTGGGACTGGAATACAAGTATCTGACCTGGTATCTGACGGGAAAGATGGACTATGACCAAATGACGGAGGAGCTGGGAAACGCCATCAAGCGCTTCGCCAAGCGGCAGATGACCTGGTTCCGGAAGGATCCGGCGATCATCTGGCTGGATATGGCGGGGGATCCCGCGGCCCAGGCCCGCCCGTACATTGATGCATTTCTGGGAAATTGAGCAGAGGAGGCCGGATGGCTCTCATGAGTATGGAATTGTATCAAATCCCCGAAATAAGGGCTGTCCGCAGCCTGGAGCGGAAGAAAGACTAAAGAAAGAAGCGCGATCCGGAACGCCGGAACGCGCTTCTTTGCAGGCGGTTTATTACCCGAAAAGGAAATCCTTCAGCTCTGCGACCGTTTTGAAATAGCGGTCGCAGTTTTTGCGCATGAAGCGCTCGATCTCCGGGATGTCGTTGGCCCATCCGGCGCCGGCAAAGGGCACGCCGGCGGCCAGGGCCATGTCATAGCCCGGCTTCAGGTCGTCCACCACCAGCAGCTCCTCCGGAGCCAGGCCGCGGGACGCCATGATCTGCTCCAGGGCCCAGGGGCTGGGCTTCCGCTGCTCCGGGGGATACTCCCAGCCGTAGACCAGGTCCGGCGCGGGAAGGTCGTTCTCCCGGTAGTCCCGGAGGATGTTTTCGGAATAGGAATGGCTGACCACGGCGATCAGCCCGCCCCGGCTTTTCTGCTCCAGCAGGATCTCCCGGAAGCCCGGGTAGGCCTTCGGCACATGATGCCGGACATACTCCTTCCAGTAGCGCTCCTCGTGCTTCATCTCCTCGACGGTCAGGCCGCAGATCTCCGTGAACATGGGCACGACGCCGGGGTCAAAGTTGTAGCGGAAGTACTCCTCCAGCGTCAGATGGACCTGGGGCTGATACTTTTCCATGTATTCCACGAAGCAGGGATAGTGCACCGTGGCGGTGGAGTTGACCACGGTGTCGTCGTGATCCAGAACCAGACATTTGTACTTCAGCTGCATGTTTACCTCACTGTGCTCTTCATTTCCGCTTTGGCCGTATTTCCGGCAATCGCGGAAGCTCACCGCTCTGTGTTATATTCCTCCAATACGGCCAGGGCATGGCCGAAGTATTCCTCCACCTCCGCCGCGGTCAGCTTCATGGCGGATTTGAGCAGGGAGGGGATCTTCTTCGGGCGGACCCGGGCGTAGTATTTGGTGGCCCTGATATTCTTCTGCCAGTTGGAAAGCTTCATGTTTTTCCACCGGGCGATATGCCGGGGCAGGATGGGCTCCAGCCGGGCGATGATTTCATCGAAGCGGGCTTCCACCCGGTCCCAGCGGAAGACGGTTTCCAGCAGCTCCGCCACCCGGCGGAGGAAGCGGGCCTTCTGCTCCGGCACCTTCAGCAGCGCGTTCAGGGGTTCGTGGCGGAAGCCCTGGATCTTTCCGTTCAGGGGCTTGATGTAGTACTCGATGGGGGTTTTGTCCAGCCCCCGCCAGCAGGCCTCCACGTCAAAGAGGAGCATTTTCCACTTTCCGCCGGGCACCCGGTATACCCGCACATTGGTGAAATCCACATTTCCCAGGATGATCTCGAAGGCGGCGTGGGTGAAGAGGGAATCGATATCCAGCCGCTCCTCGACGTGCCGCAGGTTTTCCGGGTCGTTCAGATCCTGCTTCCTGCAGAAATCGCAGAGGTCCAGCCAGTCCGTGTTGTCCCCGTTCTGCAGGAACTGATCCGTCCCGGTCCGGGCCAGGATATCGATCCGGTCGATGTCCGCCTCGTCCGTTACCCCCTCGTACTGGGCGATGAAATACTTGTTGATCTTTTCCCGCAGGTTGTAATGCCCGTAGTATTCCCCGTTGATGAAGACCTGAAGGACCACGTGATCCTGGTACAGGATCCCCTGGCCCTCCGCCAGGGAGCTGGCGGTGATATCCCGCAGGCGGGTGGCGTAGGCGTCGGAATTGGCGGCGCGCAGCAGCAGGCTCTTGTAGCTTTCGTAGTCCCGGGTGGGGAAGGGATTGAAGTAAAACCGGTCGGAGCCCCAGGCCTTGCGGGCGTAGAGGGCGATGCTCTTCTGGGCGTTGATCCGGGCGCTGTGGCCGCTGCAGGTGAAGGTGCCCATCTGGTTGCAGAGGCTCTCGCCGGCAAGGGAGAAGTATTCCACGTTGACGGGATACTCCCAGCCCCGGGAGTAATTGGGAATGGAGCCGGTTCCCTTGACCAGGATGCCGGTTTTTTTGCTGAAGAGATACCTGGTATCCGAGATCAGGGACACCACCGGGGTCAGGGGATCCTCATCCACGAAATAGGTTGCGCTGACGGTTTCGGAGGAAACCTCATTTTCCCGGAAGGCCCGGATCCGCAGGGCGGCTGTCTTCCTGAAGGTCAGCCCCTCCGCGGGAAAGAGCCGGGATTTCTCCGTGGGCGTGGAACCGTCCGTCGTGTAGCGGAGAGACGCGCCCTCCGGCGCGGCGGCCTCCACGGTGACGCTGCCCTGATAGAATCCGCCGGGGGTGGTCAGGGAAGGCGCCTCCGTCCGGGCGGGAAACGCGGCGGTCTCATTCCGGGCGCCGCGGGTCGGGTTTTCAAAGAAGCCGTACTCCCCGCCGCCCCGGGGCAGGCCATAGCTGACGCAGCCGTACTGGGCGGGCAGCTTCAGGCGCTGCACCTCCGCGCCGGCGGCGTCGGACAGGATCAGCGTTTCCCCGCCGGAGGAGATGGCAAAGCCGGTATAGAAGGCGCTGCCGCTGCCGGGATCGGAAACCTCCTCCCCGGTGCACCAGACGGTCAGATACTTTCCGGCCTTCAGCCGGGTTCCCTGGGGAAAGGCCCATTTCAGCGGATCCTTTTTGCTGTCGCTCAGATGCCAGCCGGAAAGATCCACGGCGGATTTGCCGTCGTTGTACAGCTCCACCCAGTCCCAGGCGTGGCCGTTTTCGAAATACCCGTTGCTGGCCATGACCTCGCTGATCACCACATCCGCCGCGGCGGAGAAAAAGGGCAGGGCGAGGCACAGGAGCAGGAGGGGAAGCAGACAGGATATCTTTTTCATTTCACGTAATAATGCCGGGCGATCCATTTGCTCAGGCCGTCCAGGCCGGGGTAAATGATCCGCTCGCTCATGTTCAGCTGGTCCAGCATGTCCCGGACCCGCCATCTCAGATGCCGGTCCACGATGTACTTGACGGTGTGCTCGGTCCGGCGGTCCAGGAAGCCCTCGATGTCCGTCATGTCGGTGGGGACGATGGAGAAGAAGGAATACTGGTTGATGATCCGGTCATTGGTGCTGGGGGGCTCGATGATGACCATGGCCTGATCCCCCATGTCCCGGTCATACTGCTCCAGGGACTCCGTGATGCCGGCGAGCATCTTGATATTGAAAATCGTGCTCTGGGTCCGGTGCACCGCGCTGCGGTACCGATCCGGCAGCAGGCTGTAGAGCTCCTGCATGTCGATGCGCCAGACCATGCAGTCATGATCCTCCATGGCCTCCAGGTTTTCCTCCGTGACGGCGAAATGCAGCCCCACCAGCGGGCTCTGGCTCCAGTCCAGCAGGCGGGTGGGAAGCCCGTTGTGCTGCCCGGTGATCATGCACTGCCAGATGTTCCGGCTGACATAGGGATCCTGCCGCACCGCGTACTTGGCAAAGTTCTGCAGGATGGCGGGCTCCAGGGTCTTCTGCAGGTGCTTGCAGTTCCGGGAGAGGCTGGTCACCATTTTGAAATCGAGATTCGGCATGCCGCGGTAGAGATAGGAGCTGCGGTTCCGGTCCAGATCGGGCCGGTACTCCTGCTCCGTCAGCAGCGGGAGAAGATCCGGGACGCTCTGAATTCTGACTTCTCTGATCATTCCAATCAACCCCAATCCGTTCAGCATCATACGCCCGCTATTATATCCCGATTCCGCGGAAAACACAATTCCCGATCCTTCCGGAGACCGCGGGAAGACGCTTGATCTTTCCCGGAGAAAACGGTAGAATGAATCCACCGGAACGGATGCCCCGGACCGCGGAGGCGTCCGGAAAAGAATATGCAGGAGGAATTTTTTCATGAAAAGACGAGCTGCTTTCCTGTCGGCGATCCTGGCAGCGGTGCTGCTGGTGATGTCCCTTTCCGCCTGCGCCGAGGAGGAAGAGAGACAGCCCGCCCCGGGCTTTACCCTGACGGACCAGTACGGAAACGAGCACAAGCTTTCGGACTACAGGGGGAAGGCCGTTTTCCTGAACCTCTGGACGACCTGGTGCCCCTGGTGCCTGAAGGAGATGCCGGAGATTGAGGAGATCTACCACGAGCTGGGGGAAAACGGGGACAGGGTGGCGATCATGGGGCTGGCCGCTCCCGGCACCCAGGATACCATGGATGAGCAGGGGATCATCGGGTTCCTGCAGGAACACGGATGGACCTATCCCGTGCTGATGGACCGGACCGGGGGAATCTTCAGCCTGTACAGCACCGGCGCCTTTCCGGCGACCTGGATGATCCGGCCGGACGGGACGGTGCTTGGCTATGTCGAGGGCGCGCTGGACAAGGATACCATGCTGGAAATCATTCAGATGGCGCTGGAGGAGACCCCGGCGGAGGAATAACGGGGAAGGCCGCGGCGCGCAGGCGGAACGAATCGGACAGGACCAGGGGAATATGCTCCGGAACCGGGGCATATTTTTTTGCGTTCAGGCGGTCTGCGGGCTTGATGGGGGCGGGATTTGCGCCGCCGCCGTTCTTGCATTCTCCGGGGGCGCATGATATAATCTGCGGTGCCAGGTTTCTTTTTTTCTTCCATCACTTTCCGATACCCGCAGGCCGCTTCCGGATTTCTACAGAAACGGGTTGGCTTTTCTGCGGAGACGGGGGAGTGGGGGCCCGCAAACTGGATAAAGGACAGGGGGTGTCTTCCTGATGCAGATTTTTCCCTATATTCTCGTATATCTGGGCGCCGGGCTGATGGTCTATAACATTTACGGATTCGTCCGCTTCGCGCGGAAGATGAAAAGCCGCGCCGGGATGAACGGGGAGGTGCGGATCCTTTATATCCCGATTTTCCTGCTGCTGATGTTCCTGCTGGGATATCTGCTGGTGGCCGTCTTCGGAAAGGTGGACTGGATTATCAGCGGCATTCTTTTCGGCGGAAGCATCTTCGTGCAGATCGTGTATATCCTGCTGGACCGGATTACGGGCCGGATCATCGAGAGCGAGCAGCTGGAGGTTGAGCTGAAGGCCGCGGAGGAGACCAACCGGGAAAAGAACGCGTTTCTGGCTTCCATCAGCCATGAGATGCGGACCCCCATGAACATGATCCTGGGGCTGGACTCGCTGGCGCTGAAGAATCCGGAGCTGGCGCCGGAAACCAGGGACCAGCTGGAAAAGATCGGCCGGAGCGGCCGGCACCTGATGGGGCTGATCAACAATATTCTGGAGATGCAGTCCATGGAATCCGGCCGGATCGCGGCCCGGCAGGAGATCTTTTCCCTGGAGGAGGCGGTCGGCCAGGTCAGCGCCATCGCCGAAACCATGTGCGGGGAGAAGCGGCTGACCTATCGGGCGGAAATTGCGGAGGGGCTGCCGGAGCGCGTCCGGGGGGACGCGATGATGCTCAAGCAGGTGCTGCTGGCGCTGCTGGACAACGCCGTCAAGTTTACGGACGCGCCGGGGCAGGTGCTTTTCATCGCGGAAAAGCCGGAGGACGCCGGGGAGAAGGGATGCCGGATGCGCTTCCGGGTGAAGGATACGGGCATCGGCATCGCGCCGGAATTTCTGCCGAAGGTGTTCGAGCTCTTCGCCCAGGAGGACGGAAGCTATACGAACCGCTTCGGCGGCAGCGGCCTGGGCCTTCCCGCCGCAAAGCAGAAGACGGAGCTGATGGGCGGGGAGATCTCCGTCACGAGCGAGAAAAACAGGGGGACGGAGTTTACGGTGACGCTTTGCTTCCCGGCGGAGGAGGAGAAGGCCCCCGCCGGCGCGGATCAGGAGCCGGACGCCTTCTCCCTGCAGGGGCGGCGGATCCTCATCGTCGACGATGTGGAGGACAACGCGGAGATCGCCGCGGACCTGCTGGAGCTGGAGGGGGCGGAGAGCGAGCGGGCGGAGAACGGCCAGGCGGCCCTGGACCTCTTCAGCAGCTCCGGGCCGGGCTATTATGACGCGGTGCTGATGGATCTGCGGATGCCGGTGATGGACGGGATGGAGTGCGCCCGCCGCATCCGGGCCCTGAACCGGGCGGACGCGAAGACCATTCCCATTATCGCGCTGACGGCCAACTCCTCGGAAACGGATATCCAGCAGTCCCTGGAGGCCGGGATGAACGCCCACCTGGTCAAGCCGGCGGACGCGGAGCAGATGTATGTAA
Source organism: uncultured Clostridia bacterium (assembly GCA_946542235.1). Classification (GTDB taxonomy): domain Bacteria; phylum Bacillota; class Clostridia; order Christensenellales; family Aristaeellaceae; genus Aristaeella. The sequence goes on along the minus strand of CAMNKK010000022.1, from coordinate 5,251 downwards.
CCCTGAGAGAATGGATCGGAAAGGCGCAGGAGCCGGGAAAAGAGGGAGGATCGAATGATTAAGTCCGGGGGAATCCGGAGGCCCCAGCTGGTGCTGGTGGTGGACGATCAGGAAATCAACCGGGACGCGCTGGAAGTGATCCTGGGGGAGGAATACGGCATTATCTGCGCGGAGAACGGGCAGGAAGCGCTGGAAATGATGCGGGAGCACCTCGACGCGCTCTCCATCGTGCTGCTGGATCTGCGGATGCCGGTGATGGACGGGTTCGAGGTCATGCGGAGGGTGCAGGCGGACGAGGCGCTGCGGCAGGTTCCGATCATCGTGCTGACGGCGGAAAAGACCGCGGAGCTGAAGGCGCTGCAGATGGGGGCGGCGGATTTCATCACCAAGCCCTTCGACACCCCCGAGGTCATTCTGGCCCGGGTGGGCCGGATCATCGAGCTGAACGAGGGCAGAAAGCTCATCCAGGCGGCGGAATTTGACGCCCTGACGGGGCTGTACAACCGGAACTTCTTCACGGAGTATGTCAACCGGATCTTCCAATTCCATCCGGAGCTGCATACGGACGCCATCGTGATGAACATCGAGCAGTTCCACAACGTCAACGCCCTGCACGGCCGCGCCTTCGGCGACGCGGTGCTGCAGGCCCTGGGCGGCGGGGTACGGGCCTTTCTCGAGGAGACGAAGGGCATCGCCAGCCGGTACGAATCCGACCGGTTTGCCATCTGCTGCCTTCACCAGCCGGACTACCGGGCGCTGCTGGACCGGTTCCAGAGCGCGGCCGACGCCGTTTCTCCCGGGGCGCATATCCATCTCCGGATGGGCGTTCAGCCCTGGCAGGAGGACCTGGAGCCGACGCTGCAGTTTGACCGGGCCCGGGCGGCCTGCAATCTGGTGCGGGGAGACTACCAGCATCCCCTGATGATCTACAACGATGAGATGCGGGCCCGGGAGCTGATGAACCAGCGGCTGCTGAACGGGCTGCGCTCCGGCATCGGCAAAAGGCAGTTCCAGGTCTACTATCAGCCGAAATACGACATTCAGTGCGATCCGCCCCGGCTGGCCAGCGCCGAGGCGCTGATCCGGTGGAAGCATCCGGAGCTGGGGATGATTTCGCCGGCGGCGTTCGTACCGCTGTTTGAGCGCAACGGCATGATCAGCGACATCGACAATTTCGTGTGGCGGGAGGCCGCCGGACAGGTGGCCGAATGGAAGCGGAAATACGGCTTCCGGCTGCCGGTCTCCGTGAACGTCTCCCGGGCGGACCTCTTCGATCCCCGCCTGCAGGAGCGGCTGGTGCGGCTGGTGGAGGAGAACGGGCTGGACTACGGGGAGCTGAAGCTGGAGGTGACCGAGTCGGCCTATACGGATGACGCCAAGGGCCTGCTGGAGCTGATCCGCCGGCTCAGGGCCAGCCGCTTCGAGGTGGAGATGGACGACTTCGGATCCGGCTATTCCTCGCTGAACATGCTGTCGGAAATGCCGCTGGACGTGCTGAAGATGGACATGAAGTTCGTCCGGAACATTGAAAAGAGCGAAACGGACTACCAGCTGGTGAAGCTGATTCTGGGCATGGCGAAATTCCTGAAGGTGAAGGTGGTGGCGGAGGGCGTCGAAAGCTTCGCCCAGCTGTCCCTCCTGAAGGAGGCCGGATGCGACCTGGTGCAGGGATACTATTTCTCCCGGCCCCTGCCCGCGGAGGAATTTGAGAAGCTGATCCGGCAGGAAATCGGAACGGAAAGGAAGAAGGCGCAATGACGATTCAGGAGCTGTACGGAAAGATCGGCGGAGATTACGAGCAGGCGCTCCGCGTGCTGCGCATGGACAAGCTGCTGGACAAGCATATCCGCAAGCTGACGACGAGCGGCGTGATCGACCGGGTCCTCGAAGCGGGGAAGAGCCCGGACCCGAACGAGCTGTTTGAGGCCGCCCACGCCATGAAGGGCGTCTGCGCAAACCTGGGGCTGACCCGCATGGCGGAGGCCGCGTCGGAGCTTGCCGATGAATTCCGCCCGGGCACCGGCCGCCGGCTTTCCGACGGGGAGGTGGCGGACCGGATCCGGCGGATCGGGGAGATGTACCGGACGACCGCGGAGGAAATCCGGAAGTATGAGGAAGGCTGACGGGGCATCCGGGACGCGCAGAAAAGAGGTTTGATACCATGACTCAACGGGATTCCGGGCCGAAGGACGGCCGCGCGTATCTTTCCGGCGCGGGCGCCTGGGCCCTTGCCTTTGGATGCGCCGTGGGCTGGGGCGCCTTTGTGATGCCCGGGACCACCTTTCTTCCCGTGGCCGGCCCGCTGGGAACGGCGCTGGGCATCTGCCTGGGCGGAGCCGTGATGCTGCTGCCGGCGGCCAGTTATCACTATCTGATGAACCGGTATCCGGACGCCGGAGGCACCTATACCTATACGAAGAAATGCTTCGGATACGACCACGGCTTTATCAGCGCCTGGTTCCTGATCCTGACCTATGTGGCGATCATCTGGGCCAACGCCACGGCGCTGCCCCTGATTGCCCGGACGCTGCTGGGAGACATGTTCCGGTTCGGCTTTCACTATGAGGTCGCCGGATTCCATATTTATCTCGGAGAAATTCTGCTGGCGCTCGGCGCCCTGGTGATTGGGGCCGCCGTGTGCCTGCACAGGCGGGCCGCCGCGGGCGTTCAGCTGGGGCTGGCCCTGGTGATGCTCGCCGGCATCGGCGGATGCTTTCTGGCCGCGCGGCTTCATCCGGCGGAGGGGGCCGGGCTCTTTTCCCCGGCGTTTTCGGGGAATAAGGGGGCCGGGGGCACCCTGACCATCCTGGCGCTGGCCCCCTGGGCCTATGTCGGCTTTGAATCCATCTCCCATTCCGCGCCGGAAAGCCGGTTTTCCCTCCGGCGGACCTTCCGGATCCTGGCCCTGGCCATCGCCCTGGCCGCGGCGGCCTATACGCTGCTGACCCTGCTGTCCGTGACCGCGCTTCCGGAGGGCTGCGAAACCTGGGAGGACTATACGGCCAGGCTGGACAGCTATTCCGGCATCGCCTCCCAGCCTGCCTTCTTCGCGGCGGACCGGGCCCTGGGCACCGCCGGGCGGATCCTGCTGGGATGCGCGGCGCTGGGCGCGATCTTTACGGGCCTGATCGGAAACTATACCGCCCTGAGCCGCCTCCTGTGCTCCCTGTCCGACGACGGGCTGCTGGGGGAATGGATCGGCAGGCGGGACAAAAACCAGGCGCCCCGGCACGCCATCCTGTGCATCCTGGCCGTGTCCGCCGTGCTGCCCTTCTTCGGCAGGACGGCCATCAGCTGGATCGTCGACGTGACGACCGTCGGGGCCACCATCGCCTACGCCTTTACCTCCGCGGCCGCCTGGAAGACGGCGCGGCGGGAAAAGAGCCGGCTCTATATGGCGCTGAGCCTGGCGGGGCTGATCGCCTCCGTGTTTTTCGCGGCGGAATTCCTGATTCCGAACCTGACCTCCGTCAAGACCCTGTCCACCGAATCCTACCTGATCCTGGCGGCCTGGGGCATCCTCGGCTTCGTGGCCTTCCGGGTGATCCTCCGGCGGGACCGGGAGGGGCGGCTGGGCCGGTCCATCGTGGCCTGGGTCGTGCTGCTGGCGCTGATCGTGTTTACCTCCAGCGTCTGGATGCGCCAGAATTCCGAGCGGGCCATGGAAAATTCCATCATCGAGATCCAGAGCTACTATACCGAAAGGCTGCAGGAGGAGGGGGTGGACATCGTTTCCACCGCCACCCGGCCGACCATGGCCTACCTGCAGGACGAGCTGGACCGGGTGGACGGGACCATGAGCACCAGCAACTGGATTCAGATGATCCTGATCGTGGCGGCCCTGGTCATCCTGCTGGAAATCTATGCCCAGATCCAGAAGCGGGAAAGGCGCACGGAGGTGGAAAAGGCCCTGGCGGAGGAGTGCAGCAAGGCCAAGACCAGCTTCCTCTCCAACATGAGCCATGAGATCCGCACGCCGATGAACGCGATCATCGGCCTGGACAATATCGCCCTGCGCAACCCGGACCTGCAGCCCCAGACCCGGGACCAGCTGGAAAAGATCGGCGCCAGCGCCAGGCATCTGCTGGGGCTCATCAACGACATCCTGGATATGAGCCGGATCGAATCCGGGCGGATGGTGCTGAAGGAGGAGGAATTCTCCTTCCGGGAGATGCTGGACCAGGTCGGCATCATGATCGGCGGCCAGTGCCAGGACAAGGGGCTCCGCTATGAATGCCGGACGGAGGGCTCCCTGAGGGACTGGTACATCGGCGACGACATGAAGCTGAAGCAGGTGCTGATCAACATTCTGGGGAACGCGGTCAAGTTCACGAACCCGCCGGGGCAGGTGACCCTGACCGCGGCGGAAACCGCCGCGGAGGGAGACCGGTGCACCCTGCGGTTCATCATGCAGGATACCGGCATCGGCATGGATCCGGAATTCATCCCGAAGATCTTCGAGGCCTTTTCCCAGGAGCACGCCACCTCGACAAACCGCTACGGCGGAAGCGGCCTGGGCATGGCGATCACCCGGAACTTCGTGACCATGATGGGCGGGGACATCCGGGTGGAAAGCGAGAAGGGAAAGGGCAGCACCTTTACGGTCACCGTTTCCCTGCGCCCCTCCGACCGGAAGGAGGAGGCCGGGAAAGCCGAGGGGGAGATGCCCCCGGCGGAGGGATGCCTGGCGGGCCTCCGGATCCTGATGGCGGAGGACGTGGACCAGAACGCGGAAATCCTGGCGGATCTGCTGGAGCTGGAGGACGTGGCGTCCGAGCGGGCGGAAAACGGCGAAAGGGCCGTGCAGATGTTCCGGGACAGCGGGCAGGGCTACTATGACGCGATCCTCATGGACGTGCGCATGCCGCTGATGGACGGGCTGGACGCCACCCGGGCCATCCGCGCCCTGCCGCGGGAGGACGCGGGGCGGATTCCCATCATTGCCATGACGGCCAACGTGTTTGACGAGGATGTGGAGCGGTCCCTGCAGGCGGGGATGAACGCGCATCTGTTCAAGCCCATCGAACCGGACCGGCTGTATGCCTGCCTGGCGAAGCTCACGGGCAGAATGGGCTGAGGGCGCCGCCGGAAAGCGGCGGCGGAACGCCCGGAAGACAAAATGATTTTCGGAAAAAGCTTGACAGAAAACGGGAATTGGGTATACTGGGGAAGCAATAAAAACCCAAGGAGGTTATTTGTGATGAACAAAGGTGAACTGGTAGCCGCTCTGGCCGCGAAGACCGAGCTGAGC